>DASWON010000302.1:0-24798 GCA_036398735.1 Rhodopila sp.
GGCGGCGATCACCTTCTGACAGGCGGCCTCGATCTCGGCATCGGTCAGGGTGCGCTCACGCGGCTGGAAGGTCACCTCGACGCCGAACGATTTCTTACCCTCGGCCATCTTGTCGCCTTCGTAGAGGTCGAACAGCGACACCGCGGTGATCAGCGCCCGTTCCGCGCCCTTGGCGGCGCGCAGGACACTGTCGGCCGGGACCATGCTATCCACCAGGAATGCGAAATCGCGCCGCACCGGCTGGAATGCCGGCAGATCAGGTGCGGGTTTCCTGCGCCTCTTGGGATCGGCGACCGCGTCCAGGTTCAACTCAAACGCCACCATCGGCCCGGGCAGGTCCAGCGCGGCCAGCAGCCTCGGGTGGATCTCTCCAAAGTACCCCATCACGGTCTTCGGCCCCTGGCGCACCATGCCCGACCGTCCGGGATGCAGAAACGACGGCGCATCCGTGGTCACCTGCAACGCCTCCAACGGCACGCCGACCGACGTCAGCAGCGCCCACAGGTCGCCCTTTGCGTCCATCGCGTCGACCGGACGCTGCGGCACCAGCCAGTTCCGCGGCGTCGCGCCGGCGCGCAGTCCGGCGGCGACCAGCTTCTGTCCCTCCGGCGCATCGATCGCGAACGCCGGCCCGATCTCGAACAGCGCGACATCCGCGTAGCCGCGCGCCGCGTTGCGCCGCGCCGCCAGGGCCAGCGTCGCCAGCGGGGTGGGTCGCAACTGATCGAGATCGGCGGCGATCGGGTTGCTCAGGCGCAGCGCATTCGGCGTCGCACCGAAGCGATCGGCATCCGCCCGCGCCATGAAGCTGAACGTCACGCACTCCATCAGGCCAGCCGCCGACAGGGTCCGGCGGGCGAGTGCGCTGCGCTGCTGCCGAGCGGTGAGCGTAGCCGCGGGCACCGGACTTTCGCGCGGCAGCGAGACCGCGGGCACTGCGTCCAATCCGCGCAGGCGCAGAACCTCCTCGACAAGGTCGTTCTCGGCCTCAACCGCCGCACATCCTTCCGCAGCCTTGGCGGCCTTCGCAGGCTCCAATGTGGGAGACTGATCCAGGGTGATCGGTGCCGCGATGTCGTTGCGCCAGGACGGGACCGCGACGGTAACCCGCTCTGCCTCACGCTGGCGCACGACGAAACCCAGACGTTCCAGCGATGCGACCGCCGCGTCGGCTGCGATGTCCGAACCCCCGAAGCTGGCAATCCGTTCGAACCGCATCGTCGCGTCCCGCTGCCAGGCCGGTTCGGCGCCGGCCGCGGTCACGGTGCCGGGCTCGCCGCCGCACAAGTCCAGGATCAGGGCCGTGGCCGCCTGGATCGCGTCGGGCATCAGCGCCGGATCGAGCCCGCGCTCGAACCGCTGGCGCGCGTCCGAGACGATCTGGTGCCGCCGTCCGGTCCGCGCGATCCGGATCGGGTCGAACAGCGCGCACTCGACGAAGACCGTTGTCGTGGTTTCGTCACAGCCGGTCGCCGCGCCGCCGATCACCCCAGCGAGCGACTGTGCCCCCGCGGCATCGCAGATCGCGCAGTCCTCCGGGTCGATGACGTAGTCCTTGCCGTTCAGCGCCCGCATCGTCTCTCCGGCGCCACGGCGCAGTGTCAGAACGTCGCCAGACAGCTTGGCGACATCGAACACGTGCAACGGCCGGCCGAGGTCGAAGGTGAAGAAGTTCGTGACATCGACCAGGGCGTTGATCGGCCGCAGCCCGATGAAGGTCAGCCGGTCCTGCAGCCATTTCGGACTGGGGGAGTTCTTCACGCCGCGGATCGTCCGCCCGAGGATCCAGGGACAGGCCTCCGCGAATGCGATCTCCCAACGCGGGCCGCCGTCGAATGACGGGGGGATCACCGGGGGTGCGAACGGCTTCAGCACGCCGAGACCTGCGGCAGCGAGATCACGCGCCACGCCACGGACCGAGAAGCAGTCGCCACGGTTCGGGGTGACGCCGATCTCGATCACCGGATCGTCCAGCCCGGCATACTCCGGGTACGGCATGCCGACCGGGGCATCGTTCGGCAGTTCGATGATCCCGGAGTGGTCATCGCCGAGACCCATCTCGCGGGCAGACAACAGCATCCCGGCACTTTGCACGCCGCGGATCTCGCCGACCTTCAGGGTGATCCCGGTGCCGGGAATGAACGCGCCGGGGGCCGCGAACACCGCCTTCATGCCGGTATGGGCGTTCGGCGCGCCGCACACGACGGACACGATGCCGTCGCCGGTATCCACCCGGCAGGCACGCAGCCGATCGGCATTGGGGTGCTGCACCGCCTCGATAACATGCGCCACCCGGAAGGAGGCCAGGGTGGCGCCGCGGTTCTCGACCCCTTCCAGTTCCAGGCCGATCTGGGTCAGCGTATCGGTGATCTGCTCCAGCGGCGCGTCGGTCTGCAGATGCGTCTTCAGCCACGAAAGCGTAAATTTCATGGCTCAGACCCCCTCATGCAGCATCGTCGGCGCCAGCGGGTTGAACCCGTAGTGGCGCAGCCAGCGGATGTCGGACTCGTAGAAGGGCCGCAGATCGGCCATGCCGTGCTTGAGCATGGTGATCCGCTCCACGCCCATGCCCCAGGCGAAACCCTGCCAATCACGCGGATCGATGCCGCAATTGGCCAGCACGCGGGCGTGGACCATGCCGCTGCCCAGGATCTCCAGCCAGTCGCCGCCGCGCCCGAGTTCCCCGGTGCGGCGGTTCCAGCCGATATCGACCTCCATCGAGGGTTCGGTGAACGGAAAATAGGATGAGCGGAACCGGACCGGCAGGTCGGAGATCGCGAAGAACGTGCGCAGGAAGTCGATCAGGCAGCCTTTCAGATGTCCCAGCGTCATGCCGCGGTCGATCACCAGCCCCTCACACTGATGGAACATCGGCGAATGGGTGGCGTCATGGTCGGCGCGGTAGGTGCGGCCGGTGACGATGACGCGGATCGGCGGCTCCTGCGACAGCATGGTGCGGATCTGGCCGGGCGAGGTATGGGTCCGCAGCACCGGCGGTGCGCCGTCGTCACGCGGCGGCAGATAGAAGGTGTCGTGGTCGGCGCGGGCGGGATGATGCGGCGGGATGTTCAGCGCGCCGAAGTTGAACCAGTCGCTCTCCACGTCCGGTCCGTCCACAACGGTGCATCCCATGGCGCCGAAGATGGCGGCGATCTCCTCCATCGTACGGGCGATCGGATGGATCAGGCCGGTGTCGCGCGGTCGCGGCGGCAGGGTCGGGTCAATGCGTTCCGACAGCAGGCGAGCGTCCAGTGCGGCGTCCTCGAGCTGGGTCTTGCGCGCCTCGATCGCGGTGGTCAGAGCGTCCTTCAGCCGGTTCAGGGCCGCGCCGCGATCCTTGCGCTGTTCCGGGGGCGTTTTACCCAGATCGCGCAGCATGCCGGTCAGGCTGCCGTTGCGGCCCAGCACGCCGATGCGGATGGCATCCCATGCGCGCAGATCGGCGGCACCGGCCAGAGCGGCGTCTGTGGCGGTCTTCAGGGCTTCCAGGTCTTCATTCATAGGAGTGTCCCGTACACGCAAAGGGCCGCCCTGTTCAGGCGACCCCCGCTTTTTTCGTCATATCCCGCCACTGCCCCGCCCGGCCATCAGCCCGCACGATCGTGCTCGGACGGCGGGGCGTCCTCCGCCTGTTCGGTTACCCGGGTGTGGCGAAGGAGAAAACGACGGTCGGCGCTAGACCAGGGCGGCCTGAACCTTTTGCACGATCGCCGTAAATGAGGCCGCATCGTCGTAGGCGATGGCGGCGAGGACCTTGCGGTCCATCTCGATCCCGGCCTTCTTCAGCCCGGCGATGAACTGCGAGTAGGTGATCCCGTGCTCGCGCACCGCCGCATTGATGCGCTGGATCCAAAGCCCGCGGAATTCGCGCTTCTTCACCCGGCGATCGCGGTAGGCGTATTGCAGCGACTTTTCCAGCCGCTCCCGCGCGATGCGGTAATTCGTGGAAGACCGACCAACGAAGCCCTTGGACTGCTCAAGGACCTTCTTGTGGCGGGCGTGGGTGGTGGTGCCCCGTTTGACGCGTGCCATGGCGTGCCCCTTTCCTTATGCGATGCCGTAAGGGGCCCACTGCTTGACGGTAATTCCATCAGCATGGGTCAGGGTCTGGCTGCCACGGTTGCTCCGCTTGGCCTTCTGGGTGCGAGCCATCAGGCAATGGCGCTTCCTGCCGGGTCCGGCCAGGACCTTGCCGGTCGCGGTGATCTTGAACCGCTTCTTGACCGACGACTTGGTCTTCATTTTGGGCATTTTGGTCTCCTTCTGGTTCGCGCTTGCCCACCCGGACTGGGTGAAAGCCGGCAAGCAGTCGCGGCCGGGCATGCCCTTCCAGGCCCGGTCTCGCAGACAGGGGGCGGGGTATAGCGACGACGGCGCCAGCAGGCAAGCGCCGATCCGTCCGGGCGTCCGGCGGATCTTCATCCAACAGGCTCGGGATCGGGATACGAGAGGCTCGGGATGCGACGGGCTCGGGGGACCGTGCTCCGCCGGACAACACCCCGGCCGCTGCTCCTGTCGGCGGGTCGCGTGCCAGCGTCATTGGCGATGGCCGCGGGTGTCTGTTCCCGGCCGCCCCGGACTCCCATCGCGCTCCACACCGCCCGAAGCGTACCTGGTACGGCGGATCCAGCTGCCCGGTGTGCGGCGGCCAGGGCTTGCGTGGCAGGATCTGCCGCCGCTGCGTCGGCACTGGCCGGTGCGTGCCGGTGCGGTGCGGCGGCTCGGCACGCACCATTAAGACGTCCAGTGGCGCCGGCGTCCATGGGGCAGGACGTGCAGGGGGCAAGACGCCCGTGGGGCAAGACGTCCGTGGGGCAAGACGTCCATGGGGGAAGACGTTTGACGGCCGGCCGCCCGATCTGCGGGCGGGCTCGGCCATTGGCTGGCTGCTCGCACGCCCGATCGCCCCCTCCCGCTTGGGAATGCGCAACGGCGGACCGTGAAATATCAAGTTTCGCTCCAGGCCCGCCGCAGACGATCAAGTCGCGCCGGCGCCAGTCGTTTCGATGAATGACCGATAACCGCTACGGAGCAATGAAGCAAGCATCAGCAGCAATCACGAGATATATGCGACAGAAAGCCGCAACGGTACGATATGCAAACCGTCTCCTGAAAGGACGCGGCCAAGCCATCGGACGGCGCAGCGGCCCGCGTGGCCCGCCCGACGCAGTGCCATTCCGTTGTCAACGCCATCGGGGTCAATGCCATTGCCCTTCGGTCACGACCGGAGATTGACCAGTCGCGACCGCGTGAGACCGCAAATCCAATCACGACACGGTTCCCGACGCAGTTCCCGCATCCGGAAATGCCACCAGTTTTACTTCGCGTCCAGGTTGTATTTTTACTGCCAAGTAGTCGGCACTAACATCCGGTGGTCTATCCCTGCCTGGTAAACGCCGGGGGGCCAATTGTACTGCTGGAGGCACGAATCACGCTGTGGTCACGCTCGCGTGGGCAATTCACACCGGCGTATGATTCGTGTATGAGCAGCCAACAAAATGAGCCGCTGGGCAATTTTCCCACGCGCTTGAGGCCGTTGTTTCGCCGTTCTCATCACACTCGGGTCAAAAGGGCATTCGCGGGTCAAAATGTGCATGCGCGAATATGTTGCCAGTTGTTACGTGGCGACTTCTCCGGCATAATTGAATGACGATTCGGGGTGGTTTCAAGTGAAAAGACCAGTGGCCGCAGATGAAGACGCTCGCGAAGGCGAGTTCCGGCTTGAAGATTTCTTACCTTTCCGTCTGTCCGTAGCCGCCGAGTCCGTATCCAATGTGATGATGCGGCATCACCTCGCGCCGTCAGGCCTGGCCATGCCGGAGTGGCGCCTGCTCGCCGCGATCGGCCGATATAACGTCCTGTCACCAACCGCCGCCGGCGAGCGAACGGCGATGGACAAGGTCAAGGTCAGTCGCGCCGCCGCAAGCCTCGTGGCCCGAGGGCTGCTGCGGCAGACGCCGGACCCCAACGATGGCCGCGGACGATTACTGCGGCTGACACGAAAGGGCTCGAGCATGTTCGCCGAGGTCGGCCCAACCGCGATGAACATCGAAGCCGCCCTCGCGCCTGGTTTGACCCGATCGGAATGGAACGCACTGCACCGCGCGCTGGCGAAGCTGACCGAACACGCGCAATCGCTGCTGGCCAATCCGCCGGGGGGATGAATACCCGAACCGCGGGCCAGGTTGACGCTCAAAGCAAAGTGCCACACGCCTCCGCGCGGACAAATACCTGAAAACACGGGACAAAATCTGCGTCAGCCAGCACGCCACAGTACCCTTGTCCGAACCACGCGGGCACGGCGGTCTCAGTCTGATCACGTCGCCCCAGATGTGAACAATATCATGACAGCGCCAGACACGATGTCTGGCATCGATCGGCATCGCCCCCGGACGCTCCCCCGGCCGGGCAAGAGGCATCTTGCGCGCCCCGCATAACTGGCGCGTCAATAGAGCGAAGCCTGCTGGCCCACCAGGAGATCGGAACTGCCAATGACGATAGATTCCACGACACTTGCCGCCCTTGCCGGGATTTCCACGGCCACGATCACCACCGTCCTGCTGAAGAAGGGCCTGCGAAATGTGTGGATGCGCGGCACGAAGCCGATCCGCACCGGGCAGCCGCGGCTGATCGGACGCGCCTTCACCTTGCGTTTCGTACCGGCGCGCGAAGATCTGGCCACTCCGGAATCCTGGTCCTCGCCGATCTCGACCCGCTCCGCCATCGAAGCCATGCCGGAAGGCTGCATCACCGTCGTCGATGCGATGGGTGTCACCGACGCCGGCATCTTCGGCGATATCCTTTGCGCCCGTATGGCGAAAAAGGGCGTGGCGGGCCTGGTTACCGACGGCGTGGTGCGGGATCTCGCCGGGGTGCTTGGAACCGGACTGCCGGTGTGGTGCCAGGGCGCCGCCGCTCCGGCCTCCGTTACCGGCCTGACGTTCGTGAACTGGCAGGAGCCGATCGGCTGTGGCGGCGTCGCCGTGTTTCCCGATGACGTCATCATGGTCGATGACGACGGCGCAGTGGTTATCCCGCAAAAGCTGGTGGCGGACGTCGCGGCGGTCGCATCCGAACAGGAACGCCTCGAAGAGTGGATCATGAACCAGGTGAACGACGGTGCGGCGTTGCCCGGGCTGTATCCGCCGAATGCGGAGAACAAGGCGCGCTACGAGGCCTGGGCGAAGAGCCGCTGAACCGAACCGCACCCCCTGGGACGCACCCCAGGGACAGCGCCCTCTGGGACCACACCCGGTGGGACAGCAATCCGCGGGAAGCACCTCCTTGGGACCGCACCCCCTGAGACCGCACCCCCTGAGACCGCACCCCTTGGGACAGCGCCCGGTTGGACAGCAATCCGCGGGACAGCGCCTTTGGAACCCCGCTTTTGGAAACCTGCGCTTGGGGGATCCGCCTGCGAGGCGGGCCGGTGGATGGTTCCGTGAGCAGGCCGAGGGAATGGTTCGGTGGGCAAGCCGCGCTGGGCCGGTGCCGTACTGCCCCCGAGCTTGCGGCACGCCACCGGGTGCGACTCGGCTCGAGACGCCCTGCATCAACCACCAGAGGATGATCCTCGGCCGCGAAATCCGGTGCGCGCACAGCGCGGCTCGTCGATCCGCCCGCCACTTTTGACCGCGCCGGGCCAACGGAATTCGCCCATCGAATGCTCGGGAAGCACTTTTCCTTCGCCTCACATTCATGTCATGCGGCACACGGAATCGTACGATCCCTTGCAGCGCTTTTTTGCCATAGTTGGAACGCACGTTTGTGAGGGGTGAAGGAGCAGCCCTTGCAGGATTCACTTTTTGGAAAGAGCACCTGGATCAGGACGATATCGGAGACTGATGCCACTGAACCGCGCGAAGCCGTGATGCCTCTTGCGCCAGATACCCAGGCTCCGCCTCGCGCCCGCACCGCGTCGGGAGCCCGGGTTCTGCGCCGGATCGGAGCATCGATGCCGCGGCCCTGGGTGCCAGTTGCGCTGCGTGGCCTGACCGGGATGGCGGCGCAGTTGCCACCGGGAATGCGTTCCCGCGTGAACCGCTTCCTCGGCCTGATCAACCCCGACATGGGCAACATCGAACGCGACTATCCAGCCTGGATCCGGCTGTACGACCGTGTCGATGACGATACCCGCCGCGGCATCGTGGCGGAGATCGTCCGAATGCCCGACCCGCCGCTGATTTCTGTGCTGATGCCGGTGTTCAACCCGCCGCCGGAGCATCTGCTGGCGGCGATCCATTCGGTGCGAGATCAGTTATATCCCTGGTGGGAGTTATGCATCAGCGACGATGCGTCGACCGACCCGGCAGTGGTCGCGGTGCTGCGCGAGGCCGCCACTCAGGACCACCGTATCAAGCTGCTGCGACGAGAGCGGAACGGTCATATCTCGGCCGCCTCAAACTCAGCGCTGCGACTGGCGACCGGAGCTTTCGTCGCCCTGCTCGATCATGACGATATCCTGCCTCCGCATGCGCTGCACGAGGTTGCGGCAAGGATCGTGGATCAGCCGAACGTCGACATTATCTATTCGGACGAAGACCATATTGATGATGAGGGCCGCCGCTCCCATCCGTACTTCAAACCCGATTGGAATATGGAATTAATCCTGGGTCAGAACCTGATCAGCCACCTCGGCGTGTACCGGCGCGCACTGATCGAACAGATCGGAGGCTTCCGGACAGGGTTCGAAGGCAGTCAGGACTATGATCTCGCGTTGCGGATGGTTGCAGAGACTCGCGCGGATCGCATCGCCCATATCCCGAAAGTGCTGTACCACTGGCGTCAAGGGGCGGCGGACCGAACGTTCTCGGAGGCGGCGCGCGATCGCTGCATCCAGAATGGTCGACAGGCGATCAGCGAATTCATTGCTCGCATGCAACCGGACGCCAAGGTCCAGCCTGCCACCCTCGTGCCCGGCTGGACCCGGGTGGTGTACCCTGTGCCGTCACCCGCGCCTCTGGTGTCGGTGATCATTTCTTGCGACGGACCCGGATTCTCCGTGCCGGAATGTATAGACAGACTGCTGCACCGGGCCGGCTATCCGGAGCTGGAGCTGCTGATCATCTCAGGCGAGGCCAACACGCCGGCACTGCCCGGCACCCCGGCGACGGACCCGCGGGTGCGGCGCATCAGCGACCACGATGCGACGGGAATGACTGCCGCTGCGGCGGCCCGCGGGTCTCTGCTGCTTTGGCTCGATCCCCGGCTCGAGCCGACCGACGAGACCTGGCTGAGCGAATTGGTGTCCCAGGCCGTGCGGCCCGGCGTCGGCGCGGTTGGCGCGAAACTGCTGGGGCCGGACGGGACCATCTGCAACGCGGGAATCGCCGTTGCCGGCCGCGACGTGGCGTTCACCCCGTTTGTCGGGTGCCAGCGCGCCCGCACCGGCTATTTCGGCCATCTGCAGCTTGCCCGCGACGTCACTGCCGTGAGCGGCCAGTGTCTGATGCTCCGCCGTGAAGCGTTTCTGGCGGCTGGGGGGTTCGACGAGGTTCTGGCCCTGACTGCGTTCAGCGACGTCGATCTCTGCCTGAAGCTGGCCGAGATGGGGCAACGCATCGTCTGGACACCCTATGCGGAACTGCGTCATCGCGACGCCGCGCCGCGGCAGCGTGCGGGGTCGGTCAGGTCCACCCGCACGGCGGCGGCGCGGATGCGCCAGCGCTGGGGCCAGAAGCTCGACTCCGATCCATACTGGAACCCGAACCTCTCGCTCGACCGGTTCGAGATTGCGCTCGCCTTCCCGCCGCGAACGGGCGCCTCGCGGAGCCGGCCACGCCCGTCTCCCAAGCCCGCGGGCCAGACGGAGCGGATGACCGTCGAGGAGCCGGTTTCCAAGACCTGGATCGGCGACGAAAAGCGCCAGGCCAGCTGATCTCCCGCCACGGCCGGGCCTGATCCGCCTTCGCGCCGGCCATCATGGGGCAACGCTACGGGCCGAGGGGCGGCGCTCTGCCGGCTGCCTCAAAGCCGGGTGATGGCCTGAAGCCGGTTGGAGCAGCTGACCCAAGGCCGCAGGTCCCGCAGGCCAGCCGCCGTTCGGGTACCTCATGGCTGCCGCCGTTTGGGTACATCATGGCTGCCGCCGGCTGGGTACCTCACGGCTTTCGTGCGCGGCGCCACGCAACTCCGTCCCTGTCGGTCGGCGTCAAGGCCGCAGCGGTACGCTCAGCCACTCCAATTAGTCGCTCGCCGGCGTGGAGCCCGTGTCCGCCGCGGCCGGTGTCGATTCCGGCCGGCGGCGCTCCATCGGATGATGCACGAGCCCGGCCGGGCCCCTATCCGAAGGCCTGCGTGTGTGGCGTATGCAGCACCGACAGCGCGCGAGGCAGATCAGCGGTCGGCAACCCCCGGCCTGAAGCGGTGCTATCGCTTGGCGGGCCGGTGATCGGTCGCTGCCTGCCCGGCGTCGTGACGCTCGTTGGCGGCCTGTTGCTCAGCTTGCACCGCGCCATCGTAATCGCCGTCGGCCATCCGCGCCTGCACTTCCCAATCGGCCCATCCCGCCGACTCGCGGTCCGTCGCGATCGGCCCCCGATCGGTTGAATCCGGCCGAGCGAAAGCCGGCACCGCGGCCAGCACGAACACCAGGACGATGAGAGGCAGGCGTACAGCGGTTTCACGGAATATGAACATAACAGGACAACGCACCGCATCCCGGCGGGTTCATCAGATCCGCCCGGTTCGCGCCCATCCCCGGATCGCGACGCGCAAGCAGCAGGGGCCTGCGGGTGATCGCCCCGCGCAGTGGGTCTGCGCGCTGAGCCCGGAGGGCACCCCTCAGGGACGGCTTTCCCAAGAATCGCTTCCCACGGGATCGCTCCCGAGAGGATTGGCGCCCCACGGGGTCGCGCCCCTGGCATCGCCCCAACGGGTGGCCCCTCAGGAATGCCACACTCAGGGGCCGTGCCTCTGGGGGGCCGAGCCTCTGGGGAGCCAAGCCGCGGGGGCCGTGCCTCTGGGGGCCGCGCCTCTTGGGGAGTCGAGCCGCGAGGGGCCGTGCCTTGGGGGCCGCCGCTCAGGGATCGATGCGGGCGGTTGCCGATCCGGAAACGACTTCCTTGCCATCCTGGTTGGTCGTGGACAGCGCCAGATCGACGTAGTGCTGGCCGCCCTCTTCCCGCAGCGCCACGACCGTTGCCTTCGCGTCCAGCGTGTCACCCGGCCAGACCTGGTTGGTGAAGCGCACGCCGAACTTGGTCAGCGTGCCGTCGCCAACGTAGTTCGTCAGCATTTTGCCGGTCAGCCCCATGGTCAGCATTCCGTGCGCGAAGACGCTCGGATAGCCGGCGACCTGGGTCGTGTAGACCTCATCGGTGTGCAGCGGGTTGTAGTCGCCCGACGCGCCGGCGTACTGGACGATCTGGGTGCGGGACAGGTTTTCCACCACGCGCTCGCTGTGGGTGTCGCCGACCTTCAGGGCGGATGCTTTCAGTGCCATGCTCTTGTCCTCCGCTCAGCCCTGATCCACCGGACGCTCGGTCGTGACGCCGACGCCGCGGGCGGTGATCACCAGTTCGCCGTTCTGATCCCGGTATTCGGTGATCCGCTCCCGGAAGGTCAGCTTGCCGGCGCGCTTGCTCTCCTTTTCCCAGGTCTTGCCGGGCTTGGTCTCCACGGTCAGCACATCGCCGGGGCGGATGTGGCGGTGGAACTCGTAGTGCTGCTCCGCATGCAGGCCGCCCGACGAGGTCGGCTTGCCCTCGATCCCGCTGGGTCCCTTCGCCGAACCGAACCACTTCTGGCCGGGCTTCGGCCGCAGGAAATAGTCCGGGTCGAACTGCGCGACCGCCTGAGCGAAACTCGGAGGAGCGATGATGCCGCCGGCCTCGGTATCTTTCGCCGCCGCCGCGTCGTGATAAACAGGATTGGTGTCGCCGATCGCCCGCGCGAACATCATGATGTGGCTCGCTTCCACGGGAAATGTGATTTTGGCCAAGGGTCCCCTCCGATTCCTCTTACCCCCCCAGGTTAGCAGGCTTCTCGAAAGAAGAAACAGGCGGTTCGGCCGATGAGACGACCCCTCCGCCGCCCCGGTTTGCGAGCGGCACTGGATGCCGCGGCGATCCCGACCTTCGGCGGCCCGCGGCAGATGGCCGGAGCCGCGGATGCGATCCGCTTCCTGCGCGCGCCCGGCCGGCTGCCACGCGGCCGACGCGTGTACGTCATTGGCGACATTCATGGCTGTGCCGACAAATTGGCTGCCCTGCACGCCCTGATCGCCGCGGACCTCTCGCAGCGGCCAACCGGGTCGGCGGTGCTCGTGCACCTCGGCGACTACATCGACCAGGGACCGGACAGCGCCGGTGTCGTCACGCGGCTCGCGTCCGGCTCGCCGGTCCCGGGCCTTCCGGTCGTGAACCTGCTGGGCGACCATGAGCGGATGCTGCTCGACGCGCTGGACGGTGACCGGGCGGCGGCAACCGACTGGCTGTGGGCCGGCGGCAAGGAGGCCTTGCCTAGCTGGGGGCTGGAGCCTGATCTGCCCCGGGAGGCCTGGCTCGAGGCACTCCCGGTCGAGCATGTCGCATGGCTGCGCGGCCTGGTGTTGAGCCATCGCGAGGGTGATTACCTCTTCGTTCACGCTGGCATCCGGCCAGGCATTCCGCTCGCGTCGCAGTCGCGCGACGATCTGACGACGATGCGCCAGCCGTTCCTGTCAACCGAACAGGATCATGGCATGATCGTCGTGCACGGTCATTCGTCCAGCCCATCGGTGCCCATCGCACCCAACCGGATCGGCCTCGACACCGGTGCGGGGATCGGCGGGAAGCTGACCTGTGCGGTGTTCGAGGACGATCTGATCGGATTGCTGGCGGTGTAGACGCGGCCGGCCACCGGCATGCCGGTTTGGCCCGGTCCCAGCGGCATGAGCAACGCTGCCCCAGGGAGAAGCCTGTGCACGGAGCCTGTGTCGGGAGGCGTCGGCGCCAGCTTGCTGTCCCGCCCGGGGCGCCGCTGATGCTGGGGATCGCGGTGTTTCAGGCCTTGCGTGATGCGATCGCCGCCTGTGGCGACGGCTGGTCGCTGCCTCGCCTGGACGCCCCGGCGACGGCCGAACGGGTGCTGCTGGCGATCGAGACGCTGCGCGCCGGCGCCGCCCTGCCCCAGCCCGCGCGGACAGCAGCCGAGGCCGCGGACTGATGGCCCCTGGCTCGATGCCCTGGCCGCGGCGGAGCGCGACAATCAACCGGCGGTGCTGGTCACGTTGCTGGCCGTGAGGGGCTCCACCCCGCGGGAGGCCGGGGCGAAGATGGTCGTGTCCGCCGACAGGCTGGCCGGCTCGATCGGTGGCGGCAATCCGGAATACCAGTGTGAGGCCGCGGCGCGCGACCTGCTCGCCGCCGGCGCTACAGGCCCATCCACCCGCGACTTCCCGCTCGGCCCCGCCCTCGGCCAGTGCTGCGGCGGCCACGTGACGGTGCTGTTCGAGGTGCTGTGCCCGCCGCGGCAGCACATTGGCCTGTTCGGTGCCGGCCATGTCGGCAAGGCATTGATCAGACTGCTCGCCGCCTGCCGTGCCGGGTCAGTTGGATCGACCCGCGACCCGAGGCGCTACCGGCCAGCGTGCCGCCCAATGTGGTTCCGGTGCGCACAGCCCAGCCGGCCCAGGCGGTCGGCGCGCTGCCGCCGGGGAGCCTCGTGCTGGTGATGACCCACGACCATGCGCTGGATTTCGACATCGTTGTCGCAGCGCTGGGCCGGTGCGACCTGCCGGCGGTCGGGCTGATCGGATCGGACACCAAGCGCGCCCGCTTCCTCGGCCGGCTGACCCGCCTCGGGATCGCCGCGGACAAGCTCATCTGCCCGATTGGCCTGCCCGGAATCGAGGGCAAGGAGCTGGCGGTCGTTGCCGTCTCGGTCGCGGCACAGATCCTGCAACTTCGATCCGCGCAACCGGGTCCTGTACAGCGGAGCATCGTGCCCATGCCAGTAACGCAGAGACATTGCGGCGACTGTGTTTGTCCTCCCACCGCCGCCGAGGCGCGGCGCTGATGGCCGAAGCGGATCACATGCGGCGGGCGATCGCGCTGTCGCTGGAGATGATGCGCTCCAACCGGGGCGGTCCGTTCGGCGCGGTGATCGCCAAGGACGGCAGGATCATCGCCGAGGGGTTCAACCAGGTCACCTCGACGAACGATCCGACCGCGCACGCCGAGGTCGTGGCGGTCCGGCGCGCATGCCAGGCGCTGGGGACGTTCGACCTGACGGGATGCGAGATCTACACGAGTTGTGAGCCGTGCCCGATGTGCCTCAGTGCCATCTACTGGGCGCGGCTGAGCCGCATCTACTATGCCAACGATCGGCACGACGCCTCGAAGATCGGGTTTCGCGACGATTTTCTTTACCATGAAATTCCATTGCCGCTGGACCAGCGGTCGATCCCGACGTCGCGGCTGCTGCAGGCAGAAGGCTGGGCGGCGTTCGAGGAGTGGGATCGGAAGCCGGACAAGATCGAATACTAGCGCGCGCTCAACCCGACCGGCCGCATGATGCCCGTCCCTCGTCTCGTGCCCAGCCCGACGTGGCGGGCCCAGTTCGCCGTGTCGTGCCTAGACCGCCGCGTGGTGGCCAGACCGCTGCGTCATGGTCAGCCCGCCGCGTGGTGGCCAGCCCCCGTCATGGCCAGCCGACGTGACGCGGCCAGCCAAACACGGAAACATCATTCGGTATCAGATCTGACATTTTGCAGAACTTGACGGACACAACCGCCGGCTGCTGTGTCGTGGCCAGCCCCCGGCGTCACAGCCGGCCTGCCGGGGCGTGGCCAGGCCGCCGCGTCTCGTGCCCAACCCGACATGGCGCGGCCAGCCCACCTGTCGTGCCCGTCCCTCGTGGCGTGCCCAGGCCGCTGTGTCGTGGCCAGACGCCGCGTCATGGCCGGGCTTGGACCGGCCACCCACGACTTGCTGCTTCCCATGGCGCACGTCACGGATGGCCCAGCCGATCAACCCCTCAGCCGGCGTTTGCCGCGTGCTGTGCTCATTGACGTTTCCGGCCCCCAGCGACAGCACCGGGCCCATCGCCCGCGCCGGGAACCTGAAGCGGCGCCGATGGCCGGATGCAAACCTCGCAGCACCTGGCCCGCCCCTTGCATCCTGCCCAGGGTAGCAGGCAAGCGGCTCCCGCATTCTGCCCAATTGCTGGCCGGACCATCCTGACACATGCTCACGAAGGGGGCAGGGTGCGCACATGAAAAGACAACTCGCAATTTCCCGTCGTGATGTGCTCGCCGGCGCCCTCGCCGCCCCCGTCGTGCTGCGCCTCGGCAGCGCCCGCGCTGAACCGGTGAAGATCAGGATGGGCGCCCTGAAGCTGATCCACTCGATCACGCCCTGGTTTTACGAACGGTTCCTGCCCGACGGCTATGCGATCGAGATCATCCCGTTCGAGAGCCCGACCGACGGCAAGGCCGCCGTGGTTACCCGCTCCGTTGATTTTGGCACGTTCGGGATCGCCGCGGGCATCCTCGGCGCCGCGGCACATGAACCGGTGGTCGTGTTCGGCTCCTCCTGCAACAAGGGCATGGCCGTCGTGGCTCGCAAGGACGGGCCGGTCGCCACGCTGAAGGACCTGAAGGGCCGGCGCGTGGCAATCTGGCCAGGCTCGACGCAGGAGGTCTTCATCCTCGAACGGCTGCGGATGGAAGGCATGACGATCCGCGACGTCGAAGCCGTGCGCGTGTCGTTCAGCGAGATGCCCGCGGCGCTCGCCCGCGGCGATGTCGATGCCTATGTCGGCGCCGAACCCGGACCGGGCAATTCGCTGGCCAGCGGCGTCGGCAAGATCGTCGAGTATCCGTATTCGACCGCGATGGGCAGCCTGAACATGATCCTGGCGGCGCATCGCGACACCATCGAACAGAAGCCCGACCTGGCCCGCCTCGTCCTGAACCTGCAGAAGCAGGGCAGCGAATACGCCATGGCGCACCCGGAGGAGATGGTCGCGATGACCGTCGCCAAACTCGGCATGAAGCAGGACGCGGTGGCACTGTCCGTAAAGAACGTCGAGCTCAACTGGAAGATGACGCCGGAGATGATTGCCGCCGGCAAGACCTACGCCGAACACATGCTGGCGTTGAAACAGATCCGCGCCCTGCCCGACTTCGCCACGTTCTTCGACAGCAAGATCTCCGACCAGCTGTCCGTATGAGCGACGCCGCCGACAGTCTGCCCCTCGACCCGACCCCGGCGCGCATCGACGTGACCCCGCTGCTGCGGATCATCGTGCCGGTGGCGCTGCTGCTGCTGTGGTGGATCGGCACGGCATTGAACCCCGGCGGGCTGATCCCGTCGCCGCAGGATGTCGGCACGGCGCTATGGGACCTCGCGTTCGGCGGCATCTACGACGACGCGTTCAGCCAGATGCTGCTGCCGGACCTGCTGGCCTCCGCCGGCCGGGTCTATGGCGCGTTCCTGCTGGCCGCGGCGCTGGCCCTGCCGCTGGGCATGCTGATCGGCCGGCTGCCCCTCGTGAAGGAACTGCTGGAGCCGACCCTGCAGGTGCTGCGGCCGATCCCGGTGACCGCCTGGCTGCCGCTGTCGATGATCATGTTCGGCATCGGCCCGAAGTCCGCCTTCTTCCTGGTGGCGCTGGGCGCCTTCTATCCGATCCTGGTGAACACCGTTTTCGCCGTCCGCAGCGTCGAGCCGCGGCTGTTCGAGGCCGCCCAGATGCTGGGTGTTTCCCCTGCGCGGCTGTTTCCAAAGGTCGTGCTGCCGGCGTCGCTGCCGGGGATGTTCACCGGGCTGCGCCTGGGCCTGGGCTTCGCCTGGGTGGTCATCGTCGTCGGCGAGATGACCGGCGTGCAGACCGGCCTCGGCGCGATGATCATGGACGCGCGGCAGTTGTCGCGCACCGAGATCGTCGTCGCCGGCATGGCGGTGATCGGCGTCGCGGGCTTCCTGTCGGACTATGCCGTCGTGCTGCTGGGCCGCAGGCTGCTGGCGTGGAACCCACAGCATGGGTGACACCAGTCCGATGGCCATCACCCGCTCCGACCCGCAGAGCGTTCCACGCCGTCGGCGTCGCCGGGCGTTGTCTGCCGTGATCCGCACGGGCAGGTCGCGCCGCGACCGATCCGGGGAGACGTTCGTTGGCGATCGGCGCACCGCGAACGTCCGAGACCGACGCGGACCCACAAGCCTTGTCCGGGAGGACGGCCGAACCGAGCGGTGGGGGGCGGGGGTCATCGGGGCCGCACGACGCGCCGGATCATCCTTCGCCATGGCCTCCGCGGTGCTCCGTAGATGCCCCCGCGCCTGCGTCAGAAATGCCGATACCGCCATCGGCGCGGACGGTGCCATCCGGCCGCCCGGACGCGATCACCGCCCAAGGGCATCACGTCCGATGTCATCGCGGCAAACCAGATGATCGAACCCCTCCTCAGAGCGATCGGTGCCGGAAAGATCTACCCGGGTGGGATTGAAGCCCTGCGCGATGCCAATCTGGCCGTCGCCTCCGGCGAGTTCGTCTGCCTGATCGGCACTTCGGGCTGCGGCAAGTCCACCCTGTTGCGGATGATCGCCGGCTTCGAGACCGTCACCTCCGGCCAGATCCTCGTGGGTGGCCAGCCGGTCAGCGGCCCCGGGCCGGACCGCGGCATGGTGTTCCAGGACTATGGACTGTTCCCCTGGCTGACGATCCGCCGGAATATCGCCTTCGGTCCGATCGCCCGCGGCAAGCCGAAAGCCGAAGCCATGGCGACCGCCGACCGCTTCGTCGCCATGATGGGCCTCGACCGTTTCGCCGACAGCTACCCGCACCAGCTCTCCGGCGGCATGAAGCAGCGCGTCGCCATCGGCCGCGTGCTCGCCAACGAAGCGCGCCTGGCGCTGATGGATGAGCCGTTCGGCGCGCTCGACGCAATGACGCGGGAGCGGCTGCAGGACGAACTGCTGTCGATCTGGCGCAGCACCGGGCTCAGTGTCGTGTTCGTCACCCACTCGCTCGAGGAGGCGATCTTCCTCGCCGACCGGATCGTCGTGATGTCTCCCGGTCCCGGCCGGATCGTGGCAGAAGAGCGGATCACCCTGGAGCGGCCACGCGACGTGTCATCCCCGCAGTTCAACGAAATCCGTCGTCATCTGGCATCCTTGCTGCACGCCGACCACGCGCGGGAGGCCGCTTGACGCCCGTGCAGCTGGCAGAGGCGGCGATCGCCGCCGATCGAGCCCACGCCGATCCTGCGATATGGATTGTCCGGCTGACCGACGCGACGATCCTGGCGGCGGCACGGGCCCTGGAAGCCGAGGGGCCGCGCGACCGGCCGCTGTGGGGCGTGCCGTTCGCAATCAAGGACAACATTGACGTCGCGGGGCTGACGACCACCTGCGCCTGCCCCGGCTTCGCCTATACCCCCGACAGCGACGCCCCGGCGGTGCGCCGCCTGCTGGACGCCGGCGCGCTGCTGATCGGCAAGACCAACCTCGACCAGTTCGCCACCGGCCTCGTCGGCACGCGCAGTCCGTACGGCGTACCGCGCAACGTGTTCGATCCGACGCTGGTGCCGGGCGGCTCATCGTCCGGATCCGCCTGCGCCGTCGCCGCCGGGATCGTCGTGTTCGCCCTCGGCACCGATACCGCGGGGTCCGGGCGCGTGCCGGCCGCCTTCGGCAACATCATCGGCCTGAAGCCGACGGTCGGCAGCGTGTCGGCGCGCGGGATGGTACCGGCCTGTCGCTCGATCGACACGATCTCGGTGTTTGCCCGGTCGGTCGACGAGGCGCTGATGGTGCAGCGGGTGATCGCGGGATACGACGCAAAGGACCCCTACTCCCGCCCGGCGCCGTTCCCGCACCTGCGGCGCGGCGCCACCCCACAACGCTTTGATGCCGGCCGCGTCAGCGGGCACGCGCCATTCCCGGCGTCGTCCGAACGCGACGCCGGCCAGCACGCGGAAGTCCCGGACGGCGATCCCGGTGCGGCTGCCGGCTCGGTCCCCGCAACCCCGGCCGGCCTTATCGGCCCCGGCTCCATCGGCCCCGGCGTCATCGACCCGGGCGCCATTGACCCCGGCCCCATCGGTCCGGGCGCCATCGACCTGGGCGTCATCGATCCCGCGATACCCGGTTCCGCCCTCGCGCCGGATGACGGCCTGCCTCCCGGAGCCGGGACGATATCGGGCACCGGCGTGGTGCAGGCGGCTGCCCCGACCTCCGCCCCCGACGCGTCGTCCGACACGCATCCATCGTCTGACGCTGCCCTGGGACCGGTCGCCGCTGTGACGTCCGCTACCGCGTCGATGCGCATCGCGCTGGCGGACGTTGCCGCGCTGTGCGAGCCGGATATCGCGGCCGCATTTCAGCAGGCCGGCACATTCCTCAATGCCGTTCCCGTCGACATCGGCCTGTTCCTGAAGATCGCGCATCTGCTCTACGAGGGACCGTGGGTCGCGGAACGCAGCGCCGCCCTGCGGCCGCTGATCGACCGGACACCCGACATCCTGTATCCGGCGACGCGCAGCATTCTCGAGCTTGGTCTCGAGCGCCGAACCGTCGATGCATTCGATGCCTTCCATCTGCTGCAGCAGGCCCGCCGGGAGGCCGCACTGCTGTTCGCCGACTACGACGCGCTGCTGGTCCCTGCCGCGCCATTCTGCCCCTCCCTCGCCGCGGTCGACGCCGACCCGCTCGGTCCGAACCGCCGTCTCGGCACCTTCACGAATTTCGCCAACCTGTGCGACATGGCGGGCTTCGCCATCCCCATCGGATTCACGTCAAACACCATCGGAACAGACGGCACCCCAATCTCCGACACCCGGATCGGCCCTAACCCAACTGGCACTATCCGGACTGGCTCTATCCCGACTGGCTCTATCCCGACTGGCCCTATCGCGGCCCGCGATATCCCGACTCGCGATATCCCGATCGGCGCCATCCCGACCGACGACGCGCCGATCGGCAACACTCCGATCGGCGCCGTCCTGCTCGGCCCCGCCTGGTCCGAGGGCCGCCTTGCCCCGCTGGCCGACGCGCTGCACCGCCATTTCGCCACCACCGTCGGCGCCACCGGTCAGGCCCTGCCGCAGGCGTCCGAACCGGATGCCCTGAGCGCAGACGAGACCGCGCTGTTCTGCATCGGCGCCCACATGGCGGGCCTGCCGCTGAACCGGCAGATCACCGCCCTCGGCGGCCGCTTCCTGCGTGCGGCGAACACCCGGCCGCAGTACCGCCTGTTCGCCCTCGGCAACCGCCCGGGCATGATTCGCGCGCCGGAAGATGGCGCGGCGATCGCCGGCGAGGTCTGGGCGCTTCCCACCGCGGCCATCGGCCCCCTGCTCGCCCAGGTGCCGCCGCCGCTGGGCTTCGGCACGGTGCTGCTGGACGATGGCCCCTGCCTCGGGTTTCTGGCAGAATCCGCCGGTGTCGGGGCAGCGCCCGACATCACCCATCTGGGCGGCTGGCGAGCCTGGCTGCGCACCCAATCCAAGGACTGACGATGGACGAAGCCGCTTTGGATGCCCTGATCGACGCCGGCACCCCCCTGTTCGGGATCGACGTGAAGCCGGAATGGCGCGCGGCCATACGCATGCACCTGGCAATCTCGTTCGGCCACGCCGCCACGCTGCTGGAGGCAGATCTGCCGGACCACCTCGACCCGGCGCCGGTGTTCCGGGCATGAGCGGCTTCACCCCGGCCACCGAGATCGCCGCGGCGGTCGCCTCGGGCCGCACCAGCGCCACGGCGGTGGTGAACGACTGCCTGGCGCGCATCGAGCGGCTCAATCCGCTGCTGAATGCCTTCACTACCGTCACCGCCGAACGGGCGCGCGCCAAGGCGGCCGCCATGGATGCGTCCGGAACGAAGCGCGGGCCGCTCGTCGGCGTGCCGTTCGCGGTGAAGAACCTGATCGATGTCGCGGGCCTGTCGACCCTGGCCGGATCAAAGATCAACCGCGACCACCCGCCGGCCACCGCCGACGCACCGCTGATCGTCAGACTGGAGGAAGCGGGCGCGATCCTGGTCGGCGCCCTCAACATGGGCGAATACGCCTACGACTTCACCGGTGAGAACGCCCACGAGGGGCCGTCGCGCAACCCGCACGACACGCAGCGGATGTCCGGCGGGTCCTCGGGAGGCTCCGGCAGCGCGGTGGGCGGCGGCCTGGTGCCGCTGGCACTCGGTTCCGACACCAACGGATCGATCCGCGTGCCGGCTTCGTTCTGCGGGCTGTTCGGCCTGAAGCCGACATACGGACGGCTGACGCGGGCCGGCAGCTTTCCGTTTGTCTCCAGCCTGGACCATCTGGGACCGTTCGCGCGCACCACCGCCGACCTCGCGACCGCCTATGACGCGATGCAGGGCTTTGACGCCGCCGACCCCGCCTGCGTCGATCGCCCGGCCGATCCCGTCGCGGGCCTGATCGGCTCCGGGATCGGCGGGCTGCGGATCGGATCGGCGGGCGGCTATTTCCGCGCCGGGGCCTCGCCCGAGGCCTTGGCGGCGCTGGATGCCGTCGCCGCGGCACTGGGAGCCACCGAAACGGTGACCATCCCCGAGGCGGGGCGCGCCCGCAGCGCCGCCTACATCATCACCACGACCGAGGGAGCCGCGTTGCACCTGCAGCGACTGCGCACCCGTCCCGGCGATTTCGACGCCGACGTGCGCGACAGGCTGATCGCCGGGGCTCTGGTGCCAGCCACCGCCGTGGTCCAGGCGCAGAAATTCCGCCGCTGGTTTCGCGAGCAGATGCTGCACCTGTTTGGCCAATACGACGCGATTCTGGCCCCCGCCACGCCGTGTGTCGCGCCGCTGATCGGCCAGAAAACCTTCGTGCTCGACGGCCAGGAAATGCCGGTGCGGCCGAACATCGGCATCTACACCCAGCCGATCTCGTTCATCGGGTTGCCAGTGGTCGCGGTGCCGGTTCCCACCGCCGCCGGTCTGCCGATCGGCGTGCAGATCATCACCGCCCCGTGGCGCGAGGATATCGCGCTGCGCATCGCCCATGCCCTCGAGGCCGAGGGCACCGCCCGCGCTCCACTGCCAAAACTGAAAGACTGACCGATGGATATCAATCTGCCCGACGTCAAAGCCGAGGTCGAAGCGGCGTTCGCGTCGTACGAGAAGGCGCTGATGGCGAACGACGTCGATGCTTTGCAGGGGCTGTTCTGGGACAGCCCGCACACCATCCGCTATGGAATTGGCGAAAATCTGTATGGGCATCACGAGATCGGCGCATTTCGCGCGGCGCGCTCGCCGGTTGGGCTGGCGCGAACCATCTCGCGCACCGTGATCACCACCTTCGGCCGTGACTTCGCCACCGCCTCCACCCTGTTTCATCGCGAGACCGTGCCCGGGAAGGTCGGCCGCCAGATGCAGACCTGGGCGCGCACGCCCGACGGCTGGCGGGTGGTTGCCGCCCATGTCAGCGTGATCGACGCGGCGTGAGCGAACCGCCGGCGCCTGAAGAGAGACACTGTCCGGATGCGACCGGCGTGCGTGGCGCGGGTGCAGGCGTATCATTATGGCATGGGTACATCCGATCCGAACCGAGCCATCCGCCGCGGCCCGGTGTGGAACGATCGGCCCGCGCATGCAGCGTCATGGCCAGACCGATTCCAGACCGGGCCGACTCTTCGCCAGCGGGATGCGCGGCCAGGGGGACGCGCGGCCAGAGGGATGCACGGCCAGAGGGATGCACGGCCAGAGGGATGCACGGCCAGAGGGATGCACGGCCAGAGGGATGCGCGGCCAGAGGGATGCGCGGCCAGAGGGATGCGCGGCCAGAGGGATGCGCGGCCAGAGGTATCCATGGCACGGGTCGTGCCCGGCCAGGTCTTCAAACGCGACACCGCGGGTGATTCAGGCACCATGACCGCGCAGCGCGTGAAAGTCCGGGCATCATGACCCAGCGCGCGCTGTGGCTGCGAGACCCGCTGGGCATCCTGGCCGACGGCGCGGAACGCGGTATCGTGGTCAGCGGCGACACCATCGTCGAACTGGTGCCGGACGGCGCTGCACCCGCCACGCCCGATGTCGCGGTGTTCGATGCGTCGCGCCACACCGTGCTGCCCGGCCTGATCAACACCCACCACCATTTCTACCAGACACTGACCCGCGCCAGCCCGGCCGCGCTCGACCGGACGCTGTTCCCCTGGCTGCAGGCGCTGTATCCGATCTGGGGCCGGCTGACACCGGACTCCCTCGATGCCGCCGCGACCGTGGCCATGGCGGAGTTGCTGCTCTCCGGCTGCACCACCACGACGGACCATCACTACGTGTTTCCCGCCGGCCTGGAATCGGCGATCGACACCGAGGTCGACGTGGCCAGGCGCCTCGGAATCCGCGTCGTCCTCACCCGCGGCTCGATGAACCTCTCGCAGCGTGACGGCGGCCTGCCGCCCGACAGCGTGGTGCAGGACGCGGACACCATCCTCGCCGACAGCGAGCGGCTGATCGCCCGCTACCACGACACCTCATCCGCTGCGATGGTGCAGGTCGCGCTGGCGCCGTGCTCGCCATTTTCGGTCACGCGCTCACTGATGACCGCCACCGCGGCGCTGGCGGAGCGCACCGGCGTGCGGCTGCACACCCATCTGGCCGAGACCGCCGATGAGGAAGCGTTCTGCCTGGAGAAGATGGGCTGCCGGCCGCTGGACTACCTGGAGCAGTGCGGCTGGCTGGGCGATCGCACCTGGCTGGCGCACGGCATCCACTTCAACAGCGCCGAGATCGCCCGCATGGCGAAGGCCGGCACCTGTGTCACGCACTGCCCGTGCAGCAACCAGATCCTCGCCAGCGGCAACTGCCTGGTGTGCGAGATGGAGCAGGCCGGCATGGCGGTCGGCCTGGGCGTCGATGGATCGGCCTCGAACAATGCCTCCAACCTGATGCAGGAGGTGCGCGCCGCCTTCCTGCTGCAGCGCGCCCGGTACGGCGTCGAAAAGGTCAGCCACAGGGACGCGCTGCGCTGGGCGACCGAGGGATCGGCCGCCTGCATCGGCCGTTCGGCCGACGTGGGCCGCATCGCCGTCGGCATGCAGGCGGACCTGGCGCTGTTCACGCTGGACGAACTCCGCTTCTCCGGCGCCCTGGACCCGATTGCCGCTCTGGTGGTGTGCGGCGCGCATCGCGCCGACCGCGTCATGGTCGGCGGGCGCTGGGTTGTCGAAGACGGCACAATCCCGGGGCTGGACATCGCTGCCCTGGTTCGGCGACACAATGTCGCAGCAAAGTCATTGCACGCAGAATAAGGACGCTCAGTCATGGCCGATTATGATCTTGTGGTCGCCGGCGGCACGGTGGTCACGCCGGCGGACATGTTCCAGGCCGATATCGGTGTCGTGGACGGCAAGATCGCCGCGATCGGTCTTGGCTTGCGCGGCGAACGGACGGTCGACGCGCACGGATTGATGGTGATGCCGGGCGGCGTCGACTCGCACTGCCACATCGAGCAGCTGCAACGCGGCGGCGGCGCCGACGAAGAGAATTTCATCACCGGCAGCACCTCGGCGCTGGCCGGCGGCACCACGAGCGTCATTACATTCTCCACCCAGTTCAAGGGCCACGGCATTCTTGAGCCGCTGGCCGAATATCGCCGCCGCGCGGCGAAGGCGATGGTGGACTACACGTTTCACCAGATCATTACGGATGCAACGGACGAGGTGATTTTCGACGAGGTTCCGAAGGTCGTCGCCTCCGGCGTGCGCAGCCTGAAGGTGTTCCTGACCTACGATCCGGTGCATCTGGACGACCGACAGTTCATCCGCGTGCTGGCCGCCGCGCGCCGCACCGGGGCTCTGGTAACCGTGCACTGCGAAAACTATGAGGCGATCAAGTGGCGCACGGCCGC
>DASWON010000303.1:0-16371 GCA_036398735.1 Rhodopila sp.
GTGGTTCAACCCTGAGAAAGGGTTTGGCTTCGTGGCGCTGTCCAACGGATCGGGCGATGCATTCCTGCATGCCAATACCCTCAACCAGTCCGGACACAACGCCGTCAGCCCTGGGGCAACCCTGCGCGTGCGCATCGGTCAGGGCCAGAAGGGCCGGCAGGTGTCGGAGGTGCTTTCGGTTGACGAAAGCACGGCAACTCCGACGGGTGCGCGAGGTGCACCGCGCGCGCCTTCCGGCTTCGGTGACCGTGCGGCTGGCGGTGGTTTCGGCGGTGGGGCTGCGCCACGCCGCGGCGCGCCGACAGGCCCATCCGTCGAAATGCAGGGTACCGTCAAATGGTACAATGCGACGAAGGGCTTCGGCTTTGTCGCGCCATCCGAGGGCGGCAAGGACGTATTTGTCCACGCATCGGCCCTGCAGCGAGCCGGTGTGATGCAGCTCGCTGAAGGCCAGACCATCTGGATGGACGTAGTCCAAGGTGCGAAGGGGCCCGAAGCGGCCTCTATTCGCATTAGCTGATCGAGCTCAGCCAACAAGCCAGGAACGGCCCGACGCGAGATGATCGCGGTCGGGTCGTTTCTTGTTGGAGCTTCCCCAGGCGAGCACATCGGGGCATCCTTTCGCGAAACCGCAAGGAGGACCGCCAATGCCGCCGATCGTTGCTGTCATCGCGCCGGGTGCCATGGGAAGCGCCGTTGCCACGCGGCTGACCTCAAGGGGCCTGGAGGTGCGAACGTCGCTAGCCGGTCGCTCTGTGGCGACGGTCGCCCGTGCCCGCACAGCCGGAATGACCGACGCGACCGATCAGCAGATCGCCGAGGCGGACTTCATCCTTTCGATCGTGCCACCGGGGCAGGCCGTGGCTCTGGCCGAACGCCTTGTGCCGGCAATGGCCGCGGCGAAACGCAAGCCGGTCTATGTCGATTGCAACGCGGTCAGCCCGGAAACGGTGCTGCGGATCGGCCGAGTGGTGCGTGAGTCGGGCGCCAGCTTCGTCGACGGCGGCATCATCGGGCCGCCTCCTGAGCCGGATTCCAGCAAGACGCGAATTTATCTGTCCGGCCCTGACGCGGGCAGGGTCGCGGTACTGGAGCAATACGGTCTGTCGATGCCGGTGCAGCCGGGCCCGGTTGGCGCGGCATCGGCCATGAAGATGTCCTACGCCGGCATTACCAAAGGCTTCACGGCACTTGGCGCCACGATGATGCTGGCCGCGGCGCGCGCGGGTACCGCGGATGCGCTGATAGCCGAGATGCAGGTCAGTCAGCCCGCGTTGCTGAAATGGCTGACCAGCCAGATGCCCAAGATGCACAGCAAGGCGTATCGCTGGGTGGCGGAAATGGAAGAAATCGCGGCGTTCGTGGGGCCAGGGCAGACCGGCGATGGTTTCTACCAGGCGGCTGCTCGGTTGTACGAGAAGATCGCGGCGGATTTCGAAGGCCCTCGCACTGAAGTTAACGCGCTGGACTCATTCTGCGACAAAGCTGGTTAGGCATCTTGGCGAGCGCAGCAGGTGACCGGCGACGCCGCCCTACTGCGCGGGCGCCTGCTTCCGGGCCCAGCCGGGGAGGATCGCAGCGGTGCTGGGGAGTTGGTGGGCGATGCCCTTGTGGCAGTCGATACAGGTGCGCTCGCCGTTCAGCAGGAATGTTGTATGAAAGGCGGCTGCGCGCGGCGCCTGCTTGGTCAGATCCATGGCGTTGGCGCTATGGCAGTTGCGGCACTCCAGGCTGTCGTTGGCCTTCAGCCGCGCCCACTCGTGTTCCGCGAGCGTCAGGCGTCGGTCGAGAAACTTCTGCCGTGTGTCGATGCTGCCGAACAGCTTGCCCCACACTTCCTTCGACGCCTGCATTTTACGGGCGATCTTGTTGGTCCAGTTGTGCGGCACATGGCAGTCCGAACACATCGCCCGCACGCCTGATCGGTTGGAGAAGTGCACGGTCTGCGCCAGCTCGGGATAGACGTTGTCGCGCATTTCATGACAGCCGGTGCAGAATATCTCGGTGTTGGCAAACTCGAGGGCGGTGTTGAAGCCGCCCCAGAACACGATGCCGGCGGCGAAGCCGCCCAACGTCAGGAACCCCAGGCTGAGGCCGGTGGCCGGTCGCCGTGCGATTGCCCAGAGCCGGCGCAGGAGTGGCAACAATCCGCGCACGGGTCAGTGCGCTCCGGCGGGAACCGCGTCGCGGAACACGTTGGGCACCAACAGTGGCGCATCTGACTGCGTGACGTGACAGGCCGTGCAAAAGTAACGGCGCGGCGTGACATCGGCGAGCACCTGCCCCTCGCGGTCCATGAAATGCGTTACCGAGATCATCGGCGCGCCTGTCGCCTGGACGAACTGCCGCGCATGGCAGCTCAGGCAGCGGTTGGTGCTGAGGGTGAGCTGGTAGCCTTCGATGGCGTGTGGAATGGTCGGCGGCTGTTCCGGGTAGCTGCGCATCAACCGGACATCGTCGGCGATGGCTGCCGGAACCGCAGGCGCCTTGACAGGATCGGTGGGCGGCGTGTTGCCCGAGAGGCGCGGCACGTCCGGCAGGTCCTGCGCATTTAGACAGGTAGGCAGCAGCAGCGACAGGAGAAGCGGCGCGTGGATCCGCATTACACGGCAACCGGCACGATCTTCACCGCGCATTTCTTGAAGTCGGCCTGTTTGCTGATGGGATCGGTGGCGTCCAGCGTGACCTGATTGATGAGCTGGCTGGCATCGAACCATGGCACGAAGATCACGCCAGACGGCATGCGGTTCCGGCCACGCGTCTCGATACGGCTGCGGATGATGCCGCGACGTGAGATCACCTGGACTTCGGCGCCTTGATTGATGCGCAGCCGGCGTGCGTCGAGGGCGTTCATGAAAACACGTCCGCCGGGAAACGCACGGTACAGTTCCGGCACGCGCATCGTCATTGAACCTGAATGCCAGTGTTCCAGCACGCGGCCGGTCACCAGCCAGAAGTTGAACTCCGCATCCGGGCTTTCCGCCGGCGGCTCGTAAGGCGCGGAGAGGATCACCGCGCGGCCGTCGGGTCTGCCGTAGAATTGCACGCCCTGGCCCGGCGTGACGTAGGGATCGTGGCCTTCCCGGTAGCGCCATCGCGTTTCATTGCCGCCGACCACCGGCCAGCGCAGGCCGCGCACCTGATGGTAGGTGTCGAACGCACCCAGGTCGTGGCCGTGGCCGCGCCCGAATGCGGCGTATTCCTCGAACAGTCCTTTCTGCAGGTAAAAGCCGACCAACTGCGAGTCGTGGCACGCATAGCCCGTTGCGAGGTCGGTGAGCGGGAACTTGTCGACGCTGCCATTGCGAAACAGCACCTCATGCAGCGTCTTGCCGCGGAAGTCGGGATTGGCCGCCAGCAGTTCGGCGGGCCACACCTCCTCGGTCGTGAACCGCTTGCTGAATTCCATCAGCTGCCAGACATCCGAGCGCGCCTCTCCGGGCGGCGGCGCCAGCTGATGCCAGAACTGGGTGCGGCGTTCGGCGTTGCCGTAGGCGCCTTCCTTCTCCACCCACATCGCGCTGGGCAGGATTAGATCGGCGGCCTTGGCAGTGACCGTGGGATAAGCGTCGGAGACGACGATGAAGTTTTGCGGATTGCGATAGCCAAGCCAGGTCTCGTTGGCGCTGTTCGGCGCCGCCTGCAGGTTGTTGTTTACCTGCACCCAGAGGAAGTTGAGCTTGCCGTCCTTCAGCATCCGGTCCTGCTGCACCGCATGATACCCAGGCACCGGATTGAGCAGGCCCGCGGGAACCTGCCATATCGCCTCGGCATGTTTGCGATGCTCGGGGTTCGCGACCAGCATGTCGGCGGGAAGACGGTGCGCGAACGTGCCGACCTCCCGGGCCGTGCCGCAGGCGGATGGCTGGCCGGTCAGCGAGAACGGCCCATTGCCCGGTTCGCTGATCTTCCCGGTCAGCAGATGCAGGTTGTAGACGAGCTGGTTAGCCCAGACGCCCCGAACATGCTGGTTGAATCCCATGGTCCACAGGGAGACAACCTTGCGTTTCGGGTCAGCGTACAGTTCCGCGAGTTCATGCAGCATCTCCGGCTCGACGCCGCTTAGGGCCGCCACCTTCTGCAGCGTGTAGTCCTTCACGAAGGCCGCATAGCTATCAAAGTCGGTGGTCGTGGTCGCCGCTGGATCCGCGGCACCTTTCGCGGCGACTTCCAGCGGGTGATCGGGACGCAGGCCGTATCCGATGTCGGTCTGCGCCTTGAGAAACAAAGTATGGTCGCGGATGAACCGCTGGTTCACCCGGCCGCTGCTGATGATGTGGTTGGCGATGTAGTTCAGGATGGCGAGATCGGTGCCGGGCTTGAACACGATCGGGAGGTCGGCGAGGTCGGAGCTGCGGTTGGTGAAGGTGGACAGCACAACCACCTTGCAGTCCGGCGTTGACAGCCGGCGGTCGGTGATGCGGGTCCACAGGATCGGGTGCATCTCCGCCATGTTCGAGCCCCACAGCACGAACACGTCCGCCTGCTCGAAGTCGTCGTAGCAGCCCATCGGTTCATCCATGCCGAAGGTGCGCATCAGGGCGTAGGCCGCTGAGGCCATGCAGTGCCGGGCGTTCGGATCGAGATTGTTGGAGAGGAATCCGGCACGCATGAGCTTGGTGGCGGCGTAGCCTTCCCAGATCGTCCATTGACCAGAGCCGAACATGGCGATGCCGGTGGGACCCTTCTCTTTGAGGATGCGCTTGACCTGAGAGGCCATGACATCGAAGGCCTCGTCCCAGGAGACCGGTTCGAAGGCGCCTTCCTTGTCGTACACGCCGTCGCGCTTGCGCAGCAGCGGCCGGGTCAGCCGGTCGGCGCCATACATGATCTTGGACAGGAAGTAGCCCTTGACGCAGTTGAGGCCGCGATTGACCTCGGCCAGCGCGTCGCCGTGGGTTGCCACGACCCGGTCGTCCTTGACGCCGACCATGACGCCGCAGCCTGTGCCGCAGAACCGGCAGGGGGCCTTGGACCATTTGATGTGCAGCGTGTCCGCCCCGGTGAGCGGCTGAGCGTCGGCGGGCGTGACGATGCCGGCCGCGCTTGCGGCCACCGCGGCGGCCTGGGTTTTTAGAATTTGGCGCCGGGTCGGGTTCATGCTGCGCCTATCGATTCGTCATTCAGCACCTGCTCAAACACCATCATGGCCGCGAGGACCCTCGGTAGGGCCGCGATCACGGTCAGCCGGTCGGCCAGGGCGGCAGAGTCCGCAGCCTCCATCACCACGACGATGCGGGTGGCGGACCTGGCGTGAACCTCGGTATGCGGAAGCTTTGCGATCAACGTCGCGACGGTGGCGACATCCTCCGGACGAGCGGTGACGATCGCCGAGGAGATGTGGCCGCCTGGCTCAGACATGAGGGGGCCGCGATCCGATGGCATCGGCTGGGCAGATGCTCACGCAATCGCCACAGCCGGTGCAGCGTGCCTGCTCCAGCAACGGTTCCGGCACGTTGCCCCGGCGTGGCCGGAAGTGGATTGCCTGCGCGGAGCAATGGTCGGCGCAGATCTGGCAGACGATGCCGCGCGTCGCGAAGCAGGCCGCGCCGATGACGATGCCGGCTTTGTCCTGTCCGCCTGCACCGAGACCGACGAAGCGGCGGCGGGACATGTCACTCTGCACGGGATATGTCCGCGGCATGCGGCGGACCGAACACCTGCTGCTGCATCCAGATGGCGAAACCGTATCCGCCGACAAGTCCGACCGTCAGGACCGGCCAGATCACGACGGCAAGCAGCAGGAACACCAGCAACTCGTCACGAGCCCTGGCCGGCAGTGCCGCCACGTCCGGAGCCTGTTCATTCCCCATGTCCGGCATGCCTCGCCCTCGTGTCACCAGCGCGATGGTAAGAGCGTTTTTTACAACCTGGGGTTGATTCAGATCAACAAGTAGTCTTTTTCTGCCGAGAGGAAATTGCCTCAGCGAGCTGCCGGACAGGGCCAGATCGGCGTATGCGAACGTGCCATGGCGCAATTTCTCAGGAGTGAGAGAGAGGTGGTGGGTTGCCTTACCGCCCGTGACGGCGCTCCGATGTCGGCAGTGCCAGCAACACCCCGCTGACCAGCGCGCAGACCGCACCGATCATGTAACTCCCCCGATAGCCTCCCAGCGCGGTCACCGCGGCGCCGAACACCGGAGGCACGGCCATCCCGCCGGCGAACAGGATGGCGGTGCCCAGGCCTGTCGCCTCGGTGCGCCGTGAGCCACCAAGGGCGGCGTACTCGGCATAGGCCACCCCGGTATATCCGCCGGCTGTGCATCCAGCCAGCAGAGCGTTTGCCATCACCGCCCATACCGGCCAGCCTGGACCGTAGAGCCCCGTCAGCAACGAGGTGGCTGCCATGCCGACGCCGTGCACGGCCAGCGTCTGCGCCGGCGTGAGAAACCGATCCGCGATCCAGCCCCAGATCGGTCTGCTGACCGAACCGGCGATCTGATAGGCCGCCAGGATCTGTCCGGCCTGAACCAGGTCCAGCCCCACCACGGTGGTCAGTTGCAAGGTCATGAACGCGACCAGGCACAACGCCAGGCCGGCATAGACAAACGCGGCGACCGAGAGCCTCCGGAAGCGTGATTCCGCCAGCAGCGAAAACGGCTGCCACAGCGCACGGCCCAGCACCCGCCGCTCGGGGTCCCGGTCGATATCCCAGCGTTTGCGGGGGAACTCCATCAATATCATCAGCAGCAGCACAGGCCCCAGTTCGGCCAGCAAAGCGGCGCGCCAGCCGATCGCGAGGACCAGCGGGGGCAGGATCAGCGCTGCCATGACGCCACCGAACGGGACGCCGATCTGACGCAGCGACATCACCAGGTTGAACACGGGCTGGGGCGTCTGCGGCACCAATAAATGCGTGCTGGCCGGCGCGGCGGCCCCGTAGCCGATCCCCAGCACGACGGCCGCCAGTGCCAGTCCCGCCACGCCGGAACCAAATGCCGCGAGGGCCAGCATTCCCGCGGCGGCCAGCAACACCGCCTGGGTGGCTCTCACGCCGCCGTATTTGCGGACCATGCCGGGCGACAACAGAGCTGACAGAATGCCCACGCCGTACGAGGTGGCGACAAAGCTGCCGACCAGGGTGCCATTGACGTGCAGGTCCTTCGCGACCTCCGGTGCTACGGCCGGCAGTGAGTACAGTGCCATAGTCGCCAGTGTCTGGACGGCCAGCGTCGCGGCCAGCGGCCAGATCGGCATCGAGCGCAGCAGGCTGACCGTCGAAGGCGGATTCAAGGCAGGCTCGCGTGCGCGGATCGAAGCATGGGCATGCGGTCGGGGTTCCTTCGGTCGTCAGGCCGCGCGAGTCTGGCATCGACCGGCGGAGGCGTCGATGGCGCCTGCCATGCTGCGGAGGCATGTATCTTACGCAGGGCGGCTGGATCGGAGGCCGCGCTAGGCGTTTAGCGTCGGCCCGCCGCACCCGTCGCTCCTTGTCAGGCACCGCACCGTTCCATGTTGGCGTCGTTCTCCCACGCTCAGCCCCTTACCGGGACGCCCGGCCGCGCGAATTCGGCGACCGGCCCGCAGGCCAGGGGACACGCGGCGCGTTCCTGTTTCGCGGCTGGCGATTGGCCGATGTCCAACACCCGGGACGTGGATCAACTTGTCGCGACGAGGGAACCTTCTTGATGATTGATCGGACCAAGCTGATATGCCCACTGTGTGGCGAACAGCACCCGCCGAGGCAGGCTTTTGCGTAACAGAACCATTCGGGGTGCCAGGGCGTACGCGTGGCACCTTTCTTTGATTGGGCTGGTCATTGGCCTGCTATGGACCGGCATCGGCTTCAACCTGTGGCACGAATACCGAGCGGCCGAGCAGAACGCGGCGAGCGACACCGCTAACCTGGTCCGAACGTTCGACGAGGACATCACCCGCACGGTCGAGGCGGTTGACCAAACCTTGCAATTCGTGCGCGAAGCCTACCGGCATGATCGCACCGGGTTGCTGCAGGGCTCCTGGATCACGGCACACGCCTTCCTCGACGACCTGCATGTGCAAGTCGCACTGGCGGACCGGGAAGGGCGTGTGTTGTGGTCCAACCTCGGGCCGGTCCTCACGCCGGTCAGCCTGATCGACCGCGAACATTTTCAGGTGCAGAAAAACAATCCCGCGGACAGTCTGTACATCAGCAGGCCGGTTCTGGGCCGGGTCTCGGGCAAATGGACGATTCAGTTCGTTCGTAAGCTGTTCGCGCCGGATGGCGGGTTTGACGGCATCGTGGTCGTCTCGCTCGATCCATCCTACCTGTCGCGCTTCTACAGTTCGATTTCAATCGGCAACGGATGCATTCTGCTGACGACCGCCGAAGGGGTTATCCTGGCCCGCGCGCCGAACGGGGAACCGGCCATCAACCGCGAGCTTCCGGCCGGAGCGACGGCCCAGATCCTGCGGGCAACCACGGGTGGCGCTTACCGAGCCACCAGTGGAATCGACCATATTCCGCGAATTTTCAGCTCGCGCCGCCTGGAACGCTATCCGCTGTTGTTGTCGGTCGGCCTGGCGATCGAGGATGTGTTTGCCCCGTACGAGCGGAACAAGCGGCTCTATATCGCGGTTGGCATCGTATTGTCCCTTGCCTCGGTCGGTGCGGGGGTCGTCATGCTCCGGCAGCGCCAATCCCTGCTCGACTCGCGCCAGGCGCTGTCCGTGACGCTGGAAAACATCTCTCAGGGGATCGCGATGATCCGAGCCGACGGCAGCATCCCGGTGCTGAACCGGCGCGTGGCCGACCTGCTGGGGTTGCCGCCTGAATTGCTGGCCCGGCAGCCGACGCTGCAGGAGGTCATCGACTGGCAGCAGTCCCACGACGAGTTCGGCGATCCGGAAACCTGGGATGCCGGATTTGAACGGATGCTGCGGGAAGGTGGTATCCAGCAGGGAGATTATACCTACGAGCGTACGAGGCCCGACGGGACCGTCCTGGAGGTTTGGACCCAGAGCCTGCCCGACGGCGGCATGGTCCGCACCTTCACCGACATCACCGAACGCAAGCGTCATGAGGAGGCGCTCGCCGCGGCGCAGGCCCGCGCGGCCCATGCCGAGAGGATGCAGGCGCTGGGGCAGCTGGCCGGTGGAATCGCTCACGATTTCAACAACATTCTCCAGGCCGTGCAAGGTGGCGCCACATTGATCGACAAGCGCGCGGGCGACGCGGATAGCGTTCGCCGCTTTGCCCGCATGATCCTTGACGCAACTGCCCGCGGCACCTCCATCACCCGGCGGCTGCTTGCTTTCGCGCGGCGGGGTGAGCTTCGGGCGGAAGCCGTGAACACCTCCGAGTTGCTGTCGGGATTGCGCGACGTGCTCAGCCACACGCTGGGCAGCGGCATCACCGTGGATGTCCAGCTGGCCCCCGATCTGCCGCCACTGCTTGCCGATAAGGGGCAGCTTGAGACGGCGCTGGTCAATCTTGCGACGAACGCCCGGGATGCGATGCCACGTGGCGGAAGGTTGATCTTCGCCGCTTGCCTGGACGTGGTGCGGCAAACTGCCGATCAGCGGTTGGACCTTCGTCCGGGCGAGTACATCAGGTTGTCGGTCACGGACACCGGTTCGGGCATCGATCAGCGGACGCTGACGCGGGTGCTGGAACCGTTTTTTTCCACCAAGCCGTCCGGCCAAGGCACCGGGCTGGGCCTTTCCATGGCGAAGGGCTTCGCCGAACAGAGTGGCGGCGGCCTCACGATCGACAGCACGCCGGGCCATGGCACCGTCGTCCAGCTCTGGCTGCCCGCTGCGACGCCTCCGGAGGCTCCGGCGGAACCGAACGCACCGGAAAAGCCGACACGGCATGATTGTGGCAAACGCATTCTCCTGGTCGACGATGAGGTCATGGTGCGGGAGACGTTGGCGGCCGCGCTCGAAGATGCGGGCTATACCGTCCTCACCGCTCAGGACGGGGCCGTGGCTCTGGAATTGCTGCGCTCATCCGTGGCGGTCGATGTCCTGGTCACGGATCTGTCGATGCCCGGCATCGATGGACTGACGATGATCCGCCAGGCTCAGCGCGAGCGTCCCGCACTCCCAGCGGTCCTGCTGACTGGGTACGCCGGTCACGGAGCGCAACTGGCAGTCGGCGAATCCGTGCCGGGCGCGTTCTCTCTGGTGCGCAAACCGGTCACTGCCGCCCAGCTGAGCGATCGTATCGAGGCGTTGCTGGCGGTCACCTTGAGTGACCAAGGTCACCTGCCCGGGCTACAGGCAGGAGCCTGAAGGTGCCGCGCCGCCGCGACCTCTCCCCCGCCGAGGATGCTCCGGCAGCGGGATCATGCCGTCACTGATGACATCCTGTTTGCGGCGCAGCAGGCTTCGCGCTAGGAGGATCGCTCCGTCGCCACCAAGGAGAATCCTGCCCGCATGCCCGTCCTGTCCGACCGCTGGATTCGCCAGATGGCGCAGGACCATGGCATGATCGAGCCGTTCGTGGAGGCACAGAAGCGCGACGGCGTCATCAGCTATGGCCTGTCGAGCTATGGCTACGACGCGCGCATAGCCGACGAGTTCAAGATTTTCACCAACATCGACTCGGCGGTGATCGATCCGAAGGCATTCTCCCCGGCCAGCTTCGTCGACCGCAAGACGGATGTCTGCATCATCCCGCCGAACAGCTTCGCCCTCGGCCACACCGTCGAATACTTTCGCATTCCGCGCGATGTGCTGGTGATCTGCCTCGGCAAGTCGACCTACGCGCGTTGCGGCATCATCGTGAATGTCACGCCGCTCGAGCCCGAGTGGGAAGGTCAGGTAACGATCGAGATCTCCAACACCACGCCGCTGCCGGCAAAAATCCACGCGCACGAGGGCATCTGCCAGTTCCTGTTCCTGCAGGGGAACGAGGCGTGCGAAACCAGCTACGCCGACAAGGCGGGCAAATATATGGGCCAGCGGGGCACCGCCCTGCCAAGGATGTAACAACCTCGATGGATCGCATTCGTATTCGTGGTGGTCGCCCGCTGTCGGGTGAGATCAAGATCGGGGGTGCCAAGAACGCGGCCCTTCCGCTGATGGCGGCCGGCCTGCTGACCGATGAGCAGATCATCTTGTCGAACGTGCCGCGTCTGGCGGATGTCCAGACCATGACACAGTTGCTGCAGCAGCATGGGGTCGCTGTCGATTCGCTCACGAATGACAGCCGCGTGCTGTCGATCGGCGGCACCATCACCAACACCGAGGCGCCGTACGATATCGTCCGCAAGATGCGCGCCTCCTTCCTTGTGCTGGGGCCACTGCTGGCGCGCGTCGGAGAGGCGCGGGTATCGCTGCCCGGCGGTTGCGCGATCGGCGCGCGTCCGATCGACCTGCACCTCAAGGGCCTGGAGCAGCTGGGCGCCCGCATCCTGCTGGAAGGCGGCTACATCGATGCGCGCCTTGACGGCCGTCTGAAGGGCGCGACCATCGTGTTTCCCTTCGTCTCGGTCGGTGCAACCGAGAACCTGCTGATGGCAGCGACGTTGGCCGAAGGTCGCACCGTGCTGGTCAATGCTGCCCGTGAACCGGAGATCAGCGACCTCGCTACCTGTCTTGTTGCGATGGGCGCACGGATCGAGGGGATCGGCAGTGACAAGCTGATCATCGATGGTGTCAACGCTCTGCACGGTGCGGAACACGCCATCATCCCCGATCGGATCGAGACCGGCAGCTACGCCTGCGCCGCTGCTATCTCCGGCGGTTCGGTGTTCCTGCGCGGCGCGCAGCTGGAGCACCTGGGCGCCACGGTGCGGATCCTGCGCGAGGCGGGCGTCGACATCATCGAGCAATCCGATGGCCTGATGGTCAAGCGCCTGAACGGATTACACGGCGCCGACGTCATGACCGAACCTTATCCGGGTTTCCCGACCGACATGCAGGCGCAGTTCATGGCCCTGATGTCAGTGGCCGATGGGGCTTCCATGGTGACCGAGACGATCTTTGAGAACCGCTTCATGCACATTCCAGAGCTCAATCGCATGGGAGCCCGAATCAATGTGCACGGCGCCTCGGCCATCGTCCGTGGCGTTCAGCAACTGTCGGGTGCGCCGGTGATGGCGACCGACCTGCGCGCTTCGCTGTCGCTGATTCTGGCTGGACTGGCTGCGCGGGGGGAGACCGTCGTCAATCGGGTCTACCATCTTGACCGCGGCTTCGAGGCGGTCGAGCAGAAGCTCGCCGCGTGCGGTGCGGACATCGAACGGATCTCGGGATAAAGGAGGCACACATGCGTCTCGACGCCATCACCATCGGAAAGAACCCGCCCGAGGACGTCAACGTCGTCGTTGAGGTCGCCATCGGCGGCGAACCGATCAAGTACGAGATGGACAAGGAGGCCGGCACCCTGGTGGTCGACCGGTTCCTGTACACGCCGATGCGCTATCCCGGGAATTACGGCTTCGTGCCGCATACGCTGTCCGACGACGGTGACCCGATCGACGTCCTCGTGGCCAACACCCGACCCATTGTGCCGGGCGCGGTGATCAATGTGCGTCCTGTCGGCGTGCTGAAGATGATGGACGAGAGCGGCGGTGACGAAAAGATCCTCGCCGTGCCGTCGCCAAAGCTGACCCAGCGCTACAAGAACGTGCACAACTATACCGATCTGCCGGCCATCACGCTCGAACAGATCCAGCACTTCTTCGAGCACTATAAGGACCTCGAACCCGGCAAGTGGGTGAAGGTCCAGGGCTGGGGCGATGCGGCAGAGGCAAAGGCACTGATCATCGAGTCGATCGAGCGAGCCCGCCGCAAGTAGCATCCTCAGGCTGGCTTGCCGGAGGCCCGACCGTCATCCGGCGGTCCCGTCAGGTCCGCCAGCAACGGCAGCGCTTCCCGCGCGAACCAGGTGATCTGTTCGGCTTTCTGTTCGTAGGGGCCGAGCAGGTCGAGCGCGATATGACGGACGCCGGCGGCATGGAACGCGCGGATACGTTCGGCGACCATCGCCGGCGGGCCCAACGCGCAGTACCGTTGCGCGGCCTTACGGAAATCCATTGCGTAACGAACACTCAGGGTCTCGGTGGCACGGTCGAGCGCTTCCTCGTACGTCTGGTCCAGCCGGGTGAACAGCAGATGCCCGGTGCCGAACGGGATCGTGCCGCGGCCCGCCTGCTCCGCCGCCGTGTCTATGGTGGCGAGAGCGTCGCGATACATGTCCGGCGTGATGACATAGGACAGATAGCCGTCGCCGAGCCGGCCAATCCGGCGCAGTGCGGGCTCCTTGCGGCCGGCGAACCAGATCGGCGGGCCGTTCGGCTGGCGCGGCGGCGGGTTCATCGGGACGTCCTCGAACGGGCCGTAGAATTTCCCGGCGTGGGTGACCGGCTTGCCGGTGAAGAACTTGCGCAGGACCGCGACGCCCTCGGCGAGGCGGGCACCGCGTTCGTTGTGCGGCACGTCGCAGGCGGCATACTCCCGGGGAAATTCACCGCCCACACCGACGCCGAGGATGAAACGGCCCTCAGTCAGATGATCCAGCGTGATCACCTGCTTGGCGACCGGCGTTGGGTGCCGCAATGGCAGCAGCAGCACCGACGTGCCCAGCAGCAGGCGGCGGCTGACCACGGCAGCCTGCGCCAGTTGCAGCAGCGGATCGAGAATCGGCACTGGGAAGGAGATGTGATCGCCCGCCCATAGCGAATCGAAGCCGCAGTCATCGACCAGCTTCACCAGGTCCACCAGTTCGTCGATCCGCGGCAGCCAGGGACCGTCCGCCGGTTCGGTGCGGCGGTGGATCGTCTGGATGCCGATGCGCAGGTGCGTATCAAGGGTCAGGGTCATGGACGTTCCCTTCGGTTGTTGCGGCGCAGTGTTGCAGCGGACCGCGCGCCAAGCCAAGCTGGCACGGACTGACATCGCGGAGAAACGCCCATGCCCGACCTGCTCGAAACCGTGGAGGACGGCGTCGCCATCCTGACGCTCAACCGGCCCGAGAACCTGAACGCCCTGTCCGACGAGATCCGCCTCGGCATGCTGGATTCGCTCACCCGCCTGGGCGCCGATACCAGCATCGGCTGTATCGTTCTGACCGGCGCGGGCCGCGGCTTCTGCGCCGGGGGCGATGTGAAGACGATGGGCGGACGCTCCGCCAAGGTCTTCGAGGAGCGCGCCGCCGGCATTCTGCAATCGGGTCGCGTTCCGATGCTGATGCACAACACGCCGAAGCCGATCATCGGGATGATCAATGGAGTCGCGGTCGGGGCCGGCCTCGGCATGGCGACCGCCTGCGACATCCGCATCGCCGCCCGTTCGGCCCGTTTCGGTGCGGGCTTCATCAAGATCGGCCTGTCCGGCGACTGGGGCACCACCTGGTCGCTGACCCGCCTGGTCGGTACCGCGAAGGCGCGCGAGATGTTCTTCACCGGCGATATGATCGACGCCGACGAAGCCCAGCGGATCGGCCTGGTCAACAAGGTCGTCGACGATGCCGACCTGCTGACGACGACCCTGGCGATGGCGCACCGGATCGCCGCCATGCCGCATGTGGCGCTTGGCTACACGAAGAAGAATCTGACAGCCGCCGAGACCGGTGACTTCGCGACCTCGATGGACATGGAGGCGTTCAATCAGGCGCGGTGCTCGCAGATGGACGACCATCGCGAGGCGGTTCTGGCGTTCAAGGAGAAGCGCAAGCCGGTATTCACGGGACGCTGATCGATGCGGGTTTTGAACACGTTGCCGCAGGCCGATCTGCGGACCACCGCTGCTTCTGCGATTGCCTCGGAGGCGGCTGGCTACGACGGCCTGCTGACGATGGAGAACAAGCACGATCCGTTCCTGGCGCATGCGATCGCCGCCGTCAGCACCGAGCGGGTCGAACTCGGAACGTCCGTCGCAATCGCCTTCCCACGCAGCCCGATGGTGGTGGCGAACACTTCATGGGACCTGCAGAACGCGTCGCGCGGCCGGTTCGTGCTGGGGATCGGGCCGCAGATACGGCCACACAACGAAAAGCGGTTCAGCGTGCCCTGGACCGCGCCGGCGCCTCGGCTACGCGAATACGTCCAGGCGCTGCGGGCGATCTGGACCACGTGGGAGACCGGGGGAAAGCTGGATTTCCGGGGCCAACACTACACGTTCACGCTGATGCCGCCATACTTCATGCCGCCTTCCACCGGGCAGAAGATGGTGCCGATCACGCTGGCCGCGGTGGGCGAGCATTCATTACGCCTGGCTGGCGAAGTCGCCGACGGCATTCGCCTGCATGGATTCTGCACGCGCCGCTACCTCGAAGAGGCCATCGTTCCGCGGGTGCGGGAGGGCATGGCGCGTACCGGCCGCGTCCGGGAACACTTCGAGATCACCGGCGGCGGCTTCGTCGCCACGGGCAAGGACGCGGAAGCGACGGCGAAGGCGTTCGAGATCGTGCGCGGCCGGGTCGCTTTCTATGGGTCGACCCCAGGCTACTGGGGTGTTCTGGAACTGCACGGGCTCGGTGATCTCGGCCGCGAACTCAACGCGATGTCGAAGGCCGGAAAGTGGAACGAGATGGCCGGACGTGTGTCCGATGACGTGGTGCATCTGTTCGCGGCCGTCGGGACGCACAAGGAGATCGCCGCCCGCATCGAGGAACGTTTCGGCGGCGTGAGCGACGCGATCAATCTGCGGCCGGATTCGTCATCCGCAGGCGGCGATGTGCCGCCCGACGTGATCGCGGACATCAAGCGGATCGCGACCCCGTTCCAGGGCTACAAGACGGCCTGGTGACAGCGGCGGCGATGGTTCCGGCGGGACGAGGATCGCCGCAAGGTGTCTCCGAAGCTGCCAGGCCGGTCAGAAATAGTGCCAGAAGTTGGATGCCCGAGCCTCATCCGGGCTGCCGTCGAAGACGATCTGACCGTTATTCATGATGATGATCCGGTCGGCGATTTTCATCGCCGCTGCGACGTTCTGTTCGACCAGCACCGCCGTCATCGCGTGCGACTTGCAGACGTCGCGGACCTGCTGGAACATCCGCTCCACGAGGTTCGGTGCGAGGCCGATCGAAGGCTCGTCCAGCATCAGACAGCGCGGCGTCCCCAGAATCGCGAGCGACAGCGCCAGCATCTGCTGCTGCCCGCCGCTCATGCTGCCGGCCCGCGTGGTGCGGCGCTCCGCCAGGACCGGAAACAGCTTGTACACGTGAGGGATGTCGAACATCGCGCCGGTCGTGACGTTACGGGCGGCGATCACGTCGATGTTCTCGGCCACGGTCAGATCGGGAAAGATCCCACGGCCTTCCGGCAGCAGTCGCAGGCCGCGGCCGACGCGTTCCGCGACACCCAGACGATCGATTCGTTCGCCGTCGAACAGTACTTCCCCGGCACTCGGCCGCAGCAGGCCCATGATCGACTTCAGCGTGGTGGTCTTGCCGGCACCGTTATGTCCGAGGAAGGCCAGGATCTGGCCTGGCTGCAACGC
>DASWON010000304.1:0-3802 GCA_036398735.1 Rhodopila sp.
ATCGGACAGCGCGATCACCGCGGCACGGCGTTCACCCGCCTGATCCAGCCATTCAACCTTCGCGTCGGTGTCCGCGACACCCGCCACCACGGCGAGCTTCCACGCGGGCAGCATGCCGGGCGGACGCGGCTGCTGGTTGAGCGCCGTCGGCCACCTGGTCTCAAAATCCTCTGCTGTCAGTGTCAAATGCGCCACCGCTCCGCGCCAGCCGCCCATCTTGCGGTCGTAGGCCGTCAGGCCGTCGCGCAGCGATTTCTCGGCAGCGATCTGCAGCGCGGGATCGAGGCTGGTGCGCACCATAAGGCCGCCCTGGGTCGTGGTGTCCTGGCCGAACCGGGTGACGAGCTGACGGCGCACTTCCTCGGTGAACCAGTCGGCGCCCGGGATCGGCGGCGGCCGCCGGAACTCCGACGGGATCACCGGCGACGCCTTCGCATCGGCAGACTGGGCGGCGGTGATCACATGGTCTTCGGCCAGACGGTCGAGAACATAGTCGCGGCGCGAGCGGGCGGCATCGGGAAACTTGAATGGATTGAGGTTGTTCGGCGCCTTGGGCAGTGCGGCAAGGAACGCCGCTTCGGCGACCGTCAGCTTGTCCAGCGGCTTGTTGAAATAGGTCTGCGCTGCGGCGGCGACCCCATAGGCACCCTGCCCGAGATAGATCTCGTTCAGATACAGCTCCAGGATGCGGTCCTTGCTCAGCGTCTGCTCGATGCGGACCGCCAGGATCGCCTCCCGCGCCTTGCGGGAGAATGACATCTGGTTGTCCAGCAGCATGTTCTTGGCCACCTGCTGGGTGATCGTGGAAGCGCCGATCGGCCGCCGCCCCTGCCCCGCATGCGCCACGTCGAACAGCGCCGCCCGGACGATCGCCAGCGGATCGACGCCGCGGTGGGTGTAGAAATTCTGATCTTCGGCCGAGATGAACGCCCGCTTGACGATGTCGGGAATGGCGGTGACCGGGACAAAAATGCGCCGTTCGGATGCCAGTTCCGCCAACAGCCGCGAGTCGCCCGCGAAGACGCGGCTCATCACAGGCGGCTGGTAATTCAGCAGCCCGTCCACATCGGGAAGGTCGGCGCTGAAGTGGCGGTAGGCCATGTAGCCGCCGGCGGCGCCGACAATGCCGCCCAGCAGCAGCACGCCGAGCACAGCACCGGCAAAGCCGCGAATCGCGCGCGTCACCACGCCGCGCCGCCGCTTTGGCGATTTGCCGCCCGGTGGTTTGCCCGGTGGTTTGGCCCCGCCGTTGGGTTCCGGTGCCGCAGCCTTGCCGTGGCGATCGCGGCCGACGGGCGCCAGTGGCTCGCCGGCGGTGAGTGGTCCTGTCATGTCGCCGATATGAGCGCATTTGGGCAAAATCGCCAGCAGCGAGATCGCACGTTTTGGTACCCCTGCGGTCGGTTCCCGGCTCTGGTGCCGCGGGCCTGAACTGACCGCTCCGTGCGGGCAAGGGACGCGAATGGACGCGAACGGAACTCAGCCGCTCCGGCGCTGTGGTGTTTCCGGCGCTGGCGCCGTCGTTCTGAAATCCGCCATCCGACAGCCCCGTCGATCCGCGCCAAAGCGAACTGCAGAACCATGAACCACACGGAAAATCTACGGTGCGTCGGGGTCCCTGTCGGTTGGAACGTGTGTCGGGAGCTGATCCGCGGCACAACGAACTTCGGGCACGGGCACTAGCCCGGGGTCGGCCCTGGCCCGTCCGCCAGATGGGCGAGGCCGGCGAAATAGGCGTCGACGGCACGATGCATTGCCTCAGCCACCAGCCGCCGGTGATCCGGCTTGCGCAGTGCGGCCTCGTCGCGCGGGTTGGACATGAAACCCATCTCCACCAGCACGCTGGGTATGTCCGCCGCCTTCAGCACGACGAAGCCGGCGTGACGGTCCGGATTCTGCAGCATCGGCAGCCGCTCATCCAGGCAGCCCACCAGGCTGCGGGCGATGCGGACCGAGCCGGTGCGGGTTTCCTGCCGCACCAGGCTGGCCAGGATGCGCGAGACCTCGGGCGAGGTGCTCTGCCATTGCCGGCCAATGAAGCGATCGGCGCTGTTCTCGGTTCGCGCCAATGCCGCGGTCTGCGCATCGGATGCGGTCTGCGACAGCGTGTAGACTGAAGCGCCGCGCACCGAGTGGTCCGCCAGCGCGTCGGCGTGCATGGAGACGAACAGCGCCGCGCCGCGCCGCTGTGCCCGATCGACCCGGTCGTCCAGCGGGATGAACACGTCGCTGGTCCGGGTCAGCTCGACCCGGTAGCGCCCGGCGGCCTCGAGCTGGTGCTTCAGTTCCAGCGCGGTCGCCAGCGACACATGCTTCTCGTAGGTCCCGGAAAAACCGACCGCGCCCGGGTCCTTGCCGCCGTGGCCGGGGTCGAGCATGACCAGTGGCGGCGGCGGCCGCGCGTCCGTCGTGGACTTCGGACGCGGCGCCGAGGCCCCCGGCTGGCGCGGTTTAGCGGCCATCGCCTCGTGCAGGGCCGGCGGCAGCAGGAAAGTGCCAAAAACCGGCGCCCCCGCCGCGAAACGGCGCAGCAACAGGCGACGCGTGACGGGCGGAACGGAAACCATGCGGAACTCTTAACATATTGGATGCAGATATGCAGCTTGAAGATTGATTACGGCGTGTTCATGGCGAGGCGATATGATCTGCTTGCGGTGTGGGGCAGTTTGCTTCATGGTCATGGTGCTCCGGCGATGTCAGTGGGATGGCGATTATCGCGATTCCTTGGCTTTTTCCGGCGGCGCGTGACCCCTTGTGCGGTCTGGTCGGAGCCAGGCCGGCAGGTGTGAGGAAGGGTCCGCCCGTCGTAGCCACATCGCCGTCCGCGTCGCGCCCGCCATGTTGGACTTGTGGCGCGCCGGGGTCCTGTCCGCCGCGGTTTTTTCCGCCATGCGGGCGGCGCCAGCGCCGACTTCACGCGGGGCGGCGTTCCACCACGGGACGCGCCATCCGAACGCCAGGAACTGATGAACCACGTCGTGCCATTCCCGTCCGAACTTGGACTTTCACCCAGCTTCAGGGTTGGCCCAAACATTCTGGACGGCCCCGGTCTCTCGGGTGCCTCGGACCTTTGGGGCGGCATGGACACACATATTGATCCCCATCGTATTCCTGAAACTTCGGGCGGGCCCCTTTCCGCAAGCCTTGCAAGCCGTCTGCTGACCGAGACCGTACAGGGGTCCGGAAGATGCATCACGACGGCATACCGGAGTTCAGGACTAAATGACCAAACGCATGCTGATCGACGCCTCGCACGCGGAAGAAACCCGCGTCGTGGTGCTGGACGGTAACCGACTTGAAGATTTTGACGTCGAGACCTCGACGAAACGGCAGCTCAAAGGGAATATCTATCTCGCCAAGGTAGTCCGCGTCGAACCCAGCCTGCAGGCGGCGTTCGTCGAGTATGGCGGTAACCGACACGGCTTCCTGGCTTTCAGCGAAATCCACCCGGACTACTATCAGATCCCCGTCGCCGACCGGCAGCGCCTGGTCGAGATGCAGGCCGAGGAGGCCCGGCGGGAGGAAGAGGAAGAGGACCTCGAACTGGCGCTCAGCCAGACCGGCGAGCCACCCGCGAAACCCGCACCCGGCGCCGTCCCGGCCATCGAGGCCGAGCACCATCATGACCAGGCAGCGGAGCCCTGGGCACTGGCCGCCACTCCGCGGCTGATCGCCCCCGAGCCGGCGGCCGAGCCCGATGTGGTCGGCGAACCGGAACCCGTCGCGGCGGCCGAACCGTGGGCGAAGCCCGACGTGCCGCCGCTCGCCGTCGCCGCGCAGCCGGCGGCGATCAGCGTGCAAC
>DASWON010000305.1:0-1730 GCA_036398735.1 Rhodopila sp.
TCAGAGGTGGTGCCGGAAAACTGGACAGGAGGCTAAGCTATCCCGGATGTGAGGGATGGATGGACATGAAGACGACGCGGAAGAGGTACACGGGCGAGTTCAAGGCCAAGGTTGCGCTGGAGGCGATCCGGGGTGACCTGACGCTGGCGGAGTTGGCAGCCAGGCACGGCATCCACCCGACGATGATCGCGACATGGAAGCGCCAGGCGACCGAGGGCATGGCGGCGACGTTTTCGGGCGCGAGCGAGGCAAGACTGGCGGCCGGCGATACGGAGATCGAGAAGCTGCACGCGAAGATCGGGCAGCTGGTGGTGGAACGGGATTTTTTGTCGAAGGGGTTCGCGCGATGAGCGTCGAACGGCGACGGCGGATGATCGGGCGCGGGCATGCCAGCCTGTCGATCGCGGCGCAGTGCCGGCTGGTGTCGATCAGCCGATCCTCGTTCTACTATGCACCGGTGGCGGAGACGGCCGAGACGCTGGCGCTGATGGCGGTGATCGACGCCTCGTTCCTCGATCACCCATGGTATGGCAGCCGGCAGATGGCTCGGCACCTCCAGCGGCTCGGGCATGCGGTCGGACGACGGCGCGTCCGGCGGCTGATGGCGAAGATGGGGCTGTCGCCCATCTACCAGCGCCCGCGGACGAGCGACCCGCACCCGGAGCATCGGATCTACCCCTACCTGCTGCGCGATCTGGAGATCACGCGGCCGAACCACGTCTGGTGCGCCGACATCACCTACCTGCCGATGCGGCGCGGCTTCCTCTACCTGGTGGCGATCATGGACTGGGCATCGCGCAAGGTGCTGGCCTGGCGGCTGTCGAACACGATGGATGCGGAGTTCTGCGTCGCCGCCCTGAAGGAGGCGCTGGCGCGGTTCGGCAAGCCCGCCATCTTCAACACGGACCAGGGAAGCCAGTTCAGCAGCAACGACTTCACCGACGTGCTGCGCGGTGCCGAGGTGCGGATCAGCATGGATGGCCGTGGACGCTGGATGGACAACGTGTTCATCGAACGGCTCTGGCGGTCGCTGAAGTACGAGTGCGTCTACCTGAACGCCTTCGAGACCGGCTCCGAGTTGCGCGCCGGGCTCGGCCGGTGGATCAACTATTATAACGGGCACCGGCCTCACTCCCGCTTCGGCGGCCGAACGCCGGACGAGGTCTATGGGCAGAGCGGCGCAACGCCATGTCCGGGGCATGCCCCGGACATGGCGCTCACCAGAATGGCGGCGTAAACAACCAGGGTATAGCTTAGCTCAGCCGCCAAACTGTCCAGGAAGGCGGGACCACCTCAATCGTCGTCATCGAACTCAGCGAACGCCTTGGCGACAGAGGATTGGTTGGGGATCGTGACCATCCGCATCCAGCGGCCTAGCACGCGCAGCGTGTTGACGCTGTTGAACGACTGCGATCCCGCCGACACTTGCATGACCGCAAGCGTGCGCCCCTGTGTCGGACGCATGCCGCCCATCGACAGCGGCAGGTGGTCGATTTGCAGCTTCATGATGCCGGTGATTTGTCCGTGGCGTTCCGGACTGCACCACACCTGACCCTCCGACCATAGCGACAGCTCGCGCAGCTCGTGGACGGCCGGATGATCGTCACCCGCGTGCTGATCGGGCAGCGGTAGGGTCGATGGATCGAAAATGCGCGTGTCGCACCCAAAGAACCGGAGCAGGCGTGCAGCTTCCTCGACGCACAGGCGGGAATAGGATCGATCGCGCAGCG
>DASWON010000306.1:0-5269 GCA_036398735.1 Rhodopila sp.
CACGTCGAAGTCGATCTGCATTCCGACCGCGGCAAAATTCTGTTGCAGGAACTCATTCATCGGAATCGGCAGCATCTGTCCCGAGCCGGAGGTGGAGATCATGATCTTCGCTTTCAGCGGATTACTCGGCCCGTACCCGGCCTCCGCGAGCAGGGCCTTCGCTTTGGCAGGATCATGATTGTAGTGCTGTGTTGGATTGCCGAAGAAAGGATGACCCGGTGGGTACAGTCCCACGGCCGGCTTGCCGATCCCGTTGACCAGGCTGCACAGCCCGTCGCGGTCGATCGCGTAGTTGATCGCGCGTCGCGCCCTGACATCATGGAACGGTGAGCCATCCTCGCAGTTCAGACAGTAGGGATACGTGTGTGGATACGGCCACAGCGTTACGGTATAGCCGGCCGTCTTCAAGGACGGAATGGAATCCGGGGCCGGAACCTCGATCCAGTCGACCTGTCCGGAGCGCAGGGCGGCGATGCGGGTGGTCGCCTCGGCCATCGGCATGACCACCAGCTTCTCCAGCTTCGGTACCCGTTCCTTGTCCCAGTAGTCATCGAAGCGAACCATCTCGATGTACTGGCCGGGTACCACGCGGGTGATCTTGAACGGTCCCGTGCCCGCCGGCTTCTTGTTGAACTCCGCCCAGTTCCTGCCGACGGTGTCGTATTGCGCCGGGCTGACGATCAGGATGCGGGTCAGCAGATACGGCAGGAAACTGAACGGATATTTTGTCGTCATGACGATCGTGCTGTCGCCGGTCTTTTCGTAGGTGTCGACCATTGACACCGCGGCTTTCACGATCGGCGCGGACGGCGCATCGTAGTGCGGCGACTTTTCGTTATAGATACGGTCCAGGTTCCAGATCACCGCATCCGCATTGAACGCAGAACCGTCGTGGAACTTCACCCCCTGGCGCACCGTGAAGACCCAGCGTAGCGGATTGGTCTCATCCGCTTTCCACGACGTGAACAGGCCAGGCGTGATATCGGCAGGCTTGTCGGGATTGTGCCGCAGATCCCAGTTCACCAGAGCATCGTACGGCGGATAGCCGAGGAAGCGGTATCCTTCGAAACCATTGTTCGGGATACCGTGCGAACTCGGCAGATCAGCGGCCGTCATGGCGATGCGCAGCGTGCCGCCGCCGGCCGCCCGAGCGGGAAGCGCCGGCAGCGTCGCCGTCGCCGCCATCCCCGCGAGTAGATTTCGACGTCGCATTCTGTTGTTAGCCTCTCATGCCATGCTGATCTGGGTGAAATCCTGGTACCAGCTCTGCGCCGGCCTGAATCCAGTGACCTTCTTCGACATCGCCCGTGGGTTGAGATCATGGACGATGAACAGCCATGGCGCGCCGTCCACGACCTTCGTGTGCGCCTGCGCCAGCAGCTTGTCCTGTTCGGCCTTGTCGAACGTCGCCTGGGCCTGCTTCAGCAGATCGGTCGCCGGCTGGTTGTCCCAGTGGCCCCAGTTGTAATTGACCGGAGAAAAACTGTCCTTCGCATAGTAACGAAACATCGACGACGGATCTGTGAAGCTCAGGCTTATGTTGATGCCGTCATCGCCGTGCGAAGGCGCCGCCTTCGGATCACTGCGTACGGCAACCAGCATGGTGCCCCATTCTACGACATCGAAGTCGATGTCCATGCCGACAGCCTTGAAATTCTGCTGCATGAATTCGTTCATCGGGATCGGCACCATCTGGCCAGATCCCGAGGTCGAGATCATGATTTTCGCCTTCACCGGTTTGTTCGGACCGTAGCCGGCCTGCTGCAGCAGCGCCCTGGCCTTTTCCGGATCATACTTGTATCGGTTCGCTGGTGTCCCGAACAGCGGATCCTCCGGCGGATACAGCCCCATCGCCGGCTTGGCCGTGCCGTTCAGCATCGCGCACATCCCCTCCCGGTCGATCGCGTAGTTGATCGCCTGGCGGACCCTTTCATCCGCGAACGGAGAACCCGCCGTGCAGTTCAATGCGTAGGGGTAGGTGTGTGGATACGGCCACAAACTGATCTGCAAGCCCGCGGCCTTCAACGAGGGGATGGAATCCGGCGGCGGGACCTCGATCCAGTCGACCTGGCCCGACCGCAGCGCGGCCACGCGGGTGGTCGCCTCGGGCATCGGGTAGACGATCATCTTGTCCAGCTTCGGGATCCGCGACGTGTCCCAGTACGCCTCGTTCCGCGACATCTCCGCATATTGGCCGAGGACCACCTTGGTGATCTTGAACGGCCCGGTGCCGGAGGGGTTTTTCGAGAACGATGCCCAGTTCTTGCCCGTCGCCTCCCACTGCGCCGGGCTGACGATCAGGATGCGGGTCAGTAGATAAGGCAGGAAGCTGAACGGGTATTTGGTCGTGATGATGATCGTCTTGTCGTCGGCCTTTTCGAACTTGTCGATCATCGAGACGGTGGCACGCACAATCGGCGCCGCCGGGGCGTCGTACTGCGGGGACTTGTCGTCGAAAATTCGTCCGAAATTGAAAATCACGGAATCCGCCGTGAAATCCGATCCGTCGTGGAACTTCACCCCCTGCCGGACCTCGCAGATCCAGCGCAGGGGATTGCTCTCGTCGATCCGCCAGGCGGTGAACAGGCCCGGCGTGATGTCCGCAAGCTTGTCGGTATGGGTGAAATCCCAGTTCACCACGGAATCGTAGGCCGGGTAGCCGAGGAAGCGAAAACCCTCGCCGCCATTGTTCGGTATGCCGTGCGTGGTCGGGAGGTCCGCCGCCGTCATGCCGATCCGCAGTACCTGCGGGCTGCCCGCGTGAACCGGGAGTGCGGGAAGCGTCGCGGCCCCCGCCGCGGTTGCGAGGAAGCCGCGCCTCGAGACTGTCATGCCATATTACCTATGCCTGCGGATGGGACCCCATCCGCTGCAAGGCTTATGCCACCGCCGCTTCCCGCTGCTTTGACGAAGCCGTCCCGATCATGGCCGGCGTGCCATTCCCCGGCGTCTCCGCCCGCGCGTCCCCGGGCGCCCGCGACGCCACGTCCTGCCCGATCAACGCCATCAGGGCGTCCGAAGTGATGACATCGCAGAAGGTGTAGGCCATGGCTGACAGCGTGGCGTTATGTTCCTCGTCGGTAAACGTCGCGTTGCCGTCGGCCACAAAAAACACCTTGTAGTTCAGCATCATCGCGTCCCGCGCGGTGGACTCGCAACAGACCTGCGAGGCGGTGCCGGTGATAATGAGAGTATCCACGCCGCGCTCCTGCAGCATCGCGTGCAGGTCGGACGAGCCGGCCACGAAGGCACCGAAGCGCCGCTTGCGCACCTTCAGATCCTCCGGCCGCACGTCGAGGCCCGACCAGAGCGCGTGGCCCTCGGCGCCAGGCGTGAACGCTTCGATCATGCGCTCGCGGCGGGACGGCGAGCAAAAATGGTCGAGATATGTGGACCAGGTGCGGATCGCCTCCGCATCCAGGGTGTTCTGGATGTAGACGACCAGGCCGCCAGCCTGGCGCACGGCGGCGCTGATCCGGTTGACGGTGGGAACGATGTCGCGCGCCGCGGCAATTTCGGCCACAGCGCCGGGCGCCATGAAGCCGTTTTGCAAATCGACCACGATATGGGCAGTGCGCTCAGAAACGAGGCGATCGAATACCCGCAAACCGCCGCGCCGTTGCTCAACCCGTTCAGTAACCGACGGATATATGGCGATTTCATGCATGGCGCGCTCCATAACTGCCTAGCGATTGGACCTTGACGGCAGCGCAAGGCTAGGTCTGTGACTGGATCGATGCAACCGCTTATAAACTATCCAACTATCCGCTGGACACGCTCGCTCGCTGTGCTAGGTGTTGGTCTGGATTGCTGCAACGCAGCATACAAACACATAAATAGAGTTCCGCAACCGACTGCGGACCCATCCACAGCATACGGAGAAACTGGACCGCATGCTCCTGTTCGCCATCCGCCGCCTGTTGCAGGCTATCCCCATCCTGCTCGGTGTTTCGCTCGTGGTCTTCGGGCTGGTGCACATCGTGCCCGGCAATCCGATCGACATGCTGATGCCGCCCGAGGCCTCGCCAGAGGTCATCGCCCAGATGAAAGCCGCGTTCGGCTTCGACAAGCCGCTCTATATGCAGTATTTTCTGTGGCTTCTGCGAGCCATGCGCGGTGATTTCGGACTCTCGGTGTTCAACGCGACGCCGGTCTGGGGACAACTGGTCGTCGCTCTTGAAAACACGTTTGTCCTGGCCATTCTGGCCGCCGTGCTGGGCTTTTCGCTGGGCATCCTGTGCGGCATGGTCTCGGCGCTGTATCATGGACGGTGGCCGGACAAGCTGTTTTCAGCCATCGCCACGGTGGGCGTTTCGCTGCCGCACTACTGGTGCGCCATCGTGCTGGTGCTGATGTTCGCGGTGCTGCACGACTGGTTGCCGGCCCAGGGGATGGGCGACGACGCGCTGCCCCTGTATGATCGGCTGCAGTACCTGGTGCTTCCGGTCGTCACGCTGTCGCTGATCCCCATGGGGGTGATTGGCCGGCTGGTTCGCGCAACGGTCCTCGACATCCTCGGCCAGGATTTCGTGGGCGCGCTGTCCGCCAAGGGCCTGACCCGCTGGCCGGTCATCCGCCATATCGCAAAGAACGCGGCGCCTCCGGTGCTGGCGCTGATGGGCCTGCAATTCGGCTACCTGCTGGGCGGATCGATCCTGGTCGAGACGGTGTTCAACTGGCCGGGTTCGGGAAATCTGCTGAACCTCGCGATCTTCCGCCGTGACATCCCGGTGCTGCAGGCGACGATCCTGGTCCTGGCCACGTTCTTCGTCCTGCTTAATCTGCTGGTCGATATCGCACAGGCGGCGATCGATCCACGCATCCGCCGCTGAACAAAGGTCCCGACATGTCGGACATCACCCTGGACACACGGCTTGTCTCACCCGCGGATGCGCCGGCCGCCCCTGCCCCAGGCTATTGGAAATCAGTTGGTCAGCGACTGCTGCGCGACAAGGTCACCATGGCCGTCACGCTGCTGCTTCTGGGCATCCTGTTCATCACCCTCGGCGCGCCGCTGGTCACGCACTACGACCCCTATGCCGGCAGCGTTCTGTCCCGGTTGAAGCCGATCGGCACCCCCGGCCACTGGCTCGGAACGGATGAAACCGGTCGCGACCTGTGGACGCGGCTTTGCTACGGCGGGCGGCTGTCGCTGCTCGCGGCCATCCTGCCGGTCACCATCTCCCTGATCGTCGGCGGGTTTCTGGGGATCCTCGCGGGCTATGCCGGCGGCTGGGCCGGCAACCAGTCGTGCAGCACCGCGAACATC
>DASWON010000307.1:0-3154 GCA_036398735.1 Rhodopila sp.
GCACCTCGCGGTTTTCGGCATACCATAAAGTGCCCGCTCGGGTATGGACCGACCCGCCGACCATTCCGAGGCACATCCTCATCGGGGCCTAGGGGCGGCTGCCCGAGCTAACCGATACGTTGCCAGCCGGAACATTGCCAACCGGAACATTGCCAACCGGAACATTGCCAACCGGCACGTTAAAAAAGAGCTGGGGTCGCGTTCCACCTTTAGTCCCGGGGCCGGACATGGAATGGCAGCCGGCCGCCGAGCAGCGCGATGCTACGCCGTCGCCGCGGCGATCCGCGCCAGGGATTCCTCGCGTCCCAATGCGGCCAGCGTCGCATCGATACCGGGGCTGACAGTGCTGCCGGTGAGCGCAGCCCGCAGCGGTTGCGCCACCTGACCGAGCTTGAGGTTGCTGCGTTCGGCGAAGCGGCGTAGCGCAGCATCGATTTCGGGCGCTGAAAAGTCGGTCTCGGCGAGAGCCGAGGCGACCGCGCGCAGCATCAGCCGTGCTTCGGCGGTTAGTGCCGCGGCGGCTTTTGGTTCCATCGGCAGCGGCACAACCCGAGCAAGGAATGCTGCAGAATCAGATAGTTCAACCAGAGTCTTCGCTCGTTCCTTCAGCGCCGGCATCAGCGTCCGGATGCGCGCCGCGGCAGTGCCGCCGAGCGCAAGGTCATGCCGATGCGCCAGCCGCTCCAGCACGTCCCTGGTCAGACGGTCGTCGTCCGCGTGACGGATGTAGATGCCGTTCAGGTTCGTCAGCTTGGCGTAGTCCATCCGTGACGGGCCGCGGTTGACATCGATGATGTCGAACAGCCGGATAGCCTCCTCCCGATCGACGACCTCAAGGTCGCCGTGCGACCAGCCGAGACGCAGCAGGTAGTTGCACAACGCCTCAGGCAGGAACCCTTGCTCGCGGAATTCCAGCGCGAACTGGGCGCCGTGCCGCTTCGACAATTTCGCCCCGTCGGCACCGTGGATCAGCGGGATGTGGGCGAACCGGGGCAGATCCCAGCCCATCGCGCGATAAACCTGGATCTGACGGAAGGTGTTGGTCAGGTGATCATCGCCGCGGATAACGTGGGTGATCCCCATGTCGTGGTCATCCACCACAACCGAGTGATTATACATCGGTGAGCCGTCGCTGCGTAGGATGATCATGTCATCCAGCTCGACGTTGGCGACCCGGACCTGGCCCTGCACCAGATCCTCGAGGACGGTTTCGCCATCCCGCTCGCTCTTGAGGCGGATGACCGGAGTGACACCGGGGGGGGCCTCAGCCGGATCGCGGTCGCGCCAACGTCCATCATAGCGCCAGACCCGCTTCTCCGTCCGGGCTTTCTCCCGCTCCAGGTTCAGCTCCTCAGGCGTGCAATAGCAGTAGTACGCCTTGCCTGCCGCCAGAAGCTGACGCGCCACCTCGGCGTGGCGCTCCATGCGTGTCGACTGAAACACGGTCTGTCCGTCGCGCTCCAAGCCGAGCCAGTCCAGGCTCTCGATAATCCCCTGTGTCGCGGCCTCGGTGCTGCGTTCGCGGTCGGTGTCCTCGATACGGAGCAGGAATTCGCCGCCGTGGTGGCGACTGTAGAGGTAGTTGAACAGCGCGGTACGGACGCCGCCGATATGCAGCGGGCCGGTTGGGCTAGGGGCGAAGCGGGTGCGAACGGTCATCCGAATGATCTAGCACGCCCGTTCACTCTTTGTAGACGGTTCCGTGCCTAGTCTGCCCGCATGCGGCTGATCACTGCCATGGGCGCCGAACTGAGTTCCTGGCTCGAGGCGGAGCAGGAGAGGCTGGCGCTGTGGCTGCCGGTCTTCATGGGCGTCGGCGTGCTGGGATACTATGCGCTCCGCTTCGAGCCTGCGATCTGGCTGGGTGCATCCATCACGGTCCCGGCCCTCGCGCTCGCGCGGTGGCCCGGGGTGCGTTGGTTCTGCGGCCCGATCGCCGCGGCCGGGCTCGGATTCATGGCCGGGCAACTCGCCACGGCGCGCGCGCCCCCGATCGAAGCGGACCTGCCGAACCGCGCGACGATCGTGGCGGGTACCGTCCTGGCGGTCGAGGTCCTGCCTGACGGCCGCCGGATCACCGTTCAACCTGCCTGGCTCGACAATGCCGCTGAGCCGTTGCATCGATCGGTCCGCGTGCGGTTACAGAAGAAGGATGCCGGTCTGCTTGAAAGCGGGGACTCGGTCCGCATCCGCGCACTGATTCGCTCGCCGGCACCGCCCTCGCTACCGGGCGGGTGGGATCTGCAGCGCGACGCATTTTACACCGGCCTCGGCGCTTCGGGTTACGCTCTCGGATCGGCGGAACGCACCGCGCAGGCAATTCCCTCGGCGCCGATGCGGTTCGTCCAACGGTTGCGGGAAATTATCGGCCGGAGGGTCGCCGCTGTCGTACCTGGAGCGGCCGGTGCTGTTTCCGTCACGCTGCTGACCGGGGCTTCGATGGCGATCCCCGAGGCCGATCACGCCGCATTTCGGCATTCGGGGCTGGCGCACCTGCTGGCGGTGGCTGGACTGCATATCGGGATCGTCATGGGCTTCGCGCTGTTGCTGTCTCGACAGGGCTTCGCGTTGAGCGAGCGGGCAACGCTGTTCTGGCCGACCAAGAAGTTCTCTGCGATCTGCGCACTGGCGGCAGGCGCCGCGTATATGGTCCTGACCGGTATGCATGTGCCGATCATTCGCAGCTTCGTCATGGCCTGCCTGTTCACCATGGCGTTGATGGCGGACCGCCGGCCGTTCTCGATGCGGGGGTTGGCCCTGGCAGCCGTGCTGCTGATGCTGATTTCGCCGCAGCAGGTGCCGGAGGTCTCATTTCAAATGAGCTTCTCGGCTGTTCTGGCCCTGATATCCGGCTACGAGGCATTGCGCCCCTGGCTCCGCCGCTTGCATGGCCAAAGCTGGCAACGTCGGTTTGCCTCCCACCTCGTGGCTCTGGCGCTCACCAGTGCCCTCGCCGGTTCGGCATCCGCCCCTTACGGCGCTTATCATTTTGGCCACGTGCAGATTTACTTCATTCTGGCCAATATGATTGCGGTGCCGCTGACCGCAATGTGGGTGATGCCAGCCGGACTGATCGCACTGTTGCTGATGCCGCTGCATCTGGAGGCTCTGGCGCTCGTCCCCATGGGGTGGGGCGCGGAGGCGGTCCTATGGG
>DASWON010000308.1:0-36687 GCA_036398735.1 Rhodopila sp.
TTCGGACCGGGTTCGCACCGTTACACCTCAAGCCACTCCTGACGGATGTTCTGGTTCGCTGCCAGATCGTTCGGTGTACCCTCGAACACGATCTGGCCATGGCCCATGACGTAGAGCCGGCGGGAGATTTTCAGGGCGATCGTCAACTTCTGCTCGACCAGCAGGATCGAGACGCCGCGGCTGGCGATCTCGGCCAGCAACACGCCGACCTGCTCCACCAGCAACGGCGCCAGTCCCTCCGTCGGTTCGTCGATCAGAATAAGATCCGGGTCGCCCATCAGCGTGCGGCACATGGTCAGCATCTGCTGCTCGCCGCCCGACAGGACACCCGCAGGATTGCCCTGACGCGCCGCCAGGTTCGGGAACAGCCGGAACACGTCCTCGAACGTCCAGCGCCCGAACCGGCCGGCGCGCTTCAACCCGAGTTCCAGGTTCTGACGCACGCTGAGTGTCGGGAACACCTGCCGGTCCTCCGGAACGTAGCCAATCCCGGAACGAGCGATCAGGTCACTGCGCAGCCCGGCCAGTTCGCGCCCGCGGAATGCCACCCGGCCCTGCGGCTGCACCAGCCCCATGATGGCCTTGCAGGTCGTGGACCGCCCGACACCGTTGCGTCCTAATAGCGAAACGATCTCCCCCTCGCCGACGTCGAGGTCGATGCCGTGCAGGATATGGCTCTGCCCGTAATACGCATGCAGATCCCGGACTTGCAGCATCATTCCAGCGCCCCCAGATAGGCTTCCTGCACCGCTCGGTTGCCCCGAACCTCGGCCGGCGGGCCGGACGCAATCACCTGTCCATACACCAGAACCGTAATGGTATCCGCGAGGTCGAACACCACCTTCATGTCGTGCTCCACCATCAGCAGCGTCTTGCCGTGGGTAACCCTTCGGATCAGCGCCATGGCATAATCCGTTTCGGTATTACTCATCCCCGCCGTCGGCTCATCCAGCAGCACAACCGAAGCTCCGCCGGCGATCGTCATGCCGATTTCCAAGCCACGCTGCTCGGCGTACGACAACAGGCCCGCGAGAACGTTCCGGCGAGACGCGAGGTTCAGTTCCTCCAGCAATACCTCGGCCGCCTCGTTCAACCCCTTCTGCCGCCACAGCGGAGACCAGAACGAATACCGATAGCCGCGGCTCCACAACAATGCGCAGCGCAGGTTCTCGAACACCGACAGTCGATGAAAGATCGATGTTATCTGGAAGCTGCGCGACAGCCCCATGCGGTTGATCCGGTGCGGCGGCAGGGTATCGATACGTTGGCCGTTCAGCAGGATCTCGCCCGCGGAAATCGGAAACCGCCCGCTGATCAGGTTGAAGCAGGTCGTCTTGCCGGCGCCGTTAGGGCCGATGATGCAATGACGTTCCCCGGGCGCGATATCGAGCGTGACGCCGCGAATGATCTCCGTGGCGCCGAAGTTCTTGCGCACGTCGCGCAGCGACAGCGCGGTCATCGCCGAGCCTCTGCCGTCAGGCCTTCCCAGACGCGGTGGAACCCGGCCGCCTCGAAGCGCAGCCACAGGCCGCCCAGTAAAAGGCATGCGACGGAGACCGCCCATGGCAGTCCTGCATGCACGTCGACCGGCCCGCCGAACAGCACGAGTTTCTTGCCCTGCGCCGCGCCGATCGTGAGAAACGACATCAGTTCAACCAGACCGACGAAACCCAGCACGACCGCCAGGGTGGGGATCGTCAGGCGCAGATAGGGCACAATGAGGCTGCCCAGCCGTCCGGCCCGCCGGATCGGGTCGTGTGCCCGGATGATCCCCGCCAGCCCGGTCGGTGCGAAGATCACCATGGCAATGAACATGACGCCGACGTAGACCAGCCAGGAGTTCGACAGCAGGCTGACGCCGCTCTGCAGCAGGGTGATCAGGATCGCACCCAGGATCGGTCCACCGAATACCGTGGTACCACCGATATAGGCCATCAGCAGCGCATTGGCCGACAGCGGTGCGGCCAGCGCGTCGAATGTCACGATTTCATAGGTGATCGCGTACAGCCCGCCACCGATCCCCGCAAAGAATCCGGACAGCGCGAACTGCAGAAAGCGCACCATCCTGGGATCGTACCCGATGAACTGCGCCCGCTCGAAGTTGTCACGCGTCGCATTGGCCATCCGCCCCAATGGTGTCAGCGTCAGGTAGTACATCAATGCCGTTGCGATCACGGTCCACGCCAGGATCAGGTAATAGACCTGCAGGCTCGAAGCATAGCTCAGTCCGAACAGGCTGTTGTCGATCATGCGGTTGGTGGTGACTCCGCCCTCGCCGCCGAAGAAATGATGGAACATGAGCGCGGCGGTCGCCATCAGTTCGCCGATACCCAGAGTGATCATCGCAAATGCCGTTGCACGCTGCTTCGTCGCCATCGCGCCGAACAGGATTGCCAACGCCAGGCCGGACAGACCCGCGAGCAAGGGCATCACCTCCATCGGCAGTGGCAGGCTGCCGTCTCCCGCGGCGTTCAGGAAGTGGATCGTTGCATACCCACCAATACCAAAAAACGTGGCGTGGCACAGGGAGAAAAGGCCGGCTTGCCCCAGCAGCATGTTGTAGGACAGTGCGAGGATCACCATCATGCCCATCTGGCTGAGCATGGAGATCAGGAAGCCGGCGTGGCGGTGGTGCTGCCAGTCGTAGAAGCACCAGGGCAGTGCGATCGCCACCACGATCAGCCCGAGGATCAGCCAACGGGACTTCATGAGCGGCAATCCTCGACCAGGCTGTCGTTCCGGGTCGCGCTCAGGCTGCCGCTTCGGACCCTTGCCGGATCGCCGCTTCGGGCCGCCGTCGGACACCCGCTTCGGGCGTTTGTCGGGCTGCAGCTTCTTGGGCCGGCCAAGGCGCTGTCGCCTCCGCGGTGTCGCAGCCGGTTTACCATGTCATGCTCAACCCGCCGTGCCGTGCCCGGACCTCCAGCCAACCCGCCACTCCGTTTCTTATACGGACTATCACATTGGGTCCTCGCCGGGATGCCGCGTCGGGCCGCGGCGGGGTTGCGCCTTTGGGCCATGCCGATCATGTGTCGCGTGTCCCCATCAGGCCGCGCGGCCGGAAGAACAGAATCGTTACCATCATGACGAACGGCAACAGGGCGCCGATACGCGCCACCGGAACCGTCAACACCTCGGTCAGGAGCGTGTCTCCTGTCAGCACCACGCCAACGGGACGCAACAGATCGGCAACGGAGTAGTCGATCACGACCGCGAAGGTCTGGATCATTCCCATGATGATCGAGGCGAGGAAGCATCCGGCCAAAGAGCCAAGCCCGCCGAACACCACCACCACGAACACGATCGGACCCATCGAATCCGCCATGCCCGGTTCGGTGGTCTGATAGTTGCCGCCGATCACCCCGGCCAGTCCGGCCAGCAGGCAGCCGCCGGCAAACACCGTGGTGAACACCCGTGGGACGTTGTGCCCCAGCGCACCCACCATGTTCGGGTGGGTCAGAGCCGCCTGGATGATCAGGCCCACGCGGGTCTTCTTCAGCAGCAGCCAGGTTCCCAGCAGCATGGCGGCCGATACTAGCAGCATAAACCCCCGATAGGCCGGGAAATTGACGCCGTAGAGGACAAACAGCGGGAAATCCAGCACATGAGGCACCCGGTAGGCCATGGGCAGCATGCCCCAGGTCATCTGAACCAGCCGGCCGATGATGAACACCAGGCCGAAGGTGAACAGCAGTTCGGCGATGTGCCCGTTGTGATGGACGCGCCGCAGTCCCCAGACCTCGATCGCCGCGCCGATCAGGCCGCACAGGATCGGTGCGATGATCAACGCGGGAAAGAAGCCCAGCACCTGGCTGATGGTGAACGCCAGATAGGCGCCCAGCATATAGATGCTCGCATGGGCGAAGTTCAGCACACCCATCATGCTGAATATCAGCGTCAGCCCGCTCGCCAGCATGAACAGCAGCATGCCGTAAACGAGCCCGTTCAGCACTGAGATCAGTACGGTTTCCATGATAGAAACGACCCGCTGTCAGGACGCGGGGCGCTTCATCTTGCATATCGTGGGAAGCGTCAGATCCTCGGTCGTCGCGATGAAGTCGGTCTTCCATCCGAAGCCGGTCTTCTCGGCGTCGTACTTCACGTTCTTGCTGAATGTGGCGGCATAGTACGGCATCAGAAGCTGGTGGTCTTCCTTGCGCATCTGCACCGGGAAGCCGACCATGTCGGTCGCCTTCATGTCTTCCAGCGCAAGTGCGACCTTCAGGGCATCCGTGGAGCCGGCTTTGTCGATCGCCTTGGCGAGCATCTGGAACATCGTCAGAAACGGAATTTCCGAGAAGTCAGTGTCGTGACTGGTGCGCCAGCCAGCGGTAAACGCCTCGGCGTCAGGCTTGTGCAGTTCGACGGGCACATTCGGATCGAACTCGGTAATCGTTGACAGTCGATTCTCACCCGCCGCGCCGATCGCGGTCGGGCCGCCGATCAGATGCGCCAGATAGGTGTCGAAACGTACGTTCAGGCCGTTGTCGACCGCCGCCTTGATCAGCAGGTTCAGATCTCGGTTGTAGTTGCCGGTGATGACCGATTGCGCGCCGGAGGCCTTGATCTTGGCGATATAGGACGAAAAGTCCTGCACCTTGCCGAACGGCATCAGCTCGTCGCCGACCACCTGGATATCGGGACGCAGCTTCGCCAGCCATTTGCGGGTGTCATGCTGCACCGACTGGCCGAACAGATAGTCCTGGTTGAGCAGATAAACTTTCGTGACATCTTTCGGCAGCGCCTTGATCCTGGCCGCCGCCCGCATTTCGACGTTGCCCGTGAAACGAAACTGCCAGAAATCGCACTGCTCGTTGGTCAGTTCCGTCGCCAGGGCACCGCAGTTCAGATAGAGTATACGGTTGTCTGGATTGCGTGCGTTATGCTTGGACACGCCATCGACCAGCGCGGATCCGACATTGGAACCGGTGCACTGCATGACGAACGGGATGTTCTGATCGGTGATGTTCTTCAGTGCGATCAGTGCCTCCGCCGGCTGCAGCTTATCGTCGAACGGCACGACTTCGAACTTCTTGCCTAGAGCGCCGCCGTCGGCGTTCACTTTCGCCAGGATATACCCGAAGACTTTCAGGAACTCATCACCGCCGGATGCGAAGGGGCCGGACAACGGATCCACATAGGCGACCTTGATGGTCTCCTGAGCCATGACCGGCAGAGCCATGATAACGAGTGAAAGTGCAACGAACGCGAAGCAACAGCGCCTGATCAGCGACGTCATATTTTTCCCCCCATGGCCAGGACAGGCCAATTCTTATTGACAAGTCTATAGACGCGGGGGGAACGGCGAGTCAATCGCACCTGGCGTCGCCGCGGCGGAGCCTCCTGTCCGCCGATTTCCGCAATCCGGGTCTCCGCCGGCAGGCACCTCGACAGGCGCCGGCCGCAGATCCCGTTTGTGTGCAGAAAACTATCTGGCGCGATAGCTCTTGTGGCAAGCGCCGCACTGGTCGCCCATCAGCTTGACGTCGGCGGCCACCTCATCCGCATCACCGGCCTTTGCTGCGGTGGCGAGCTTGGTCGCGGCGTCGGCCAGGGCGGTCGATGCCTTCTGGAACCCGGCGGAATCGGACCAGATTTCAGCAAGTGCCTTGGTATTGCCGCCCTTCTCGGAGCCGACCGGGAACAAAGTTGGCAGCAGGCCAGCCGACCGGCCCATCGCCTTGGCCGGACCTTCGAGCGTCTTGACGTCCCCCTTTGCGGCCACCACCGCCCGTAGATAAGCGAAATCGGCGTTCTGCAGATCCATCACCGTCTGCCGCAAGGCGATCGGGTCGAGGCCGTCGGCCCGGGCGACACCCAGGCCCGCCAGCATGATAACGGCGCCCATAGCTATACGTTTTGTCATCCGCAAAAGCCTTCTTGATTGGGTTATTAGTCAGGAATCACGCAACGATCCCCGATCGCCACGATGATTCGCTAGCAGATTCAGGACCGAGCGGACAGACTGCTACAGACTTAACCAGAAGGATAATCATGACGGCCATCCACTCTCTCGCGGTGTTCTGCGGCTCCCGCGTCGGAACCAACCCCGCCTATGCCGAGGCTGGACGCATCCTGGGCCGCGGCCTTGGGCGGGCCGGCATCCGCCTCGTCTTCGGCGGCGGCCGGATCGGCATCATGGGCATCGTCGCCGACGCGACGCTGGCGGCCGGCGGCAAGGTCCTGGGGGTCATCCCGGAATTCCTGTCGCAACTGGAAGTGGCGCACGAAAATGTCACGGAACTGGTCGTCACCGACAGCATGCATACGAGAAAGCGACGTCTGTATGAGGAGTCGGATGCCTTCCTGATCATGCCAGGCGGCCTTGGCACGTTCGATGAGGCCTTCGAGATCATCACCTGGCGCCAGCTTCGCCTGCACGACAAACCCATCCTGCTGTGCAACGTGGCAGGGTCCATCGAGCCTTTCGTCGCGACGATCGATCATGCGATCGCGCACGGTTTCGCCGACCCCGCCTCCCGCAAGCTGTTCGAGGTGATCGAAGGCGTTCCCGCCGTGCTCGACCGCCTGCGGACGCTGCCGGCTGGAAAGGGAGGCCCGGCAGAGCGCCTGTAACAACCAAGCAGAGCGCCTGTAACAACCAATCAGCGCTGCGACCGGCATGGGCGCGGGGCCGGCGTGGCGACCGGGCGCCAACTCTAAGAGCTACCTGCAGGCCGCCCAGCGTCGAAGCGTCAAGACCGCGGCTGACTTGGTATAGGGCACCCACCGCGCAGCGGACAGGACAATGCCTCGGGGCGGCCCTCCCGGCAGGCCCCAGCGCGGCCCTCGACGCTTGCCGGTTCAATCGCCGGCGCGAAGACGCGGGATGCCGCCCTGCCGCTCCGCCCGCGCGCGTGTCCGCAATATGCCACCCGTCGAGCCTGTCCCGGTGCGGGCCGATCAGTCCGCGCAGCAGCTTTGTCGTCAACGCCCCGCAGGCGATGGCTCACGGCGCCCGCGCCCGGCGTGAGCGCCCCTCCTGATCCTGCCGTACCAACGTGAACATCCTCTGACCTGCGGCTGACCGACGGCTTGGCTCCGCCGGCTCGGGGCGGCAATCGGGACCGATTTACAGCGGCTCCAAAAGACCGACTGGACATAAAGATATATTTATGTCAAGGAATGCAGGCCATGGAGCACCTTCTCGCCAGCCTGCGCGCCGCCGCCGAACCGACCCGCCTGCGTTTGCTCGCGCTGGCCGCCCGAGGCGCTTTCTGCGTCATGGAGTTCACTGAAATCCTCGGCCAGTCGCAACCCCGGCTTTCACGTCATCTGAAGCTGCTGTGCGACTGCGGCTTGCTCGACCGGGTACGTGAGGGAGCCAACGTCTGGTTTGCCCTCCCCACCGGTGAGGAAGGCGCACTGGCCCGCGAACTCGTCGGTCGCCTCCCCTCCGATGACCCGGTGCTGGAGGCTGACCGCCGTCAGGCGGCTCGGGTTCTGGCCGAACGCGCCCGCGTCGCATCCGAAAGCTTCCGCCAGAAGGGCGCGGACTGGGATGAGATGCGTGCCCTCGAGTTGCCTGCCCCGGCGGTCGAGCAGGCCTTGCTGAGCCTGATCCCGGCCGGACCCGAAGGGCGATTGCTCGACATCGGAACCGGCACCGGGCGCGTGCTCGAACTGCTCGCCCCCCGGGTCAGGCAGGCATTGGGCGTCGACGCCTCGAAGGCGATGCTGGCGCTCGCACGCGCGCGTCTGTCCAGCCCCGGTTTTGCCCACTGCGCCGTTCGGCTGGCCGACATGTACCGGCTGCCGCTGGCCGACCACTCCTTCGACACCGTCGTGCTGCAGATGGTTCTGCACCATGCCGAGGACCCGGCAGGCGCCGTGCGCGAGGCGACCCGCGTCCTCGCTCCCGGTGGCAGGCTGCTGGTGATCGACCTCGTCGAACATGACCGGACCGAACTGACCGACAAGCTGGCGCATCGCTGGCCCGGATTTTCGGACGCAGCGATTAACCGGATGTTCACTGCAACCGAGCTTGAATGGCGCGATCCGGTCAGCATTTCCGGACCGCTTCCCATCCGGATCTGGCCCGCCATCCGCAAGCTGGATGCCGTGACAGTCGCCGCGCGCGAACTCGCCCTTTGAAAGCAGCCTGAAGACATGACCCGACCTCACTTGCTCGATGCCCTGCGCGATCGTGTGCTGTTGTGCGACGGTGGCATGGGCAGCCGCGTGCAGGCGCTGACCCTGGATATCGAGAAGGACTACTGGGGACGGGAAAACTGCACGGATGTGCTGGTGCTGTCGCGCCCGGACATGGTGCGCGAGATCCATCGCGGCTACTTCGCGGCCGGCGCGGACATGGTCGAGACCAACACGTTCGGCGCTTCGCCCGTTACGCTCGGGGAATTCGACCTCGCCGACCGTGCGTTCGAGATCAACAAGACGGCCGGCGAACTGGCCCGCGAGGCCGCCGAGAGCTTCGCCGACGGGCGCGACCGATGGGTGATCGGCAGCATCGGGCCGGGCACCAAACTGCCGAGCCTCGGGAACATCGCGTATGATCCGCTGGAAGCCGCGCTGGCTGAACAGTGCCGCGGACTGATCGCCGGCGGCGTCGACGCGATCCTGATCGAGACCTGCCAGGACACGCTGCAGATCAAAGCGGCGGTGAACGGCGCCAAGATCGCGCGGCGCCTCGCCGGCACCGACACGCCGGTCTTTGTCCAGGTGACGGTGGAAACCACCGGCACGCTGCTGGTCGGCCCGGACATCGCCGCCGCCGCCGCCGTGGTCGGCTCGCTGGACATCCCGCTGATGGGGCTGAACTGCGCCACCGGCCCGCAGGAAATGGCCGAACATGTGGGCTGGCTGGCGGCGAACTGGCCGGGACTGATCTCGGTGCAGCCGAACGCCGGCCTGCCGGAACTGGTTGACGGCCAGACCCGCTACCCGCTCGGTGCCGCCGACCTCGCGTCCTGGCTGGAGCGTTTCATCGCCGAGGATGGCGTCAACCTGATCGGCGGCTGCTGTGGCACGTCGGTCGAACATATCGCGGCACTCGATGCGATGCTGCGCAAACGCGCCGACGGGGGGAAATCATTCCGGCCTGCCCCGGTGCAACGCAAGCCGGTCTGGGTTCCCGGTGTCGCCAGCCTGTATCAGGCGGTGCCGCTGCGGCAGGAAAACGCGCTCTTCGCGATTGGCGAGCGCTGCAACGCCAACGGCTCGAAGAAGTGGCGCGAACTGCAGGAGCAGCACGACTGGGACGGCTGCGTCGCCATGGGGCGCGAGCAGATCGGCGAAGGCTCCCACGCGCTCGACATCTGCACCGCGTTCGTCGGCCGCGACGAGAAGTCCGAAATGAATGAGGTGATCCGCCGTTTTACCGCGTCGGTGAACAGCCCTCTGGTGATCGACAGCACCGAAACGCCGGTGATCGAGGCGGCATTGAAGCTGCACGGCGGCAAGCCGATCATCAACTCGATCAACTTCGAGGACGGCGAGCAGGCCGCCACCGACCGACTGATCCTGGCCAAGCGCTTCGGCGCCGCGGTCATCGCCCTGACCATCGATGAGGTCGGGATGGCGAAGACGGTGGAAGACAAAGTTCGCATCGCCACCCGCCTGGTCGATTTCGCCTGCAACAAGCATGGTCTGGCGCAGTCCGACCTGCTGATCGACCCGTTGACCTTCACCATCGCCACGGGCAACGAGGACGACCGCAAGCTAGCGCAGTGGACGCTGGAAGGCATCGCCGCGATCCGCGACAAATTCCCCAACATCCAGATCATCCTCGGCCTGTCCAATGTCAGTTTCGGGCTAAACCCGGCCGCGCGCGCGGTGCTGAACAGCGTGTTCCTCGATCACGCCCGGCGGGCCGGGATGACCGGCGCGATCATCCACGTGTCGAAGATCCGGCCGATGCACCTGATCGCCGAGGAGGAACGGCAGGTCGCCGAAGACCTGATCTTCGACCGCCGTCGCGAGGGCTACGACCCGCTGCAGCGTCTGCTGGAACTGTTCGCGGGACGCAAGGCCGCCGATGCGGTGAAGAAAGAACGCGCCGAGACTGCCGAGGGCCGCCTGAAGGACCGCATTGTCGACGGCGACCGCAAGGGCCTCACCGAGGATCTGGACGAGGCGCTGCTGACCCTGCCGCCGCTGGACATCATCAACAACGTGCTGCTGGACGGCATGAAAGTGGTCGGCGACCTGTTCGGCGCCGGCAAGATGCAGTTGCCGTTCGTGCTGCAGAGCGCGGAGACGATGAAAGCTGCGGTCGCTTACCTGGAGCCGCTGATGGAGCGGGTGGCGGGCCAGGAGAAGGGCACCATTGTCCTCGCCACGGTCAAGGGCGACGTGCACGACATCGGCAAGAACCTGGTCTACATCATCCTGACGAACAACGGTTACCGCGTCGTCAACCTGGGCATCAAGGTGCCGCTGGCGGACATGCTGCAGGCGGTGCAGGACAATCGTGCCCACGCGATCGGCATGTCCGGCCTGTTGGTGAAGTCCACCGTGGTGATGCGCGAGAACCTGGAGGAGATGTCGCGCCAGGGCCTGGAGATCCCGGTCCTGCTGGGCGGGGCCGCGCTGACCCGTAACTATGTGGAGGACGACTGCGTCCGTTCCTACGCGTCCGGCCGGGTGGCCTATGCGCGCGATGCGTTCGACGGGCTGCACCTGATGGACAAAGTGACGGGCAACGCGTTCGGCGACTACCTGGCCGCAATCCAGTCAAAGCGGGTGGGGAAATCGCGCAACACCGCCCGCACGCTGGGCCAGGCCGACGCGCGCGCGTTTCGTCCGGTCGATGTCGCCGCGGTGCGTGAACGCCGCCGTCGCCTGACCCGCGACGTGCCGGTGATCGAGCCGCCCTTCTGGGGCGCCCGGGTGATCGAGGCCGCACCCAAGGCCATCGTGCCGTTCATCAATGAACGCAGCCTGTATCAGTTCCAGTGGGGCTTCCGCAAACAGGGCCGCACACTGGAGGATTTTCTGGGCTGGGCAAAGCAGGAACTGCGTCCGGTCATGCGCCGCATGCTAGGACTGTGTGAGGAGCAGGACATCCTGAAGCCGCAGGCTGCCTACGGCTACTGGATGGCGGCGGGCCAGGGCAACGACCTGATCATCTTCGAACAGGACGGCTCGACCGAGGTTGCCCGCTTTTCGCTGCCGCGCCAGCCGAAGGAGGACGGCGAGTGCATCGCCGACTTTTTCCGCGACGTCGACGACGCGCAACGCGACGTAATCGCCTTGCAGGTGGTGACGGTCGGCCAGAAGGCGTCCGACACCGCCAGGGTGTGGTTCGAGGAGAACCGGTACCAGGACTATCTGTATCTGCATGGGCTGTCGGTGGAGATGGCCGAGGCCATGGCCGAATACGTGCACAAGCGGATTCGCGCCGAGCTCGGCTTCGCCGCCGAGGACGACCGGGACATGGAGAAGATGCTCGCCCAGGGCTATCGCGGCAGCCGCTACTCGTTCGGCTACCCCGCCTGCCCGCGGCTCGAGGATCAGATCCCGATTCTCGGTATGCTCGGGGCGGATCGGATCGGGATTTCGCTGTCCGACGAATACCAGTTGCATCCGGAACAATCGACCAGCGCCATTGTCGTGCTGAATCCGCGGGCGAAGTACTTTTCAGTGTAGGCGAACGTTCGTCGTGATGTCGACTGTCGCTCGGCGGGTTGTAATGGCTTGATGCCCGTCCGGACGAACATATGTCGTATCGGTCCGCTCCGACACCCGGTTGTCTGTGCGGTCGGCCCTATCCTGCCGTCCCTGGACTTCCGTGGTGGCTGGAAAACCCCACCCGGCAGCCAACCCCTGCGTCATCACCCGGCGGCCGACCTCTGCGTCATCACCCGGCGGCGGACCTCTGCGTCATCGCCGGGCAGCCAACCTCTGCGTCATCACCGGGCAACCAACCTCTGTGTCATCACCGGGCACCGGCCCGGTGACCCACGACTTGCACTTGGAATCACCGCAGGGTGCGGGCGGCATCCGGTTCGCCATCAGGTGCAAACGCTTGAGGCCGTAACGAGCGATATGACTTCGATGGCGACCGGCGTGCGCTGTCCGTCCTGTGTGAACAGCCTCACAGAGACGCCCTACCCTCGACCGGTAGTGTGGATGCCCGTCGCGATCACGCGGCGGTTCATCACGCACGGAGCATACCGATGCCGACGACTGGCAAGAAGACAGACATGCCGACGGACGAGACCACGGCGGCGGCAAACGACATGATTGAACTCGACCCGTCGTCGGACGCGGTTGTGGCAGGCGGATTGAACCCGCAGCCGTTGCCCCCAAGGTTCGAGATGCAGGTTCGATTGGTGCAGGCGTTCGATCGCTTCACACTATAACCATCGCCGACGGCAATTGCGGGAACTGTAACGGTTTCCGCCATTGTGCCTGATGCCGATCTGTTGCCCAGCAGAAATCAACATCGGCTGTCCTGCCATCGGACAGCCGGGGCGTCTGTTGCCTGACTGAAGCCCGCGCGCCCCGAATGACTCCACCGACGCATGATGGGAAAGGGTTGAACGCGATCTTGCCGGTGCCGATGCCGGTCGTCCGGCTGGCATCGGCACCTTCGGGCGGTCAGGCCCGGGCGCCCCGGGCATCCGACGTTGCTTGCGATACGCGGCCGCCCTTCACCGATGAGCGTGGATGCGGTCCGCCCGAACGCTCGACTTTGCCGCGCAACACAGTTTGCGCTCGCGGTTGCCATGTCCGGGGGCCGGGCTGGCTCTTTCCCCGAAGCTTGTCACATGACGTCGCCCTGTCAGCCGCACATTACGCTGCGCAGTTCGCTGTAGCGCCCGCTGTTTCGCGCACATCATGCCGCCCCGCCGGGAGCCGATTCGCTTCTCCCAACCGCCTCAGTCGTCGGGCGGCGGCTACCATCTTCAAGTCCAAAAACTATCCGACGCGACAATCCATTGCATGGCCGGCCGCCCCATCACATGCCAAAGTCACCCGGCCACCATCGCCAGAGCCGGGGCGCCATCGACGCAGACTGGATCACCTGGTTCCGCAACGAGTCCGTGGCGCACCGTCAGCACGCGCGCGGCCGAGGCGATCGTTTCGGGGCGATGGGCGATGATGATCCGGGTCAGGCCGAGCGCCTTGACGGCGGCGTTCACCCGCGCCTCCAGGGCGACGTCGAGGTGCGACGTGCCTTCGTCCATGAACAGGATGCGCGGGCGGCGATAGAGGGCCCGAGCAAGGACAATACGTTGTTTCTGTCCGCCAGATAGAAACGTTCCCATGTCGCCGATCAGGCTGTTGTAGCCCATCGGCATGCGCATGATCTCCTCATGGATGCCGGCTGTCTCCGCACAGGCCTGCATCCATGCCACGTCGAACGATTCGTCAAAACAACAGATATTATCGGCGACCGATCCGGACATCAGTTGGTCGTCCTGCATCACCACGCCCACCTGGTCACGGAAGGCGCGAATGCCGAACTGGCGCAGCGGCGTGCCATCGACCAGGATCTCTCCGGCGGAGGGCCGCAGCAGGCCCAGCATGACCTTGACCAGTGTGGTCTTGCCGCCGCCGGACGGGCCGGTGATCGCTATGTATTCGCCGGGTGCGATCGAGAAATTCGCGTTCTCGAAGACGGACGGCTCATCATCGCCGTAGCGGAACGACAGCCCGCGGACCTCGACCGCACCTGCCAGAGGGCGGCGATATGCATCCGGGACCGCCGGACGCGTGAGGTCGGGTTCGGGTTCGCTGCCGACGATATCGGCCAGGCGTTCGAGCTGCACGTCGAGCATGCGGAATTCGATCGCTTTTTCGACGAAGCGCGCCGCCTTGTCGACGAACTGGGTCTTGTACGACATGAATGCAAACAGCATTCCGACGCTCATGCCGCCGTTCAGCACCGCCGACGCTCCCAGGTAGATCACCAGCACGTTCTCGACGCCGAACACCAGATCATTAACTGACCGGAATATCGCCTTCAGCCGAGCCACCGCGGCGTCGGCATTCAGCACCTCGATCCGACAGTTCGTCCACAGGCCGCATCGCTCATTCTCCCGATTGAACACCTTGATGGTCTGGATCGCCCGCAGCGTATCGACGAACGTTCCGGTTTCCCGTGCCTTCGCCTGCAGTGAGGACAGCACGCGGGTGCGCAGCGCGCGATAGGTGACAAGACGCAGCACGATACAGATGATCAGCGCCGGAATAACGACGCAGGCCAGCGCCGGGCTGTAGACGAAGATCAGCACTGCCATGAGGATTGCCATGACCCCGTCCACGGCCGCCGACATGACACCCTCTGTCAGCATGTCGCGGATGGGATCGGTGGCGGCGAACCGCGATAGCAGATCGCCGGCGCGGCGCTTTTCAAAGTAATCCAGCGGCAGGCGCAACAGATGCCGCAGAACCGCGGCACTCAGTTCGTACGCCAGGCCGGTCTGCAGATGCACCAGCGCCAGCGAACGTAACAGGCCGGCGCCGACGTTGATCGCCAGGAACATGCCGAAGCCGACCGCAAGTACGGTGAGCAGATCGTGGTCGTTCTGTGCCACGGCATCATCCATCGCGATCTGCATATAGAACGGGCTGGCGATGACATAGGCCTGCAGCAGCACCGACAGCAGCAGCGCCTGCGCCACGGAGAGACCCGCGCCTGTCGGCCAGATCAGGATATCCCGCAGCCGCAGCGCAGACCGTTCGGTGGCCCGGGAAAAGCCCTCGGCCGGCGTCAGTTCCAGCGCCACCCCGGTGAAATGCCGTCCGGCCTCGGCATAGGTGTAGCGCCGGGCACCCGTGGCCGGGTCGTGTACCTCGATGCCCCGCCGCGATGCGCGCCGCAGCACCACGAAATGATCCATGTCCCAGTGCAGGATCGCCGGCAGCTTGAGCTGACGCAGATGGCTCATCTCCAGCCGCAGCGGTCGCGCGGCCATGCCGAGTTCAGCGGCCAACGTCATGACGGAGCGTAACGACGCGCCGCGCACCGAGATGGGGTGCCGCCGCCGCAGCGTGGCCAGATCAATGTTCCGGCCGTGATACCCGACGATCATGGCGAGGCAAGCCAGACCGCATTCGGCCGCCTCGGCCTGGCGGATGTCCGGAAGCCGCGCGCCGCCCCAAGGATTGAGAACCACACTGTGGGTCATGATACTTGCTCCGTAACGGGGTCAGATTCTGCCGCGAGCGCTCATCAACGGGTCGAACAGCCATTCGATCAGACTGCGGCGATCAAAGATGATGTCGGCCTTGAGCGACATGTCCGGACGCAGCGCGATTTCCCGGCCATACGCCGTGATGGTCTGCCGCTCCAGCCGCGCCGTCACCCGATAGGACGGCTCCTTGAGCGCCATCGCTCCTGACGCTTCGGTTGGCTTCAACAACGTGGTGGAAACCTGATCGATCGTCGCGTTGTACAGGCCAAAGCGCTGGAACGGGAACGGATCGAAGCCGACCCGGACCGGCTGGCCGCGTGCCACAAATCCGATGGCCCGGGCCGGCACCAGCAACGACACCGCCAAGCGGGCATTGTCCGGCACGATCGACATGAACGGAACGGCCGCGTCCGTGCTCATGCCGGCATAGGCCTGGAGGCTGGTGATGCGTCCGGCGACCGGTGCCGAAACAACATAGCCTTCCTTGCCGCGGGCCTCGGCGATCGCGGCATCGGCCTCGGCCAGCGATGAGCGGAGTAAGGCGAGATTGTCCGCCGTCTTGGCTTCCAGCTGCGCCAGCGCATGACGCTTCTCCCGCACATCGACCGCCTTGGTCGAGATCTGGCGATACAGATCTGTCGTGGCCTGCTGTAGCGACAGCTCCATGTCCTGCCGGCGGCGGAATTCCGTCATCGAAGTGAAACCCTGCACGACCGTGGGGCGAACCGATTCCACCTGCTCATGGGCGACCTTCAGGCGTTCACGCTGAGTGCGCATCGATTCCGCCATGGTCGCGACCTCCGCTTCCAACCCGGCAAGCGAATCAGTCAGTGACCGGCGCTGCTCATCGGTGCTGCGCTGTTCGATCTCGATACGTTCGGCCACGGCATCGCGCTTGGCCTGCAGTCGGTCGATGACGGCCGCATCAACGGACTGGCCCTGGGCGCCGCGCCGCGCGGAACGGACCAGCAGCAGCCGCTGGCCCGCCTTAACTGTTTCGCCGTCAGACACATAGAGCTCGGTGACAACCCCTGCGGCGGATGGCAATACCTTGGCGATGCCGCCCAGGGGCGCCAGGTAGCCGGTCACGGTCTCCTTCCGGCCGTACGTTCCGAGCGTGAGGAACATCGCGGCGGCGGCGATCGCGGCGGCAAAGAAGCCGGTGAGCAGCCAGGTCGCGAGCGGCTGTGCGGTAGTAGCGCCAGCCCAGGCACGGGTGCGCTGAAACTCGATGGCCTCCAGACGAAACAGCGAGGCAGCCATCCCACTTCTCCTTCGCGCTCATTGCGGTTCGGTGCCACGATCCGGTGTGGCCAATGCAGAATCTGGCAGCGTCGTTCCGGAAGCGCTGTGGACCGGTTCACAGCGGCGCTAGTTTGGTTCGATATACGGGTGCCATTCAGGGCGTCCTGGCGTTGCCGGTCTGGCGCCGCGGAGCCGCGGGTGGACCATGCCGTTGTTTCTTCGCCGAATGACGGGCGGGCGGCCACCCGGGTCGTTTATTCCGCTTGCAGCCGCCACGCCAACCCTGCGCATCGATCTCAACTTTCGTGCGCAGCCGCCACGCCAAACCCGACAGCCGATCGGCCGCCGGTGTCATTCAAGCAAGTGGCCGATGAAGCCGGCCACGGCGCCGATCGCTCCGCCGACGGCTGCTCCAAGCCCGCCTCCAATGGAGCCACCGATCGCGGCACCCGCGGCGGCGCCGGCGGCCACGTGCTCGCCGAGGCTGTGCGTGCCTCCCGATACGAACTCCAATTCTGCCGCGGACAGTTCGCGCGGATTGGTTGAAGATGGTGTGACAGAGGTTGCAGACATGATGATCTCCTGAATGTTGTGGGCAGATGGCCCGGACGTCCGGGTCCGTTCTGTCTCGGGCCGGCGACCCGGGGGGCGTCCCATGGGGCATCCGATACCCGAGCATCCACACTGTCCGCCGCCTTACATGAATATCGTGTGAACTGGTTCATAACCGGAAGAAAATTTACTTTCTTCGACTACTTCGACCATTCGAAGCAACCGGGGTAATATTGGCCGGGGGAACCCAATCCATGCCATCATCCGCAACGTGCCGCCGGCGCAGAGAAAGAGGCGAGCCACGCCCCGGCTGACGAGACATGGACCGGATCATGACCAAGGGGAGATCGACGGACTCAGCCGACAACGACATCACCGAGTGCTGTTTATCCCGCGTCATGCCGCCCTGCGAGCCACGGACGAGTGGCTTACTCAACGATCGATGGGTTCTTTTCCGCCGACTGAAGCGATATTGGGCTGATGACAATCCGAACTACGGCGATCCGCCTACAACCTGGCTCGCCACTATAATGGGCTGACGCTGACTGCGGCAGCGCGAGGAGCCGCCCCCGATAGACGTTGCTCCCGCAGACCGGCTTAGAGGCACCGGATCGTAGTTGCACCCGATCGCGTGAAGTCGCCGTCGCGTGGCGGACGATGCGACAGTCGGCGCGGAGGCGGGAACGCTCGTTGCTCGCGACGACACTACGCCCTGCCCTGCCTCGCAGTCAGCTGCCGGCGCAGAGCTTCCAGACCGTGGTTCGACGCCTCGATTACCCGCCGCGTCAAGCGACGCTCGATCCCGGCGAACCGAAGTCGATCCGAAAACGCGTCCTGTCAGCTCGGGTCTGGCCCATCCGAATCGGGATCGGCTACCCGCCGCTGCAACTCGGTCGCGTCATAGGTGTTGGTAACGACTTGGGGGCATCGAACGCAGGCCGCCCGGCCTTCCTGCCTGAACCATCGACAGGTCGGGCGTATCTGGCACGGCGGCAGGCCACTGACGACCGGATCGAGTGCCGCAACGATGCGCTTCACGAGGTGACAGTCGCCCCCCGCGAAATGCTTGCAGCCCTCACCCATGCAAGGGGCGGCCATACGAAACACCTGAGCCGGCGCTACAGGCCCGGCCAAGGCCAGGATCTCCTGCGTCACAGGTTGCGGTTCAGTGAGGTAACCGATGCGCCGCGCCTCCGCCGTCCCGGCAACCACGCCGATGACCAGGCCGTCGGCGCTGGGCTGCGCGCTTGGACACCGGATCAGACTGAGGTCGTTGATCTTCGTCATAGGCAGCTCCTCGAAAGGAAATACCAGCCACCCGAACGGCTGACCGGCGTACGCGCAGTGCCCGTGTGGCGGCCGTGCGCGAAACCAATGGGATACCGGCGGCCCAGCGCGCAACGACAGGCCAACGCCACAGATCGCCGGTCTGACCGGATGGACAAAACGAACGTCGGCGGCGGGCTGGCCTGCGAATGCCCGCCCGCCGCCGGCGCCGACGGTCACATGGTGGCGAGTGAACCGACCGAACCGAGCGAGCCGAGCGGACCGAGTGGGCCGATCGGGAAACCGCCCGCGATGGTCAGCTTGAGCAGCGCAGATCCGGGCATCGCAACGATCGCACCCGCGGCCACGCTGGCCAGATCTTCCGGGCGAAGAACAATCGGGCGAGGCAGTCCGCCGTCTTCCGGCAGACCCGGTGCCTCATGCTTGGCCATTTCAAACCTCCTGCAATTGCCTCGGCGGAAAGCGGCCCGAGGTTACGCCGCGTGGCCAAGGATCGGAGCTGTAAAGCCGCGCCCGCGGTCCGAGGTCGCCGCCGGAGCTTCGTCGAGAGTCGCCGGTGCCGCTGTGAACTACTTCACTCCACGGCAGCGAAATAAATCGACACAGGAGCCTTTGTTGAAACTTATCAGGAACGGCTAGAGAGCGACAGATCAACCAGGCAGAGAAGCATGAGTCGCGACGCGATCACGGGCAGCTGCACCAATCATCTCCTTCATGACACGAGCGATGTCTCGGAATTCATTGATGCGCGGCGCCAGGTGGGCTTGGCGGATTTGATGACGGGACCGCGCAATGCAACCCGGCCATGGCATGACGATGCCCCGGTTGGCGGCGTTCCCGAAGCCGGACAGGTATGCGGGCTGCGATTCAAGCGCGTCGGGCTTGTTCGCCGCATGCTGCCATCACGACGCTGCCGGTGGTTCCCGGAACGCGGCCACCGCGCGGTTCCGTGACCTCGGCGCGTGCGATCTGGGCCCGTGCCGCCCTATCGCCGCCCGAACATCTTCTCGATGTCGGCCTTCGACAGCTTCAGAACGGTTGGTCGCCCGTGGCTGCATGTCGCTGCCCTTGGCGTGTCCTCCATCTGGCGCAGCAGTGCGCTCATCTCCGCCGACCCGAGCTTGCGGCCGGCACGGATGCTGCCGTGGCAGGCCATGCGTGCGATCACCGCATCCAGCCGCGCGGACAACACCGTCTCCTCATCCATGTCGGCCAGTTCGTCCGCCAGATCGCGCAGGAGCGGGGCAGGTTCGGTGGCCCCGAGCACCGCGGGCAATGCGCGCACCAGGATCGCCCCGGCGCCGAACTCCTCCAGCTCGAGGCCGAGCCGCGACAAGTCGGCGGCCCGGGCCACCAGACGCGCGACGTCGTGGGCCGGCAGATCAACCACCGCCGGCAGCAGCAGCGGCTGGCTGCGGACTGCGCCGTCCAGCATCTGCCCGCGGATCGCCTCGTGGGTGAGCCGCTCATGCGCGGCGTGCTGGTCGACCAGCACGAGCGAACCGTCGGACGCCACCGCGACGATATAGGTATCCAGCACCTGCGCCACCGGCGCACCCAGCGGATGGTCGGGTGACGGCGTCTGGGCCGGGATTTGCCGCGCCTCGGGGCCTGCGTCGAACGGAAGCTGAGCCTCGGCCAGGCCGCCGCGCGGGAAGCCGGCGAGCGCCAGGCCGGGAAGGCCGCCGGCGGGCCGCCCCGGAGTTCCATTGGGGATCCCGTTGGCGCTCAGCGACAGAGGCGGGCCTGGCGTGGGATAGCGGGTCCGCGCCGGCCGGCTGCCGAATGATGACCAGGACGACGCCATCGGCACGACCTGTCCGGTCCCCACCCCGAGGGCTCGGCGCACCGACCCGATCACCAGCGACCGTACCGCATTCGCGTCACGGAAGCGTAGTTCCGCCTTGGCGGGATGAACGTTCACGTCTAGCTCGTCCGGCGGCACGTCGAGATACAGTGCCACGATGGCATGCCGCCCGGCGGCGATCACGTCGCGATAGGCGACCCTCACCGCGGTCCGCAGCACCGGATCGGCAACCGGGCGGTTGTTGACGATCAGCGTCTGAGCCGCCGGCGTGGCCCGCGACACGGAAGGCGAGCAGATATAGCCGCTGATCCGCAGCACGCCCGCCGCGCTATCGCCCGCCTCGCTGTAGCCAGTCGCGCCATCGCCGGTCGCGTTTGCCGGAACGCCCATGGACGTACCATCCGCGGGCGCGCCACCCTTCGGTGCACCGCCGGCCCCGGTCCGGTTGCCAGGGCTCCTTGCGGCTCCGGAGATGAGCCCGTCCGCGAGGCCGCCGCCGCGTTCCTCATGCACCGGCAGCATCACGGCAGCCGCCTCGGCCCCTAGCAGGGCGGCGACCCGCGCCACGCGCTCCTGCGCCGGCGCCTCGAACACCACGCGCCCGTCCAGCTCCAGCCGGAACGCGACATGCGGTGCGGCCAGGGCCAGCCGGCGGACCACCGCTTCCGCATGTTCGGCTTCAACGCGCGGGCTTTTCAGGAATTTGCGGCGCGCCGGCGTGGCGAAGAACAGGTCCCGCACGACGACCCGCGTTCCCGCCGATCCGGAAGCCGGCGTGACGGCCGAAACATGGCCCCCTTCAACCGAGATGACGCAGGCATTGTCGGCGCCATGCGGTCGGGAGGTGATCTGCAGCCGTGCCGCCGCTCCGATCGAGGGCAGCGCCTCGCCGCGGAACCCCAGCGTCGTGATGCGGACCAGCGTCTCGTCGGTCAGCTTGGAGGTGGCATGGCGCAGCACGCACAGCGCGAGTTCTTCTGCCGACATTCCGATGCCGTTGTCGGTGACCTCCAGCCGGTCGATGCCGCCACCATCGAGGCAGACCGCGATCCGCGTCGCGCCGGCGTCCAGCGCGTTCTCCACCAGTTCCTTGGTGGCGGCGGCCGGACGCTCGATCACCTCACCGGCGGCGATGCGATTGACGATGGTCTCGGACAGCAGCCGGATACGCGACATCGGGACGGTCAGACGTCTCCACGCAGGGTCAGGAAGCGCTTGATCAGAGCCGCGGTCGACGAGTCGTGTCCAGGTCTTTCGGTTTGGGGCTTTGCGGCGGCGGCCTGGTCTTTGTGCTGCGCCGGGGGCGCCAGCTCCGGCAGGATGCCGCTGGCGAGCTGCTTGCCGAGTTCGACGCCCCATTGGTCGAAACTGTCGATGCCCCACAGGCAGCCCTGCACGGCAACCTTGTGCTCATACAGGGCGATCAGCCGGCCGACGCTGAACGGGTCCAGGCAATTGAACATGATGGTGTTGGAAGGCCGCTCACCCACCGCGACCCGATGCGGGGCAACGGCGTCGATCTCCTGCGGGCTGGCACCGTGAGCGGCCATCTCGGCTCGGATCTCGGCCTCGGAACGGCCACGCATCAGCGCCTCGGCCTGGGCGAAGGCGTTCGCGGCCAGCGCGCGATGTGCGTCCGGCCGGTCATGGTCGGCGTTGGCAGCAAGGATGAAATCGACCGGCACTGGCCGCGTGCCTTGATGCACGAGCTGCATGAAGCTGTGCTGTGCGTTCGTTCCAGGCTCCCCGAACAGGATCGGACAGGTGTCCCATCCGGTCGGTTCACTGACCCCCTGCCGGTTGGGCAGCATCACATGCTTGCCGTTCGACTCCATCTCGAGCTGCTGCAGATGCGCCGGCAGGCGGCGGAGGCGGTCATCGTAGGCAAGGATGCACTGGGTGGCGCAGCCGAGGGCGTTGGTGTTCCAGATCCCGACCAGACCCAGCAGCACCGGCAGGTTCTGCCGCAGAGGTGCGTCGCGGAAGTGGCAGTCCATCGCCCAGGCACCGTCGAGCATCTTCTGGAACTTGTCCCATCCGACCGCCAGCGGAATCACCAGCCCGACCGGGGACCACAGCGAGTAGCGGCCACCGACCCAGTCCTGGAAGGCGAATACGCGATCCGGCTTCATGCCGAAGGCGGCGACGGCCTTGAGGTTGGTGGACAACGCAGCGAAATGCGACGCCACCGCCTGGTCGCCGAGCGCACCGACGATCCAGGCGCGTGCCGCCGCGGCATTCATCGAGGTTTCCAGCGTGGTGAAGGTCTTCGACGCCACCAGCACCAGGGTCCGCGCCGGGTCGAGGCCGCGGGTGGCCTCAAGAAAGGCGTGGCCGTCAACGTTGGACAGAAAATGCGCGTTGAGCTTCTGATCGGTGCGGCCGACGGTCAGCGCCTCGGTCGCGACCTTGGGGCCAAGATCGGAGCCGCCGATGCCAATGGTCAGGACGTCCGTGAAGGTGAGGCCCGTGGCACCCTTCAGTTCGCCGCTGTGCACCGTCTCGACAAAGCGGCGCATCTTGTCGCGCTCACGCCCGGCCATCGCGGCGGCGTCTTCAGTGCCGCTGGTCATCACCGCCTTCAGCCCGGCGTCGGCGGGCGCCCGCAGCGCCATGTGCATGGCCGCGCGGTGCTCGGTCTGGTTGACCGGTTCGCCGGCGAACAGCCGCTGCCGAAAGCCGGTCAGGTCAGCGGTCTCGGCCAGCGCGAACAACGCATCGAGCACCGTATGGTCGATCGCGGACTTGGAAAAGTCGAGCGACAGGTCCTCGAACGCCGCGGTGAACCGCGCAGCCCGGCCCGGGTCCGCGGCGAACAGCGGCGTGATCCGGCGTCCGTCCGGACGCTCGGCGAGTTCCCGCAGCCGGGCGAAACCGGCGTGACGGTTCGGAAAGGGGGATATGGCGGATTGGGTCATGACGCCGACTATAGTCCTCCGCGGAGGCCCCAGGAATAGCACGATCCGGTGCATACAAGCGCCGGGCGATCCGGTATCGCGCGACCGCTCATGCGGCTCAGCGTCGCGGCGCGCCTGGGGCGCGGGCCGGGAGGGGGCCTGGGGTGCCGGCCGGGACGGCCGGGCGCGTCACCGATCTTTAACACGGCGGGACGGGGCAACACCGGGCTGCACGAGAAGGTGCCCGGAACAGGAGCGGCCCGCATTAGGCTGGGGACAGCGGTCGACGAACACGATCGCCGGTTGCTGCGTCAGCCTCGCTGCATGGACGTCATTCCACGCGTCGTTTTCATTCGCGGCGAGGACGCCCAGTGCGGCTTCGTGGCGCGTCGCGTTCTTCGTGTTGCGAAATACCCACGTGCCCCCGGCACGACGGAGACAGCAGCGTGCCCCCGGCACGACAGAGAACGCGGCGTGCCCCGGCACGACAGAAAAGATGACGACCGGACGCACGGCAACAGAATGACCCGCCCGCGCTGCGACCCTAGACTGGTGGGCGACATGATCGGACATGGACGAGGGCGGCAGACGCCAGGAAATCGAGGCCGCCAACGACCACGACGGCGCCACCCGAGGGCTGCCGGAGCGCCGACCTCACCAAGCCCCTTTGCCCCAACCCGCGTACGCGCTATCTGTCACGTCGAAAGGCGCGAGGGCACTGATGGACGACGATCAGAAGCAGCGGCCGGACAGCCTGCTGCCCTATGAGAAATGGATCGAACAGGCGCTGCGGCATGTCGTGGCGCAGGCGATCGAGCATGTGGCGGTCGAAGGTCTGCCCGGCGGGCACCATTTCTATATTACCTTCCGCACCGATCACCCCGGTGTGGAGATCCCGCAGCGCGTCCGGGCGCAGTATCCCAAAGAGATGACCATCGTCCTGCAGCACCAGTTCTGGGACCTGGCGTTCAACCGCGACACGCAGGCCATCCAGGTCGGGCTGTCGTTCGGCGGGGTGCCGTCCAAGCTGGTGATACCGCTCGACTCGGTGGTGGAGTTCGCCGATCCACACATTCGGTACGGCCTGCGTTTTCAGGCGGCCGAGCCGCCCGCCGCTGTCCTGGCGCCGTTCCCCGCAGCCGCCGCGCCAGCCGAAGCCGAGGCCCCGGCGCCCGAAACGCCAGAGCCCGCGGCCAAGGACGCCGAACCCGGCCAGGTGGTGAGCCTGGATGCCTTCCGCCGCCGCTCACCCCAAGGTTGAGCTTCGAAGCTTGAGCCCCCCGATCCTGCACAGCGGGGGCTGAAAGGATACCACGTGGACTCCCCGACCCAGCGGCCCGCCAACTTCCTGTACTCGCCGATGTTGCCGCTGGGGCCGGACACCACCCCCTGGCGCAAACTGCCGATCGAGGGCGTCCGCACCATCACCGTCGAAGGCAAGACTGTCCTGCGCATCGCGCCCGACGCGCTCAGCGAACTGGCGTTGCGCGCCTTTCACGATGTGTCGCATCTGCTGCGCCCGGCGCATCTGGCCTCGCTGCGAGCCATCCTGGATGACCCCGAAGCCTCCTCGAACGACCGGTTCGTGGCTCTCGACCTCCTGAAGAACGCCAACATCGCGGCCGGTGGCGTGCTGCCTATGTGCCAGGACACCGGCACCGCCATCGTCTTCGGCAAGAAGGGCCAGCGCGTCTGGGTCGACGGCGATGAGGAAGAGGCGCTGTCGTGGGGCGTCCATCGCACCTACACCGAGACCAACCTGCGCTACTCGCAGAACGCGCCGCTGTCGATGTACGAGGAGGTCAACACCGGCAACAACCTGCCGGTGCAGTTCGACATCATGGCCGCGCCGGGCGACCACCATGCGGATGAATTTCACCTCATGTTCGTCGCCAAGGGCGGCGGGTCGGCCAACAAGACGTTCCTGTTCCAGGAAACCCGGGCGATCCTGTCGCCGGCCGCGCTCGCGAAATTCCTCGAGACCAAGATGAAGACGCTGGGAACGTCGGCCTGCCCGCCGTACCACCTGGCGATCGTCATCGGCGGCACCTCGGCGGAGATGACGCTGAAGACGGTGAAGCTCGCCTCCACCAAGTGGCTCGACGCGCTGCCGACCAGCGGCGACAAGTCCGGGCATGCCTTCCGCGATCTGGAACTGGAGCGGCAGGTGCTGGAGATTTCCCGCAACATCGGGATCGGCGCGCAGTTCGGCGGCAAATACTTCTGCCATGACGTGCGTGTGGTGCGGCTGCCCCGGCACGGTGCCTCGCTGCCCGTCGGCATCGGCGTGTCGTGCAGCGCCGACCGGCAGATCAAGGCCAAGATTACGCCCGAGGGGGTGTTTCTGGAACAGCTGGAGACGGATCCGGCGAAGTACCTGCCTGAAGCGACGGACGAGCACCTCGGTGACGACTCCGTGGCGATCGACCTGAACCGGCCAATGGCCGAGATCCGGGCCGAACTGTCGAAATATCCGGTCAAGACCCGCCTGTTGCTGACCGGCACGATGGTCGTGGCGCGCGACATCGCCCACGCCAAGCTGAAGGAGCGGCTGGATAACGGGCTGCCGTTGCCCGACTACCTGAAGAACCATCCGGTGTACTACGCCGGCCCGGCAAAGACCCCGACCGGAATGGCCACGGGAAGTTTCGGCCCGACCACCGCCGGCCGCATGGACAGCTATGTCGCGGAATTCCAGGCGGCGGGCGGATCTCTGGTGATGCTGGCCAAGGGCAATCGCTCCAAGGCTGTCAAGGATGCCTGCAGGACCTATGGCGGCTTCTACCTTGGCAGCGTTGGCGGCCCGGCGGCAAGGCTGGCACAGGACTGCATCCGCAAGGTCGAGGTGCTGGAGTTCCCCGAACTCGGCATGGAGGCGATCTGGCGGATCGAGGTCGAGAACTTCCCTGCCTTTATCGTGATGGATGACAAGGGAAACGACTTCTACGACGGGCTGGGATGATGCGCTTCACCATAGACCGGATCGACCACATCGTCCTGAATGTCGCGAGCGTGGAGATCAGCGCCGCCTGGTATCAGCGCGTGCTCGGCATGGAGCGTGAGACGTTCGGCGAGGGAAACCGGACGGCGTTGAAATTCGGCGGCCAGAAGATCAACCTCCGCCCGGTCGACGCCGATGCGAGGCTGTGGGCGACCGGAGTGAACGCTGACCCCGGCGCGGCGGACGTCTGCTTCATCACCGCCGTGCCGCCCGACGAGGTGGTAGGACATCTGCACGACAAGGGTGTGCAGATCCTGCAGGGGCCGGTCGAGAAGACCGGCGCCCTGGGACCGATCCTCTCGGTCTACTGCCGCGATCCGGATGGCAATCTGATCGAGATTTCGTCGTATCAGTCGCGGTAGCCCGGCACATGACACCGCAGACGAGCGCGGACACGGCACCTCCCGGTCCCGACGCCGGCGGCATGATCCAGCGGGACATCGTTCCGTCGTCTCCATGATCAAATGGACAGGATGATGATCTGTGGCGACGCTGCCGCACCGTGGTGGAATACGCTTTTCAGGCACCGCCTGAACCCGGTTGGAGTCCTGGACGGTATGCGTAACCCGCCACGACGTGATGCGGTTGCTCGCGACCGCAATCGCCCGCGCAGCCAGGCGGCAACGCAGCCAGTCCCGGGAAAACGGCACGCTCCGCCCGCGATGCGGAAGCAGGGCCGCGCACCGTCGCGCGCCACCGCTGCGTCGCCCATCTGCATGCATCCGGGTTCATCAGTGACCCGCGTCTTATGACGCCCCCCGATGCCGGCGACCTTTTGCTGGCCGACTTCGATTACGACCTGCCGCCCGACCGCATCGCGCATGAGCCCGTCCGGCCGCGTGACGCGGCCCGCATGTTGCACGTGCGTCCCGACGCGCTTTCCGACTTGACGATCCGCGACCTGCCTTCCCTGCTGCGCCCCGGCGATATCCTGGTGGCAAACGACACGCGTGTGTTTCCGGCACAGCTCCAGGCCACGCGGGGGACGGCACGGATCGGCATCACGCTCGACCGGCCGGATGCCGACGGCTCATGGAAGGCGCTCGCCCGCAATGCCCGGCGACTGCGGATCGGCGACGTGCTGGCGATCGAGGGGACCGACTCGCTGACCGCCCGGGTGATCGGCAAGACCGCCGACGGCAGCATCGGACTGGCGTTCAACCGGGAGGGCGACGCGCTGATGCAAGCGTTCGACCACGCCGGAGCGTTGGCCTTGCCGCCCTACATCAACCGACCGGACGGGCCGCTGCCAAGCGACGCCACCGACTACCAGACGGTGTTCGCGCGACGGGAGGGCGCTGTCGCGGCACCGACCGCGGGGCTGCATTTCACGCCAAGACTGCTGGCCGACCTGGAGGCCGCGGGTGTGCGGCGCGTTACGATCACGCTGCATGTCGGGATCGGCACGTTTCTGCCGGTGCGGGTGGAGCGCGTGGCCGAACACAAGATGCATGCGGAGCGTGGAGAAATCAGCGAAGCGGCGGCGACGGCGATCAACCAGGCCCGGCACGCGGGGGGACGGGTCATCGCGGTGGGCACAACCAGCCTGCGACTGCTGGAGAGCGCCGCGCTGGCGGATGGAACGGTGCGGCCGTTCCTGGGCGAGACGGCGCTGTTCATCCTGCCGGGCTACCGCTTCAAGGTCGTGGACCGGCTGCTGACGAACTTCCATCTGCCGCGATCCACCTTGCTGATGCTGGTCGCGGCGTTCGCCGGTCACGAGCGCATACGCGCCGCCTACACACATGCCGTCCAGGAGCGTTACCGATTCCATTCATACGGGGATGCGTGCTTCCTGGAGCCGGCAGCCGTTGGCGCCCCACAGGTGCCGTGACGATTATCTTGACATGATAGTATTGCCGACTATGGTGCACTGCACCATGAGGGAAACGTCCTTCGTTCAACTGTCGGCTTGAAAGCCGTACGATCGAAGGATCACGCATATGTCGGTATCCGACAGTCCTCGACGGCCTTTCTCGAATCAGCGACTGCAACAGTCCGATCCGTCTGCCGGCCTGTCCTTATCCCGAGGTGACCGGCCGCACGCCCGGGGGATGAAGACCGGCCAGCGCGACCATGATGGCAAAGAGGGTGTCGCGGGTCGTCGTGTACCGTGAGGCACGTCGTCGTTCCCGTGCCATCGTGCAGCGCCGGACCCGGGCGCGTGAACACCGGGCGAAGTCATCCGAGCAAGCATGCGCCGCCATGGGCAACCCGGATCACCCGCATCGGTGGACGGCAGACGCCGCGCCATTAATGAGCGAACCAACATCCATGCTGACGCGCGCCGGTAGTGCGTTGCGCTCCGCCGGAAGGCCCACCGCAGGCCCAATCACGCGCCGCATTCGTGGTGGCCATAGAATCAAGCATTTTCCATGAGATATTCTATGCACAGAGCAGTCCTCGCGATCGTCGCGATCATATTACTTCAGCCTGTTGCCGGCTTCGCTCAGACGACGCCGGCGGTCGATCCGACGATGGGCATCGAAAGGCCGTTCGGGCTTGGCGGCCGCGCCTGCAAGCAATACGACGACACGGGTCGACTGTACATCTACAGTGAAGGTCTCCCGGACATCGGCATCATCTCGTGGATGCAGCAGTCAGCCAACGGTACCAAGGCGAATGTGCCGATGCCCCAGGAACTGGCGCAGGCGCTGCCTCATATCCCAGGATGCCTCCCCGGCAAGCATCACGCGGCGTCAGCCGCCGGGTAACTGTCAACGGCTGCGACAGCGGCGACCCCCGTGACCCCTGAGCACGGTCAAGCCGGTTCGGCTGCTATCGGCCGCAGGCAACAACGCCCATGTGCCATGTGGGCGGCGTCAACCGGGGCCGGCTGCTATCGGGCGAAGGCGAAAACGCCGGCGATCGCCAGCACCAGCGCCGACGGCATCACCAATATGCCGAGCTTCAGGAAGCTCCAGGCGCTGACCCGCAGTCCCTCGCGCCGCAGCGCCGTCAGCCACAGGATGGTCGCCAGCGAGCCCGTCACCGACAGGTTGGGGCCGAGGTCCACCCCAATCAGTACAGCTGCTCGGACAGGTTCCGGCACGCCGGCGATCTCCACCACACGGCCCGCCAGCAGACCGGCCGGCAAATTGTTCACCAGGTTGCAGCCGACTGCGAGAATCCCTCCCGAGACCCAGGCAGCCTGCGCCGCCGAGTGTCGCGCAAGGTCGCCCAAAAGCCCCGCCAGGTCATTCGTGATGCCCGTGTTCTGCAGCGCCTCCACCAGCACGAACAAGCCGGCAACCAGCGGCAGCACGCCCCAGGAGATCGCCTTCAGCACCGGCAGCATACCCGCTTCGGATCGCAGCAGCACCAGGATCGCGGTCGCCGCGCCGGCGGCAAACGTCGGCAGGCCAAGCTGAACGCCGAACCCGGAGGAAACGAGCAGCACGACCGCCGTGGCCGCGATGCCAAGAGCCGTCAGCCTGCCGCACAGGCTCAGTGCCGGCACCTCGATTTCGGATGCGACGGGGTGGCGCAGATGGCCCCGCTGCGTTCGCAACAGCACCAGATAGGTCGCCGCGATCGATAGCACTGACGGCAACGCATAGCTGGGCAGCCATTGCAGCAGCGGCGGCATATGACTGCCGTAGATCACGAGGTTCGCCGGGTTGGAGATCGGCAGCACGAAACTCGCTGCATTGGCAATGAACGCGCAGGTGAACAGATATGGCAGCGCCTCTTTCACCCTGGCCGTGCGGACCACCGCGGCGACTGCCGGCGTGAGCACCACCGCGGTCGCGTCGTTGGACAGAAAGACCGTTACCACCGTACCGACAGCGAACACCAGGCTGAACAGCCGCGTCGCCGATCCCTTCGCATGCCCGGCGGCCTTCGCCGCGAGCCAGTCGAACAGCCCTTCCTGCCGCGCGAGCTCGGCCAGCAGCATCATGCCGACCAGGAAGAGGTAAACGTCGGAGCCCTTCGCCGCCCCTTGTAGCGCGTCCGGCACCGGCATCAGCCCGAGCCCCACCAGCAGCGCGGCGCCGGCCACCGCCCAGACGAACTCAGGCCAGGAGAACGGACGGAAGATGACCCCGGCCGTAGCCACGGCGGCAATGCCCCATACGGTCCAGTGCCCCGAGACCAGCCAGGACGGCACCGCGAATGCCCCCATCAGGCGACCTCAGGTCGGACGGTCGCACACGTCGCCATCGCGTCCCCAGCGCCGGTTTCTGCCGCCACGTCAGCGGTCGCGACCTTCGTCTCCGGCATCAGGGCGGCGAAAAACAGACCGGCCATGGCCGCCACGGCGGCCAGGTAGAGGAATCCGGTCGTGAACCCGAACCACTGCACGACATACCCGGCGGTGGCGTTGCTGAGGGCGGCACCGAGGCCCACGGCGAGCGCCATCAGACCCTGCGCGAAATTGAAGCGGCCGGTGCCGCGCATGAGGTCGGACGCGATGAGCACCGAAATCACTCCGAAAATACCGGCCGCAATGCCGTCGAGCAGTTGGATGCCGACCACCGCGTAGGGGCTGGTCGTGAGCGAGAACAATACGCCGCGCACCGGCAGCACGGCCAGGGCGAGCAGAAAAATCGGCTTGCGGCCGATGCCTCGCGCGGAGACGCGGCCGATACCATGTGCGGAGGCGCGGCCGATACCTCGCGCGGAGGCGCGGCCGATACCATGTGCGGAGACGCGGCCGATACCGTGTGCGGAGGCGCGGCCGACCCCCCAGGCGACGCCCACCATCACGAACTGCGCGGCGATGATGCAGGCGGAAAGGGCGACGGTATCCTCGCCCGGATGGCTCTGCGCCAGCACCTGCCCGGCCATCGGCAGCATCGCGGCGTTGCCGAAATGGAACAGCACCACCGAGACCAGGAAGACCGCCAGATCGCGGCGCCGGAGCAGATCGCGGAAAGCAACCGGTGCGCCGGCCAGGGAAGGATCCTCGCCGCCACGAGCGACCTGGTGGTCGATCTCCCGCGGATTGATCCGCGTGATGATTGCAGCACTGGCCACGGCAAAGCCGCAGACGAGATAGAAGATCCAGCGGCTGCCGAGGTAATGCCCGAGACCACCGGCCAACGCCGCGGAAGCGAGGTTGCCGGCGTGGTTGAACCCCTCATTGCGGCTGATCCTGGCGTCCGGCAGGCGCCGCCCGACCAGCCCGAGCGAGAGTGCAGCTATGGCGGGCGGAATCACGGCGGAGGCTGAACCCAGCAGCACCTGCGCGGCGATGACGGGCCAGAAGCCGGGAAACGCCACGATCAGCAGGCAGGCGAGAGCGACCATCAGTCCTGAACCGATGACCAGCGACCGCTTTGCCCGCGTGCCGTCGACCAGCAAGCCGGCGGGAACCTGGCAGATTGCCGCGGCGATCGAGGATGCCCCCATCGCCAGGCCGATCGCTCCCGCATTCCAATGCTCCGTGCCGTTGAGAAAGACCGACAGAAACGGCCCGACCCCGTCCCGTACATCCGCCATGAGCAGATTGATCCCGTCCAGGCCGCGCAGTGACCCGGCGGACGGGCGGCTATTCGCTGCGCTCACGGTCGTGGCCGGCTGCCGGTGCAGAGCGGCCGGGATTCGGGCACCCTCACCCTGAGGGAATGGGGGCCAGAGCCAGGACGATCCGGGCCGTGGTCGCCGCATCCTGACCCTGGCTGGGACGTAGCCGCGAGCATGACCTGCCGCATTCCCATTGGCTCCCTCCGATCGCCCGGCTTAACGTCCGAGGGAGCACATCCGACCGAGCGTCGGCAAAAAAAGTGACCGAAACGTCGGCAAGAAAAAGCCAATGATACCGACAAATTGATCTTCCGCGCGGCGCACTTTCGCATCGACGCAAGAGGCCCGGGCCGTGGGATCAAGTGTCTGTGGTTCGGTGCGCCAGGTCCGCCCCGGGTTCCCCGGTGAAAAAACGGCGGGTGACGGGCCACGGGTCCTCAACGGAATCCCGTAGCCCTGTCACCGCCGGGAACGATCGTCTCCTGGGCCGTTACGCGACTTTGACATCTTTCCAGAAGCCGAAGCGGTCGCGCACCGCCTCCATCTTCGGCTGCGGGCTCTCGTACGACCAGGCCGCGCGTTCGAAACGCTGGCCGTCGATGATTGCGTCGTAGAACTGGACGCCGTGCGGGCAGGCGAGATCCGATTCAGTCTTCTCGGCTTTCTCCAACCATTCCAGCCGCGTCGCCGCGGGCGGAAAGTACGCATAGCCGCCGTTTTCGACGATCTCGTTGCTTTCGGCGATGACATGGCCGTTCAGGGTCGCTTTCATGCTGATCCTCCTTCATCCGTCTGTGGCATCGGTTAGGCGGGCTCGATTGATAGATGGGGCTTCGTCGGCAAATGGGGAGGCAGGGCACCTCGATCAGAGGACGGCCCTGATCATCTTGAATGCATGTGCCACGGTATCTGCACGAATTGCCGCGCGATCGCCGGGAAAGATCTGCCGATCGGAAATCGATGGCACGGCGGTGCGGGCCAGGCCGAAGCACACCAGACCGACGGGCTTCTCGGGGCTGCCGCCACCCGGACCGGCGACACCCGTGACGGAAATCACGATGGCGGCGCGCGAACGCGCCAGAGCGCCCTCGGCCATCGCGCGCGCGACCTCCTCGCTGACCGCGCCATGGGCGTCGATCAGCGGCATCGGGACGCCGATCATCTGGTGCTTCGCGTCGTTCGAATAGGTGACGAAGCCACGGTCCACCACGTCGGAGGACCCGGCGATGGCGGTCAGCGCGGCGGCGATCAGCCCCCCCGTGCAGCTTTCCGCCGTGGCCAACATGATTCCCTTGGCGCGGCATGCCGCAAGGAGAGATTCGGCATCCTGAAGAGTGGAGTCTGGGAGCATCGGGGTATCCGGTTTACAGTTCGCACGCCAAACGTGACCTCAGCCGCGGCCGCTGTCCACGGGGTGCCTGCGAACTCCACGAGGGCGTTCCCCCTCAAAGACGTGATTGCACCTGGCGATCCTCCCTTCTACGGTGCAGGTCCCCAGCCGCGGGAGATCACGATGGACGCGCCGGTCACCGTCGAGACGCTCGGCGACCCCTGGTCAGTTCCGCTCGATCAGATCGACATCTCGGACGCTCGGATTTTTCAGAGCGATGTCTGGCCGGACTGGTTCGCACGATTACGCCGCGATGATCCGGTGCATCGCACACAGGACAGCCAGTTCGGGCCGTTCTGGTCGGTAACACGTTACAAGGATATTATGAAGGTGGAGACCAATCCCAAGGTCTTCTCCTCGGCGTCGGGCATCACCCTGCTGGATCAGGAAACGCAGTACCGGCTGGCGATGTTCATCGCCATGGATCCGCCGAAGCACGACGTGCAGCGACTGGTGGTGGCGCCGATCGTGGCCCCCGGAAACCTCGCGACCATGGCCGGCACGATCCGGGAGCGGGCGATCAGGATTCTCGACGGGTTGCCCCGGAACGAGACCTTCGACTGGGTCGAGCGCGTGTCGATCGAACTGACGACGCAGATGCTCGCGACCCTGTTCGACTATCCATTCGAGCGGCGGCGGGATCTGACCTACTGGTCGAACGTCGCGACCACGAATTTCAAGGATCCGAACGCGTTGGTGAAAACCGAGGAAGCGCGCTTCAATGAGCTGCGGAAGATGGCCGCGGCGATGATGGACCTGTGGAACCAGCGGGTGAACGCGCCCGGCGGCAACGACCTGATCTCCATGCTGGCGCACGGTGAGGCTACGCGGAACATGGACCCGATGGAGTTCATGGTGAACTGCGTGCTGCTGATTGTCGGCGGCAACGACACCACACGTAACGCGATCAGCGGCGGACTGTGGGCACTCAACAAGCATCCCGATGAATATCGGAAATTGCAGGCGAACCCGGGGCTGATCCCCTCCATGGTGCCCGAGATCATCCGCTGGCAGACGCCGCTGGCATATATGCGGCGAACCGCGCTGGAAGATCACGAACTGGGCGGCAAGACGATCCGTGCCGGTGACAAGCTCGCGATGTGGTACATTTCCGGCAATCGCGACCCCGAAGCGATCGCGGACGCCGACCGGTTCATCATCGACCGCGCCCGGCCGCGCCAGCATCTTTCCTTCGGGTTCGGCATCCATCGCTGCGTCGGCAACCGCCTGGCGGAGTTGCAACTGACGATCCTGTGGGAGGAAATTATGAAGCGCTTCCCGAGGATCGAACTGGTGGAGGAGCCAAGGCGGGTGTTCTCCAGCTTCGTCCACGGGATTTCGTCGATGATGGTGCGCATCCCGGCGTAGACGCCGCCGCTGCGTTGCGCACCGGGCGGCGGCGGCAGCGCGCCGGGGGCCAGCGGTGGAAACCGTAACGGCCTGGGGGTTCCGGCCCGCCAGGGCACGCGCTAGGGTGCCAAAGCGACGCCGGCAGGTCGGCGGGAATCGTTCGCCCCGTAATAGACATCAGGCCCCGGCGCATGGGTCGCCACGGTATCCGCGCCAAGAGCCATGGATTTCGGACCTGCGACGGTGCCGGAGGCGATCAGTGCGACAGCGCCCGAGGGCCGCTGCTCCTGAAGCCGATACCCCATCTCTTCCAGCAGCGTCTTGGTATCGGGGGACAGCGCGAAGGGTTCGGCGTACAGCACGTCGGGAAGCCATTGATGGTGCAGCCGCGGCGCGTCGACAGCCTCCTGCGCGTCCATCCCGTAGTCGATGACGTTCAGGATGGTTTGCACGATCGCCGTGATGATCCGCGGTCCGCCGGGCGAGCCCAGCGCCATCACAACCCGACCATCCTTCAGCACGATGGTTGGCGCCATCGAGGACAGCGGCCGCTTGCCCGGGGCGATCGCATTGGCCTCACCCTGCACCAGGCCGAACTGGTTGGCGGCGCCCGGCTTCGTCGTGAAGTCGTCCATCTCGTCGTTCATGAGGAATCCGGTCCTGCCGGCGATCACCCCGGCACCGAAACCGCCGTTGATCGTGTATGTCACGGAGACGGCGCCGCCCTTCCTGTCGAGAACCGAAAAATGCGTGGTCTCACGCCGCTCGCCCGGCGGCGGGACAGCCGGTCCCAGGCTGGCGGATCGGGTCGCCCGGTCGCTGATCGTGCCGCGCAGCCGGGCGGCGTAGTCCTTCGACAACAGGCGGGTCAGCGGCGCCTGCACGAAGGCCGGATCGCCGAGGTAGGTGTTGCGGTCGAAGAAGGCCAGACGGAACGCTTCGGTCATGAAGTGGATTGCATCGGCGGCATGGAAACCCAGGCCGCGAAGGTCATAGCCCTCCAGGATATTGAGGATTTCGCAAATCGTCGGGCCGCCGGACGAAGGCAGCGGCGCCGATTTGACGACGTAGCCACGGTAGGTGCAGGTCAGCGGCGGCCCCTCGGTGACGCGATACGCGGCGAAGTCCGCCGCCGCGATGACGCCGCCTCCGGCACGGGACGCCGCCTCCACTGCCTCGGGGATGCGGCCCTTGTAGAACGCATCCGGCCCATGGTCGGCGATGGCCTGCAGGGTGACAGCCAGTTCCGGCTGGCGAAGGCGGTCACCGGCCCGCAGCGGCGACCCGTCGGGGCGCAGGAAGATGCGCGCGGCCGCCGGGTCGTGGCGCAGTAATGGGGCGCCCCGGGCCAGAATGTCGGCATCGGCCGCGGTCAGGATGAAGCCTTGACGCGCCAGGCGGATGGCCCGCGCCATCACCGCGCCGCGTGGCATGGTGCCATATTCCGTCAGGGCGGTGTCGAGGCCGCGCACCGACCCGGGCACGCCGGCGGACATCCAGCCATGCAGGCTGGCCCCCGGGATCGGCTGGCCGTTGGCATCAAGAAACATGCCGGGAGTCGCCGCGCCCGGGGCCGTTTCTCTGAAGTTCAGAAAGATGTCGCGGCCGTCAGGAAGATGCGCCGTCAGGAAGCCGCCACCGCCGATATTGCCGCAGCAGGGGTTCACCACGGCCTCGGCATAGCCCACTGCAACCGCGGCATCGATGGCGTTACCGCCGTGACGGAGGACGTCAGCACCTGCCTCGGCCGCGAGGTGTTGCGCCGAGACGACGAGACCCGTGGCCGACTCGGTCGGTGGCAGCGACGCGGCATGCGCGAGATGCGGGACAAGGGAGGCAATCAGCACCAGAAGAACCCGCGGCGCCGCGGGCCAATCCAGTCGGCCGCGTCCCCCGATGCCGGATGGCCTCAGGTTGCGGGGAGCATCGCCACTTGGCCGGCCTGGGTCGCGGACCGAACCGAAGGAGCGGAGCCCCGACTTTGCCCCCCGCACTCCCTATGCTACCGCCTGGATCGAATCTCCTACGATCTCGACGATCCGGTCGAGTGTTGCCTCCGGGGTGGGAAGCGGCGGAGCGAAACAGAGCGTATCGCCGCTGGCCGGCGGCCCGTCAGCCGCGGCACGCAGCCGCAGGATCAGGCCACGGTTCGCCGCCTCGGCGACGACGCGGGCACCGAGGCCCTTGGCCGGCGCCTTGCTGCCCTTGTCCTCGACCAGCTCAATGGCGGCCAGCATGCCGATGCCGCGCACCTCGCCGACATTCGGCAGCGTCAGCAGCGTCTCCAGATTCTTGCGGAAGCGGTCACCCTGGACCCGAGCCCGTTCGACCATCCCCTCCTTGTCCATGATGTCGATATTGGCGAGGCCAACAGCGCAGCATACCGGGTGGCCCGAGTAGGTCGCGGCGTGCATGAATTTCTCGTCCGCTGGTGCGTCGAGCAGCACCTCATGCATGTGTTTGGAGATGATGACGCCGCCCAGCGGCAGATATCCGGAGGTGACCCCCTTGGCGAAGGACATCAGGTCCGGCTTGGTGTTCCAGTGCCCCATGCCGAACCACTGGCCGGTGCGGCCGAAGCCGGT
>DASWON010000309.1:0-2107 GCA_036398735.1 Rhodopila sp.
ACGATGCGACGTTGGAAGGCGAGCACCAGGACGACGATGGGAATGGTGACCACCACAGATGCGGCCATCTGACTACCGAACGGCTGTGCGAAATCACTGCCACCGGAGAACCGTGCGATGACCACGGTCGCCGGCTGCACCGAAGGCTGGTTGGTCATGCTCAGAGGAATCAGGAATTCGTTCCAGGTCGTGACGAAGGCGATGATCGCGGTGGAGAAGATTCCCGGTGCCGACAGCGGCAGGATGATCTTCCGGAACGCCTGTCCACGGGTGCACCCGTCGACCATGGCGGCCTGTTCCAGTTCGTTGGGCAGTTGCCGGAAGAATGTGGTGAGGTTCCAGATCGACAACGGAAGCACAAACGACAGGCTGGGCAGGATCATCGCCTGGTAGGTGTTGATCCAACCGATCCCGGAGAAGATCTGGATCATCGGAACGATGAGCGCCACGGTCGGGAACATCGAGGTCGACACCACACCGATCATGAACGCACGCTTGAACCGGAACTCCAGGCGGGCCAGTGCATATCCCGCGCTGACCGCTACCACCAGGGTCAGCACCGTCGTCGCCGTGGCGACCACGAAGCTGTTCAGCAGCGAGCGCAGGAAACCCTGACCAGCGGCGAAGACCGTGCGAAAGTTGTCGAGCGAGACCGGCTGCGGCACCAGGCTGATGGCGAAGATGTCGGAGGCCCGCCGGAATGCGGACACCACCATCCAATAGATCGGGGCGAGACAGAACAACACCAGCAGCAGCATGCCGAGGTAGGTCCACAGTTTGCCCGCCCGGCCCGATCTGCGAGGCCGCGGGCCGGGGACAACCAACGCGGCGCTCATACGACCGCCTCCTGACGACGATGCCGACGGCTGACGCCGGACCCTGTGCTGCCCAGAATGTCTGCGCCCAGGAACCTGACGAAGATGAAGACGATCAGGAAGATGAAGACGAACAAGGCGATCGCGTAGCTGGCGGCCATCCCGTAGTGGAGGCCGCCCGCCTCGTCCTGGGAGACCATCGACAGCGTCTCCACCGATTCCTTGCGTGGGCCGATCAGCACGTACGGCAGGTCGAACATGCGCAACGCGTCCAGCAGTCTGAACAGCACCGCGACGACCAGCGCCGGCCGAACCAGAGGCAGCGTGATGCTGATCAGCCGTCGCCAGGCGCCGGCACCATCGACCCGGGCGGCCTCGTACACCTCACCCGGAATGGTCTGTAGGCCGGCGAGCACCAGCAGCGCGAGAAATGGTGCACTCTTCCAGGTGTCGGCGAATATCACCGCGAACAGCGCCGGAACTCCGTCCGCGGTCCACAGCACCTTGATCGGAAGAATGCTGTTGACGATGCCGTTCGCGCTCAGCACCCATCCCCACATCACCCCGGAGAGAGCTGACGGGATGGCCCACGGGATCAGCACGCTGACCCTGATCAGTGCCCGCGCCTTGAGCGCCTGATTCATCACCAAGGCCATCGCGGTCCCGATGACCGTCTCGAGAAGGACCGTCGCGAAGGCGAGCACCGTCGTGTTCAGCAGGTCTCGCCAGAACCGGCCATTGTCCAGAGCCAGGACCCGGCGGAAGTTGTCGAGACCCACAAAAGGTGCTGTGGGATTGACAAAACCCGTCGCCGGGTCCAGGCCGGGGTCACCGAACAATGCCTGGCGCATCGTGGCCAGCATAGGCAGCACGATGACGGCCAGCAGGACGACGACGCCCGGGGCCAGGATCAGCAACGCGAAGCGGCCTTCGCCGGTATTCTGCCTCGATCGCGGCGCAGTGGGTGGTGCCGTGAGAACGGTCGCAGAAGCGCTCATATCTGGATCTCCCGTCGGGGGCGCCGCCGCGCGGCGGCACCCCCGGTCATCCTTCCGTGGTGCGGAATGGTGGTCGCTACTGAGCGATGAGGGTGCCGAGCTGCGACTGCAGATCGGACAACGCGTCGGTCACCGAGCTCTTGCCGGTCAGCGCCGAGTAGACGTCGTTCTGAATCGCTGCCGAGACATCGGTGTAGTTGGGCAGTGCCGGCCGTGGGACGGCATTCTGGACCGACGTCTTCAACGTGGCCAGGTAAGGCAGTTTGGTCAATTCAGCCTGATCGTCGTAGACCG
>DASWON010000310.1:0-9934 GCA_036398735.1 Rhodopila sp.
CCGTTGCACTCAAAATGACGGCCGCCGCCGCGAGAAGGATAGTTCTCATGGTCAGAACCACTCCGCGATTGGCTTGCCCAGGCTGTGCGGGAGCAGGTCGTCGAAGTAGAGATGGAACTGGGCAATGACGCCCACATGAGAGCCGGTCCGTGTGTTGCCCGGGATCAGAGCCTCGACGCCAAACGCATACCCTGTGGTCGTGTAGTTCACGCCGACGCCCCACAGATATTGGGTGGTATCCTGCGTCGGCCTGCTGGCGGGGGACGACCAGCTGAGTTCGACTACCGGCGTCAGCTTGTTGACGAACTCGGGAAAGCCGTAATCTTTCACCTGTGAGGACAGATAGCGCATGCTGTACTGCAGCGACAGCCCACCCTCCCAGGCGTTGGACAATCCATTGTTGGTCGGCGTGAGGCTGACCGGGTCGACCTTCAGGTTCTTGTCCGGGATCACGTAACCGAGCTCGCCGGTCAGCGCCAACGGCCGCAGCCAGCCTACCGGAACGTCGCCGAAGCCCTTGCCGAAGAAGATCGTCGGGGTCGTGGAACTGCTGTCTTCGTTGTCCAGCGCCGCGCCGTTGCTGCCGTTCGCTCCGGTTCGCGCGAACGCCCGCTCCACGCCCACCGACAGCATGAACTCGTGTTCGGCATTGACATATGGCTTGTACTTCAGCGTGACCGACAGATTGTTCCAGCCGTTGGCGGTCTTCTCACCCGGCTGCTTCAGCCAGTTGTAGCCGCTTTCCAGGGCAAAACCGAAGTTCTCGGTGATCCGTTTGTCCCATTCAAAGCCCAGCCCGTAGAGGGTGGGTTCCTGACCCTCGTCGGCGGGTTGCGGCTGATAGGAGAAGGTGGGCAGGCTCGCCTCATCGGCGACGTTGGGATCATCGATCAGCAGCGTGCTGATGAACATGTGGTCGCCGGCGAAGCCGTGCGCGTGGGCCTGATGCGAAAGCGCCATCGGGCCAGCGGCCAGCACGGCGAGCAAAGTGCGCGGTCTCATGGAATAAGCTCCTGAAAGCAAAGGGAATCGGCCCGCGCGGGCGGGCCGGGGCGATGCTCAGGAGATGGTCGGAGGCGCTCTTGGCTGGCTGGGCGGCCGATGCGGGGCCGGTGGCGCGGTCGACGGCGGCGGTAATCCCGCCTCGCGCACGACGGTGACGGACGGCGGCAGCGGCGCGGCCCCTGCGGGGATCAACGGCACCGACTGGGCGTGCCAGGCGATGCACAACGGACAGATGAGGCAGTCAGTCGAATGCGCGGGAGTCTGCGACGGCGCGTCGCTCGAGTCGTCTCCGGAGTGGCAGAGCGCGCCGATCCCCGCCACCGGGTCGATCCGCGGCACCGTGGCGCCCAAGCCAAGCTGCGCCATCAGCGCGAGCAGCACCGCGAACAGACCGTACGGGTGGAACCAGCGGTTCGACATCGCCGATCCTCTTACAGCGGTTCTCAGTCCGGAGGAAATGCCCCAGGTGCCCGCCCCCCTCCTGCCGGCCGTCAACCGGCTTCGGTACGGTGATCAGGCGCAGCTGCGAGGCCGCCGGACCCAAGCCGAATATTGCCGCGCTCGCCCCGCTGACGCAGGTTCCCCGCCGCGGCCAGGCCGGCACATCAGCCGTCCTGTTCTGAGCCTGCCCCTGATGACCCGCCGGTTTACCGATGCGACCTTGGGATCAACCGGCCGCGGCTGGCATGCCGGGAAGAGATCGGCATCGTCGCGGACACCCGGCTCACGGAGCGACACCTCTTGCAGCACCATCGCGCCGGCAAGAGCGCGAAGCGGCCGTTTCCTACTCCGCCGCCGGGTTGAGATGTTCCTGCAGCCGCGGCATCAGTTCGACGAGGTTGCAGGGGCGGTGACGGTTGTCCAGTTGCGACACCAGGATGTCGTCCCAGCCGTCCTTCACCGCGCCCGTGCTTCCGGGCAGCGCGAACAGGTAGGTGCCGCCCGCGACGCCGCCGATCGCCCGGGACTGCATCGTGGAGGTGCCGATCTTCTGATAGCTGAGCATACGGAACAGCTCGCCGAAACCTTCGATGCGCTTCTCCATGACGTGCTCAAAGGCTTCCGGAGTGACGTCGCGCCCGGTGATGCCGGTGCCTCCGGTGGTGATCACCACGTCGATGTCCGGGTCGGCGATCCAGCGGCGCAGGAGCGCCACGATGGCGGCCGTTTCGTCCTTCTCGATCGCCCGCGCGGCCACGCGATGCCCGGCCTTGACGACGCGTTCGGCCAGCGTGTCGCCCGACGTGTCGTTGGCGGTGGTACGGGTGTCCGACACGGTCAGCACGGCGATGTTCACCGGGATGAAAGGACGGCTTTCGTCGATGCGTGCCATGGCGCGTGCCTCCGGCGGTTGGGCGCGCGTGGCGCCCGGAAGTGTCACGCCGGGATCAGTCCGGTCCCGGCGTCATCAGCGCCATTGTGCCCGTCGCGGCCTGTGGTGTGAAGCTGTATGACGTGGGCCGCATCGGGCCCCACCCTGTCATGGATGCCGCTGTTGGGTTCCCTGCTCCCGGAATCGCCGCATCCTGAAGTATCGCCCCTGGGGTCATCCCCACGATGGCGATCCTTGGTCCGCCGGTTGTGGCCGCAGCCATCTTCGTCCGGACACTGCCTGCATTAGGCTTGCCGGTCTCGATGCTTCCTGCGGAGGCGAGCCTTGGCCGTATGGTCGGCCCGGCGGCCATCCTCGTCTGGACAGCCCCTTTCGCAGCGACCAGGGCCGGCGAGAAGCGTGGAAATTCGCCCGCCGCCAGCGCGTCCAGGCTAGGCGCCGGCAGGTGCATCCGAGCGGCGTAGAGCCACGAGTAAAGCAATGCGTGCTGCACGAAGGCCCGCGTTTCATCGATCGGGATTGCCTCGAGGAACAGCAGCGGGTCGCCCTGATCGTGCACACCGGCACCCCAGCGGATGAAATTGCCCGGTCCCGAATTGTAGCTCGCCAGCACACGGATCAGATCATCATCGATCCCGTCCTGGCGCGCCAGATACGCGATGTAGCGCTGCGCGATTTCAAGGTTGGACGCAGGTTCATGCAGGCGGTCCGGATCAAACGCGACGTTGCCGGTGATGTATTGCGCGGTTGTCGGCATGATCTGCATCAGGCCGCGCGCACCGGCGGGTGAAATCGCACCCGGATTGAAATTGGATTCCACTCGTGCCAGCGCATATACCAAGCTCGGATCGATACTGAAACCACCGGCCGGCCGCAGGCGCGGCAGCGAAACCCGCGGTTCCGCGCCCGACCCTCCATCCGCGGGGCGCAGCGACGCCGCCATCTGCGTGGCACAATCCGCCAGACCGGCGGCGGATGCGACCATCAGCAGCGACCGCCCGAATACCGGATTATCCGCGGCTTTTGACCACAAGGCGCGCAGTTCCGCCTCGGCGCGGTCCGCCTGTCCGACCTGCAGCAGGGCAAAGGCACGCCAGCCCTGCGGCGTTTCCGCCACGGCATCAACATCGGCCTGGCCCAGCGTGGCTCGGCCTGGTGCCAGGCCCGTGTCCATCCGCAGCACGCGGCGGGCCAGCAGGCCATGCAGCGTCGCCGGCTCCTCAGCGGCGGCATGCAGCCATCGCACGGTTCCGACGGCGTCGTGCATCGCGCGACTGGCACGGGACGCCCAGAACGCCGATGCGGCGTGAACGCGGGGCGACGCGTCCTGGGTTTTCGCTCCACCTTCGAACAGAACCCGCGCCAGGCCGACCTGATCGAGCCGCCATGCGGCGAGGCCTCCGATGTAGAAGCCCAGGCTTGGCTGGTCCGCCGGCGCGATGTCGTTCACCGCCAACTGGGCGACACGCAGAGCGTCGGCGTCTTCATTCCGGATAAACAACACCTGTGCCACTTCGGCGCGAAGCTGAGCGGCATAAGCGGATGAGATTCCGCGCGCGGAGGCGATCGGACGCAGCGCGACCGCCATATTTCCGCGCTGGGCACGATCGAGCACGGAGCGGTCCAGAACCGGATCGCGCTTCAGATCGTTACGTGGCGGGTCGATATCGTCCGCAACCGGGCCCGTCTCAACCGCAACGATTGGCGGCACGGCCGCCGGCGCCGGTGGCGGAGCGGCACCCTTCGGCAGCCGCGTCAGCAACAGCGCATGAACCGCGGGCGCCTCGGGCTGATCAGCGTAATGTGCGAGCCAGTCAGACAGTTCGCCGGCTGTCGAGCGATGATACCGACCGAGGTAGCGGTCCGCCAGGACAGTACCGACAAGCAACGAGTCTTCCAGATCTAGTACGGAACGAACCGCTTCAGGAATGTCACCATGCGCCTGATACGCAAATATCCGCCGCATGAGCGCCACATCGCTCGGCCGCAACGGCTGCGGAAACGCCACGCCGGGCGCTCCGTCATGCGGCACACGCGGCACCGCGAACGCAGCCTCATCAGGCCGCGTTCCATCTGTGAGCATCCCTGTGCCATTCCCCGATCCGGACGATTGTCCGTGCGCGGCGGACGTGAAAGCCCCCGCGAGGATCGCTGCCCCGGCAATGAACGCCCGGACGGTAGGAAGGCGGGAGAGCGTGTAACCGATCCCTCGCATACCGTCTCGCTAGCCGCTCCAGTAGCGAGACGCAACCCCATTTGGCGAGACATAGTTTTATATTGCGACAATACCAGGAAATGCGTGGTTTCTTCGCACCTTTGCCGGCCTCACGTTCGCGTTTGTGTTCAGTCGATCTCTCGACGCAATAATCGCAGTCCCGCCCAGGCATCCCGCCGCAAAACCGGGCTCTTCAGCATCTCGGCCAGCCCCGGCAGGGCCAGCGTGGGAAGCATACCTTGCATGCCTGGTATGCTCATATCGAGCCATACGCGCGGATTTCGCCGCCGGCTCTGCGTCGGGAGCAGAGCACGCGCCGCGGCGCCGCCGAACAGCATGATCCGACGGGGCTTGAGCAGCACGACCACCCGGTGCAGGAACGGCAGGCACATCGCCAGCTCACCCGGCGACGGTGGACGCCCGCCCGGCGGACGCCACGGCAGCAGCGGCGCCAGCATCAGCGCCGTTCGCGTGAGGCCGATGCTGGCGAGCATCTGGTCGAGCAGTTGCCCCTCGGGCCCGGCGAACGGATGGCCGCTCCGGTCCTCCTCCCGTCCCGGCGGATCGCCGATGATCAGCGTCGTGCTGGTGGGATCGCCCTCGGCAAAGACCAGATTGCTGGCGGTGTCGCGCAACGAACAGCCATCAAAATTCGCAACAGCCGCACGCAGCGCATCCAGCGTCGTGGCCTGTCCGGCCATTGCCAGCGCGCGCTCGGCCGCCGTGCCTTTCGGCGGTTCGACGGCCGCGACCGGACGCGGCGACGGAGGCGTCCTGCGCTCAACCGGCCGCAGGCGGTCGATCGGATCGAGGTCGAGTGCCTCATCCGCCCCCCACTCGATCTGCAGCCGCAACAGGCCGAAATCGTCATCCAAGCAGGGCCGCCCTGAAACGATCCCGTTCTATGTGAGGAACGAGGTTTTTCTTTCCGTCATGCGCGGCCGGCCCCTCGGTCACCCGCAGCAGGATGAAGGACAGGCCGCCGCCTTCACGCACCAGACGCCGCCCCTCCGCCATGTCCGCCTCGGTGTTGATCACGTGCACGACCGGAAATCCGCAGCCGGCCGCGATCACGTCCAGACGAACACCAAGCCCGGTGTGGCTGTCCTGGTTGCCCGTCTCGCCGTAATGACCATTGTCCACACAGATGATCGTCAGGTTGGGCGGGTTCTGCAACGCGATCGTCGCCAGCGCCCCCACATTCATCAGCAGTTCGCCGTCCCCGGTCGCCACCAGCACGCGCCGCTTCGGCTGCGCCAGGGCAAGGCCCAGGCCCAGCATCGGCGCCGCCCCCATCGCGCCACCGAGGCCAAACAGGCGAGGCGACTCATGCGTCAGCGCCGATAACTCCCACGCGGTTCCGGCAAGACCGGCCACCATCAGGAAATCACCCGGATTCTCGATCAGCGCCGGCACCGCCTGACGACGATCCAGCACGGCATCCGGCAAGGTCGCCGTCTGTAGCTTGTTCAACTTGGCCATGACAGCGTTCCTTAAAACTTCTTCGCGCCGATCAGACGCTGGGTGAGCAGCACAGCGACTTGCTGGCCGGACTGGAACGCCATCGTGATGGCCGCGGTCACGCACGGAATGACGTCGGAGGGATGATCCGCGCGCAGTACGATCACGCCCATTGCCTTCAGCACCGGCTCCACCGCCTGGCCCATGGCGAACTGCCATGGATTACCTTCGCCGAACTCCCCGCGCATCGAAACCAGCGTCAGAAACGGAAAGCGTCCACCCTGAGTCAACGACAGCATGTTGATACAGTTGCCCACACCCGACGACTGCATCAGCAGCACCGCGCGCGACCCGCCGAGATCGGCGCCGGCAACCATCGCCACACCTTCCTCCTCGGTGGTCAGCGGCACCGAATGCACGTCCGGATCGGCAAGAGAGCGGTCGATCAGCACCTTGTGGCCGGCGTCCGGCACGTAGCAGAACTGAGTAACGCGGTTCGCGCGCAGCAGGTCATACAGCGCGCCGGGCCAGGTGTCCTTGGTGATCGTTTCGCTCGTGCCCGAGCCTGAAGTCAGCGTATCCGCCATCATTTTCTTCCTAGTTCGTAATAAGCCTGCAGCCGCCCTGGTTCAGCGGCCGAAACGCGACGTCTCCCGGGATCCGGGCAACAATATTGTAGACATCCCACCGGGACCTCGACTCACCGGGCGCCTTCACCCGGAACGTGTACATGTCATGCACCGCTCGGCCGTCCTGACGAACCGTCACGGTGCCGAACAGCTTATCCTCGATCGGCTGCCGCCGCATCTGCGCAACAACCGCCTCGCCCTCAATCGTACCGGCGGCCTTCACGGCATGCAAATAGGCCAGTACCGAGGAGTAGACACCGGCCTGGTTGGCCGTCGGCATGCGATCGTTGAAACGCTGCGCGAAACGACGCCCAAAGGCACGGGTGTTGTCGTTCAGGTCCCAGTAGAACGCCTCCGTCACCGTCAGTCCCTGCGCCGCCGGCAATCCGATCGAATCGACATCCACGATCTGGGTGAACAACCCGGCGAGGACCTGCTTCGTGGTAGCGCCGAACTCCGCCGCCTGCTTCACGGCGTTGATCAGGTCGGTGCCGGTGTCGGCCAGTGCGATGACCTTCGCGCCGGAAGACTGCGCCTGGAGCAGGAAGGAGGAGAAATCCGTGGTGCCCAGCGGATGCTTGACCGACCCGATGACCTTGCCGCCGAGGCCGGTCAGAGCGGCTGCCGAGTCGCGCTCCAACGCAGCGCCAAGCGCGTAGTCAAAACTGATGTAGTACCAGCTGTCCGCCCCCTGCCGCATCATCGCCCGGGCCATGGTGTTGCCCATCGCGTAGGTGTCCATCGTCCACTGCACGGTCGTCGGCTGGCAGAATTTTCCGGTGAGATCGGAGGTACCGACGTTGGTTGCGATGAAGGTGCGATGCTTCTCGGCCATCACCGTGTTCACCGCCAGGCCGACGCTCGAATTCACGGCGTCGGCGACAGCGTCCACCGCATCCCGGTCGACCCACTGCCGAACGATCTGCGCGCCCACGTCGGGCTTGTTGAGATGATCAGCGGACAGGATCTCGACCCGGAAGCCACCCCCCTCGGCCGCGAATTCCTCAGCGGCCATCTCGGCGGCGATGACCGAGCCACGGCCGGACTGGTCGGCGAACGGGCCATTCATGTCGTTGAGGATCCCGACCTTGACCGTCGCCGGCAGTTCGGCCTGAGCGAGAGCACCGGGCAACAACAGCGCCAGGACCAGGGTCGTGCGATGGAACCACATTGGACGCCGCCTCTTGTTATCTTTTTTCGGTTATCCAGCCGCCGGAGACATTGCCGCATCGCCGTCCCCCTGTCTGAGGGACCGGCGCCTCCGATGCCCCGGTTCCCCCATCTGCCGCGACAGGTGCCCTCACGAGCGCTGCTCACTCGCCCGGACCCGCAAGTGCTGACGACCGCCCGGTCTTACATCAACCGAAGCACGACGTCAGCATTTGTGCGAATGCCCGCGCTCTGTGGCTGACTGCATGTTTGGCGTCGGGATCCATTTCCCCGAAGGTTTGCCGAGCGCCGGCCGGGACGAACATCGGGTCATAGCCAAAACCCTTGTCGCCGCGGGGCGGCCAGACGACGGCCCCGTCGATGCGGCCCAGGAAGGTCTCGGTGTGACCATCGGGCCAGGCGAGGCAAAGCGCGGCGATGAACCAGGCGCGGGTGTCCGGGTCGTCGCCGATGCGCTCATGCGCTGTCGCCATCGCGGTGGTGAAATCCTTGTCCGGTCCGGCCCAGCGGGCGGAATGCACACCCGGCGCACCGTTCAGCGCGGCGACGCAGAACCCCGAGTCGTCGGACAGCGCCGGCAATCCGGTCGCGGTCGCCGCGGCCAGCGCCTTGATCCGGGCGTTGCCGGCGAAATCCGGGGCGTCCTCCTCGGGCTCCGGCAGACCCAGCGCGCCGGCCGAGACAACCTCGATGCCGAGCGGACGGACCAGCGCCTCGATTTCGCGGAGCTTGCCCTTGTTGTGACTGGCCAGCACGAGTTTCTGGCCTGCGGCGAGCTTTCGCGCCATCAGTCGCCGAGTGCCTGGCGCTGCAGGCCGAACAGCGTGCCGGTACCGGTGCGGGCAAGGCCGAGCAGCGCATGGAACTGGGCCTCGGTGAAAGCGGTCTTTTCCGCCGTGGCCTGGATCTCGACGATGCCGCCGCCATCGGTCAGCACGAAATTCGCGTCGGCATCAGCGCCCGAATCTTCATCATAATCCAGGTCAAGAACCGACGTGCCGCTGGCGATGCCGCAAGAGACGGCGGCCACCTGCCCGGTCAGCGGGATGGTTTTCAGCACGTTCATCTTCACGAGGTGCCGGAAAGCCAGCGACAGCGCGACCCAGGCGCCGGTGATCGCGGCGCAGCGGGTGCCGCCGTCGGCGTTGAGCACGTCACAGTCGAGGGTGATGGACATCTCGCCCATGGCTGCACGGTCCACCACGGCGCGCAGCGAACGGCCAATCAGCCGCTGGATCTCCTGCGTGCGGCCAGACTGCTTGCCGCGAGCCGCTTCCCGGTCGCCGCGCGTATGGGTCGCACGCGGCAGCATGCCGTACTCCGCGGTGACCCACCCCAGGCCGGTGTTGCGCAGGAACGGCGGAACCCGCGTTTCGACGCTGGCGGCACACAGGACCTCGGTATTGCCCATGCGGATCAGCGCGGACCCTTCCGCGTGGCGCGCAAAGCCCGTGGTGATCGAGACGGCTCGGAGTTGGTCGGGGTTGCGGCCGGATGGGCGCATGGTGCGGATCCCTGGATCGTTCGGCGCGGACCATACAGCGTCGCGAATGGGCCGCAACCGGCGATGCGCAGGGCAGGCCCTCCCGTAGCGTATGCGTCGCAGGGATCAGGTCACGTCTCGGGCAGCGCGGCGGCGATCATGGCGCGATCTCCGCAGCATCACAGGGCTGGGTCACCACAGTTTCCGGGCCGGCCTTGCCGCTGGCGTAATCGTCGAGCCGGCCGCGCAGCGCGCGATACTCCAGGCTTTGCATCTGTTCGTGACAACTGCGCATCATGCCTTCCAGGCGCATCGGCAGCCCGCCATGATCCTCGACCAACCTGGCGATCATCTGGCTCGATTTCCGCCGTTGCGCCGCCGACCAGGCGTGAAACCGCTGCTTTGTCTCCGCCGCAAACGGGCATTGCCGCAGCTTTTCCGTCAGCGCGCTACGATAGATGCGCCCCGCGACAGCGTCACCGCATGCCTCGAACTCGTAGAAGGAGGCGCTGTATGCCTGGCGGAACGCGTTGGTCCGCTCTACCGCGGTTGGCTCCACAGGGGCGGGTTTGGACGCATCTTCCGCCCTTGCGGCGGCAGGAGCTGCCGCGGTGGCGACCAGCAACAGCAGCGGGAAA
>DASWON010000311.1:0-11710 GCA_036398735.1 Rhodopila sp.
TCGGTGGGCCGTCCCAGGAGCAACATCAGCAATGACCAGTTGTAGCGCAGCACGGGATTGGCCGGCGCCAGCCGCAGCGCCTGCCGCAGCGTCGCCTCGGCCTGAACGAAGGCTGCGCGTTCCTTCTGCACGCTGGACAGGTTGACCAGTGCCTCGGGCTCCGGCGGAGCCTGGCGCAGTTCCTGTTCCGCCTCGGCCAGCCGATGAGCCTGGCGCAGCGCCATGCCGAGGTTGTTGCGGATGTCGGGCAGACCCGGGTTCAGCCGCAGGGCGCTCCGGTACGCGGCGATGGCCTGCTCGGTCTGGCCTTCGTCGCTGAGCGCATGACCCAGGACCTGATGCGCCTCAGCGCTGTTCGCGCGTGCACGGAGCACAAGACGCGCCGCCTGCGCGGCCTCCCGCGGCCGGTTCAAGGCGAGCAGCGCATGAGCGCGCGTCAGCTGAAACTCGGCGGCCGGCTTCAGGCCGATCGCCTGGCCGAGCAGCGTGTCGGCAATCGCCGGCTGGCCGGCCTGCAGCGCGAGCGCCCCCAGGGCGTGCAGCGCATCAGCGTGTCGCGGCATCACCGCGAGGATCTGGCGATAGATTTGTTCCGCTTCCGCCAGGCGCCCGGCCATGTGCAACTGCTGGCCCTGGCGGAACGCGGCCTCAATCTGTTGCGACCGTTTGCTCATGGCGGCAGAGGTAAGCCCGGGCAACGCAAGCGCGCAATGACCGGACTGCGCAAGACGGCAGAGCATGAGTGACCGACCGGGAGCCGGGCGCGTCACGCCCGCCGACTTCGGCGCATCCCTCTTCGGCGCATCCCTCTATTGTACTGCACCCGGCTATTTTACTGCGTCCTTTGCTGGCTCGCCTGCCTGCTCCCGCAGCTGATCCGCTTCGAACAGCGCCATCAATTCCTCGGTCGCCTCTTTCGAGCTTTGGATCAGCCGCTTCTCGTCACGATAGATCGCATGGGCATCGAGCAGTGCCTGTTCGTCGTAGGCGCGGAACAGGGCGACCGAACGGGCGGCGTCGTCGGGTGCAATTCCCAGCGCCAGCAGCGCGTCCTCCGCCATCTTCAGGCTGGAATGGAAGGTGTCGCGCACCAGCCCGTCCACGCCGCGGTCCATCAGCAGATACGCGTGCTGGCGGTTGCGCGCCCGCGCCAGGATCTTCAGCTGCGGGAAATTGCGTTTCGCGACTTCAACGACGCGCAGCGCATCCTGCATATGGTCCAGCGCGATGATCAGCAGCTTGGCCTGCTCCGCCCCGGCTGCCCGCAGCATGTCGGGACGCGTCGGATCGCCGAAATACACCTTGGTGCCGAACCGCCGCAGCACGTCCACCTGACCTGGATCACGCTCCAGCGCAGTGAACCTGATCCCATGCATGCGCAACACACGGGCCACGATCTGGCCGAAACGTCCTACGCCGCACAGGATCACCGGCGCATCCGCCGCTTCGATCGTGTCATAGTCCGGCACCGGTTCGGCTTCCAGCCGCGGGATCACGAACCGTTCCGATGCCGCGAAGAACACCGGCGTCGCCGCCATCGACACCGCGGCGACCAATGTCGCCATCGCGGCGTTCTGCGGTTCGAGGGCGCCGACGCCGACCGCCGCGCCGAACAGCACGAAGCTGAACTCGCTCGCCTGGGGCAGTGCCAGACTGAACCGCACCGCGTCGGCGAGTTGCTGGCGCGACAACAGGGCCAGGACAAAGCAGATCACCGCCTTGACGAGCAGCAGCGCCGCCGCGGCGCTCGCGAGCAGCATGGGATGCGTGCCCGCCAAGCCGAGGTCCGCCTCCATGCCAACGGACAGGAAGAAGAAGCCCAGCAACAGACCTTCGAACGGGGCGATGTCGGCCTGCAATTCATGCCGGTATTCCGACTCCGACAGCAGCACCCCCGCCATGAACGCCCCGAGCGACATCGAAAGTCCGGCGAGATTGGCGATAAAGGCCGTGCCGGCCACGATCAGCAGCGACGCCGTCGTGAACACTTCGGGCGTGCGGGCGCCGCCGATGGCGCGGATCAGTGGTGGGATCGCGAAACGTCCGCCCACCAGGATGATGGCGATCGCGAACGCCCCGCGCGCCACGTCGTGCCAGGGCAGGTGATCCGGCAGAGTATGCTCCGCCAGCAGCGGCACCACGGCGACCAGCGGGATGAACGCCAGGTCCTGAAACAGCAGCACGGCGAATCCGTCCCGTCCCGCCCGGCTTTGCAGCAGGTCGGATTCGGCGAACATCGGCAGCACGATCGCGGTCGAGGACATTGCCAGGCCAGCACCGAGGACGGCCGCGCCGGCCCAGGCCACGCCGGCCATGTGGGCGAGTACAGCCAGAGCCGCGGCGCTGAGCACGACCTGTGACGAGCCGAGGGCGAAGATCGCGCGCCGCATCACCCACAGGCGCCGTGGCCGCAGTTCCAGTCCGATCAGGAACAGCAGCATCACGACGCCGAGCGAGGCAATATCGGCGATCTCACCGACGTCGCTGACCAGACGCAGGCCGGACGGGCCGATGACGACTCCAGCCAGCAGATATCCGAGGACGCTGCCGAGGCCCAGGCGACGGGTCAGCGGCACCGCGATGGTCGCGGCGGCGAGCAGCGCAACAAGCGTGGACAGCATCAGTAGCCGCGGGCGATGTCGAAGCGGTTGGGCAATGGTCGCCCGTCTCGGCAGGCCCGCAGATTGTCCAGGAAAATGTCGAGGCTGCGCGGATTGTAGGTCGCCGGGTCGTCCGACGAAGTGTGCGGGCTGATGATCAAATTCGGTGTCGACCAAAGGCGGTGACCGGGCGGGATCGGTTCCGGCATGAACACGTCCAGCACCGCGCCGGACAGATGCTCCTGATCCAGCAGGTCGCACAGCGCGTCCTGATCCAGCAGTTCGCCACGACCGATGTTGACCACGCCGGCGCCGGGCGGCAGGCACTCCAGCCGCTGGCGGCTGAGCAGGCCCCGCGTGGCCGGTGTCAGTGGACAGGCGAGGACAAGAAAGTCCGCCTCGGGCAGAGCCTCCTCGATCGCATCGGTACCGACGACCCGCCCGCAGGCCGGATGCGGGGCTGGATGGGCGCGCACGCCGGTGACCCGCATGCCGAACCGGGCTGCCTGTTCAGCGGCGGCGCCACCCAGGGTGCCAAGGCCGACAACCGTGAGGTTCCGGCCAGCCAGCACGGATCCCCACTGCTTGTGCCAGACGCCCTTGCGCTGGTTCGTCACCATGGCGGGGATACGGTTGGCCAGCATCAGGATGGACATGATAGCGAACTCGCCGGCCTTCGCGGCATGGACTCCGCGATTGTTCATCAGTGCCACGCCCGGCGGCAGCCAGTCGAACGGTGCCAACTTGTCGAGGCCGGCGTTGGTGAGAAAGATCAGCTTCAGGTTGGGTGCGGGACACGGGAACAGAGCCTTGATGACACTGGCATCGGTGACCAGGGCCTCGGCCTCACGCATCGCGACCAGGAAGTCCGCGGGCGTGACCCCGATCGACACCTCATGTCCAGCGCCGATATCAGGCGATCGCGCCGCCGCGGCCTCCCACATTGCGCGAGAGAAATCGAACAGCGGCTCGTTGTGTGGGTTTTGCAGATGGATGCGCATGGCTGGGAAAATTGCCATGGCCCGAGACGGATGGCGATGCCCGTTTTGTCGCTGCGGTTCAGGTGTTGAAAACAGCCGAAGTTTGGTCCCGGTGCGACGTCGCACTGCGGTGCGGGAGCCTCAGGTCAACCTGCCGGCGGCGCCGCCCGGCAGATTGCCCGCGACGCGAGGTGCCCGGCGGTCATCCCGCTGTACCTGCCGAATTCCGGCCCACCAGCGCCCGGACGGCGGCCTCGACCGCAGCCAGATCGTTCGGCAGCACGGTGAAGCGCTCCGGCCGCTCGAACAGATCGGCCATCCTTGGCGGCAGCGCCGGCCGCTGGCCCGTCGCCCGCTGCATGGCATCGGGGAACTTCGCCGGATGTGCCGTCGCCATCGCGACCACCGGAACACCCCCGGCACATGGCAACGCACGCGCTGCGGCGACGCCGATTGCCGTATGCGGGTCCGCGAGATAGCCGGTCGCCGCGTGCAGGCGCCGGATCTCCGCCTCGGTGCCCGGATCGTCGAGGCGAAATCCGTGGAACAGGCCGCGCACACGGTGCCAGAGCGGGTCGGGCACCGCCATCCGCCCGGTTTCGCGAAAGCGCAGCATTGTCTGGCGGGTCGTCTCCGCGTCACGATCGAACAGTTCGAACAGCAGGCGTTCGAAGTTGGAGCTGACCTGGATGTCCATGCTGGGCGACAGCGACGGCTCCACTGCAGCGATCGACATATCGTTGGATGCCAGAAACCGCGTCAGGATGTCGTTGCGGTTCGATCCGACGATCAGGCGTGCGATCGGCAGCCCCATCCGCCGTGCCGCCCACGCTGACAGGACGTTGCCGAAATTACCGGTGGGCACGCTGAACGCAACCTCCCGGTCGGGCGCGCCCAGCGCCAGCGCAGCAGCGACATAGTAGGGGATCTGCGCGGCGATCCGCGCCCAGTTGATTGAGTTGACCGCCGACAGGTGCACCTCATTGCGAAACACCGGGTCCGCGAATAGCGCCTTCACCAGGTCCTGGCAGTCGTCGAAAGTGCCTTTGATGGCGATGTTGCCGACGTTCGCGGCCGGCACCGCGGTCATCTGACGGCGCTGCACCTCGCTGGTGCGGCCATGCGGATGCAGGATCATGATGTCGACGCGGTCGCGTCCTGCGCAGGCCTCGATGGCTGCCGACCCGGTATCGCCGGAAGTCGCGCCGACGATGGTGACGCGCGCGTCACGTTGGCTCAGGACGGTGTCGAACAGGCGACCCAGCACCTGCATCGCCATGTCCTTGAAGGCGAGCGTCGGGCCGTGGAACAGTTCCTGGACGAACAGGTTGGTTTCCAGCTGGATCAGCGGAACGACCGCGGGATGACCAAAACCGGCATACGCCTCGTGGCAGATCGCGCGCAGCGTTTCGAATGAAATAGCGGTTCCGACGAACGGCTGCATCACGCGTGCCGCCAGTTCGGCATAGGGCAGGCCACGCATGGCGCGCCAGTCGGCAGGGCTGAAATGCGGCCAGGTTTCCGGCATGAACAGACCGCCGTCCTCTGCGAGACCGGTCAGCAGGACGTCGGCGAAGTCGCGGGCGGGCGCTTCCCCGCGGGTGGAAACATAACGCATGAGAGTATTCTAGCATCCCGATTTGGAAAGTTCGTCGTGTCATGGATCAAGTGCTGGCGAACTTACGGATCGACGAGGACACTGGCAAACCATGGTTTTCCGGTGTGGTTCGTGGTCCCGCGGTCCGCTTCGGCGACGCTCCACTGCAGCGATCCACTGCGGCGGGCTTTCACATCGCCAAACCTGGAGCCATGGTACAACGACTTGCGTGGCAATCTGGCCCGGATCCGCGGCGTGACTTGGATGCTTCGAAGCGGACCAATGTTACGGGCATGTGCGCGACCGGGCCGTTATCGCCGCTGTGCCCAGACCGCGCCGGCGAGGTCCATCGCCGCGGCTGGTTGGTCGGTTCGCCCCAGGGCCAGCAGTGCCAGGGCGATCGTCGCCTGGATCGTGGCCAATGGCGTCTCGGGGGTGGTTTCTCCGTTCCAGACCGCAGCCATGCCAGCCGGAGTGTCGGATGCGGGCGGATGGGGCCGCAGTCCCTCCACTGCTGGAAGGGCGAGTTCCCGCCGGCCCGCCTCCCGGTCCCACAACGCGGCCATGGCGGCTTTCAGCGGCACCCGCTCGGCTTCTCCGCCACCACCCTTCAGCACCAGCAGCCGCCGGCGGCCCATGCGTTCCGCCACTCCCAGATGCACATCGATGTAGGGTGGATGAAACACGCCGTCGACGCCGAACGCCGCGTTCGCTGGGTTCAGCAGTCGAACGGCAGTGTTGACCGGGGAGCGCAGGCCAAACAGACGGCGCATATCGAGCAGCCGGTCCGCCGCCGGTGCCATGGTACGCAGCGGCAGATAGGCGAAGCGGCCGGATCGCAGGTCTGCCGCCGCTGCGGCGGGATCGGTTGCACAGGGCAACCCCAACGCCGCCATGGCGTCCTGCACGGCGATTCCGGACGAAAAGTCGTTCGAACCGTGCATCAGGACCGTTACGCCCGAGCGGGCCAGCGCGAGCGCGGACAGCAGAAACCATGGCGCGCCGCGGGTCCGTCCGGCGCCATAGGACGGCCAGTCGAGATCGACGCCGAGACTGTCGCGCCCCAACGCCGAAGCGGCACGAATTGCCTCGACCATGCCGGTGATCTCGTCGGCGTCCTCACCGCGGAACCGTAGCAGCATCAGGAACGCCCCCACCTGATGCGGATCGGCCTCGCCGCGCAGCACCATACCGAAAGCAGTTCGCGCTTCCTCTCGGGTCAGGGCACGTGAGCGGCCCGGGCCGCGGCCGAGGGTGGCAACATAGGCGGCGAACTGGGCTTGCGACGACTGGCTCATGCGTCGGCAGCATAGCCGGAACACCACGCATTTCGAAGCCACCTCCGGCCGCTTTCGGACGCCGCGTAGAACCGTGTCATGAAAGTCATGGAATATCCCTGTGGGCGACGCCTTCACCATCGTGGCGCGCCCGCGGATGACGGCAAACCTCTCAGTCCGGGTCGAAGAGAGATCCACATGACCGCGTTGTTTTTGTGGCAGAAGGAGCATCCATCGCCCGCAAGAGCCGGGTGTCTTTATATTCGGAAAATTCGTGGATGGGTGGTGCGATGGACAAGAACATGCCAATAATCGACCCTCGATCTGGCCACATGGATATAGACGATACGAATTCACGCGATGACACGACAGATTAACGGCCGTGTAACTGTCTTTGGCCACAGTCGGACTATCCAGATAAGCGCTTGACGGAAGCTGCATCCGCGCCCCTCGACGGCGATGCGCGCGATGCCGGACCTGGGCCGGACCCGGACAAAAGGACACAAGGTTTGAGCATCGACACACCCGATCCCGCCCCGCCTGGTCAGTCCGCTGTCGGCCAGTCTCTGGGTGGATTGCTGCGCGAATGGCGGCGCAGACGGCGCATGAGCCAGCTCGATCTGGCGTGCGATGCGGACATCTCCACCAAGCATCTGAGCTTTCTGGAAACCGGCCGTTCCCGACCGAGCCGGCAGATGTTGCTGCATCTGGCCGCATGCCTGGAGATTCCGCTGCGGGATCGGAATATCATGCTCAGCGCGGCTGGATTTGCGCCGGTGTTCCAGGAACGTGCGTTCAACGAGCCGGCGCTGGCGCTGATCCGCCGCAACGTCGAAACCGTCCTGGCCGCGCATGATCCAAATCCCGCGCTGGCCGTGGATCGGCATTGGACGATGCTGGCGGCCAACCGCGCCGTGGCCCACCTCGTCGCCGGGGCGGAGCCGACGCTGCTGCGTCCGCCGGTGAACGTGCTGCGGCTGTCCATGCACCCGGCTGGTCTGGCGTCGCGGATCGTCAATCTGGCGCAGTGGCGGGCGCATGTGATCGCGCGCCTGCGCCGGCAGATCGACGTGACCGGCGATTCGGTGCTGATGGATCTGCTGGAGGAAATACGCGACTATCCGAGCCCCCGGACCACCAAGCCGCAGGCTTCCGGCGACGACAGCGGGATGATCGCGATCCCGTTCCGACTGGCGACGATCGACGGGGTTCTGTCATTTTTCAGCACGACAACCCTGTTCGGCACACCGGTGGACATTACCGTCGAGGAGCTGGCGATCGAGGCGTTTCTCCCGGCTGATACCGAGACCGCGGAGATCATGCGGCGTGTCGCACAGCGTGGCGAGGGGCGGCAGGAACCGGCCGCGGCGGCGGAACGCGCAGACAGTCGGCTGCTGGCCTCCTGATCAACCCGGTGCGGCAAGCAGGACGCGGTTGATCCGCTCCAGCGCGGAAAATGTCTGTCGCCACGCTTTGGCGAAAGCGTGCGGCTTCATGCCGCGTCCCGCCAGGATGGCGCCGATCTCCCCGACGCTGCGTCGCCCGTCGATCAGCGGCAGAATAGCGGAGGCCAGCGACGGCAAGGCGATCGGCACGCGGAGGCCGTCGAAGTTGATCGTCATTGTGCCATCCGGCCGGATGCCGCGCGCCAGCGTCTCGCCCTCAATCTCACGGCACACCGGCACCGCGGTGTCGGCGGCCGGATCCGGACGGTGCGGGGGATCGTCCGCCCGCACACAGTATAGAATATGGACCGCCATGTTGCCTGCCAGCGCCTCGGCCACCGCGGCGCGTCCGGTCGCGTCCATCGTGTCCAGTCTGGCCCGCAGCCTGGGGTCGGGCAGCAGCGGAGCCGGATCATAACGAACTGGTTCGACCCAGCAGGTCACGCGCAGCCCCGCATCGCGCAGCAGCGCACTGAGTTCGGTTACCGTGTAGGCGCGGTCGCGCGGGTTCAGCAGCAGGTCATAGAGCCCGGCGTCACCGCCGTTGATGTGATCGTCGAAGTTGCGGTTGTGGCGGAGCCACTGGGTCTCCGGCAGGTGCTTCATAATCCGGCGCGCTACATCCAGCCGCTGCTGCGGCGGCTCCTCCGGTGGTGCGAGGCGGCGCAGCACGTCCTGCATCATATAGACGCCGGTCCGCCCGTGCGGCGCGTAGACCATCAGCCCCATCCCTCCACCGGGCGCCAGAACGGACAGCAGCGCCCGCAGGCCGGCCGCCGGGTCGGGCAGATGATGCAGCACGCCGCAGCAATCGATGTAGTCGAACGGTCCGAGCCCCGAACCCGGCAGGTCGAGCAACGATCGCTGCTCCCAGGTGATGTTGGTCAGGCCCCGGGCCTCGGCTCGGCTGCGGGCGATCGCCAGCGCGGCGGTCGACCGGTCGAGCCAGGTGACCTGGCCGGTGCGCCCGAGGCTGGCCATCTGCTGTGCCAGCATGATGGTGCCGTCGCCGGTGCCGCCGCCGGCGACCAGGGCGTGCAACGGTTGGGCCGCAGGCCGACCGGCACCGAATACCCAGTAATCGATTTCGCGCAGATGGCTCGGACTGCCGACGATCAGCCGCTTGGCTTCGTCGCGCGGGTCTCGTTTCGGATAAGGGTAGCTTTCGTACTGGCTGGCGAGGCGCAGGTCGGTGGCGTCGGTCATGCCAGCGGCAATACCGCATGATCGCGCGGGGCGAAATGGCCGCCGATCACCGCGCCAGGCCCCGTCGCCGTCAGGCTCGCTCCGCTTCGGACCGCTCTCGGTCAGGCATCTCCGCTTTGGGCTGATCTCGTCAGGTCCGCTCGCGTCGGGCTGATCTCGTCAGGTCCGCGTCGGGCCGGTCCCGGCCAGGGCATCTCCTGAATCTATGCCGGCAACACCCAGCAGGTACGCGGGCCCGCGGCCGCCGGGACGCTGCGCAAACCCGCGGAACTGGGTTACACCCCGCCCATGGTTGAACCCAGAACCCGCGGCTACTTCGGCATTGGCGCCGAAGGTGTCTCCAAGTCGGCCAATGTCGGCGCGCTGCTGCGCACCGGACACGCATTTGGTGCCTCGTTCTGCTTCACGATCGGCAGCGGCTGGGACTCGCGAGCCGCGCGGACGGCCGATACGGCCGACACGCCATCGCATGTGCCGATGTGGCGCTATCCGACGCTGGCGGAGCTTGCCCTGCCGCGCGGCTGTGCCCTCGTCGGGATTGAGTTGCTGGACGACGCGGTCGATCTGCCCTCCTTCCGCCATCCGTTGAACGCGGCCTATGTGCTGGGTCCCGAACAGGCCGGACTGTCGCCCGCGTTGCTTGCAAGATGCGACCATGTCGTGCGGATACCGACGAGATTTGCCCTCAACCTCGCGGTCGCCGGCGCGCTGGTTCTGTATGACCGGCTGCTGCAGCATGGCCGGTTCGCCGAACGCCCGGTGGGATCGCGCGGTCCGCTGGAGGCGCTTCCCGCAGCCGGTCATGGGGCGCCGCGGTTCCGCAAGACCATCCCCGACTGGCTTCACGCGGACGCGAAGAAGCCATGACGGCGTCGCGCTTGTTCGGTATGCGTTGCGGCCCTATTGCTGCGCCCATGAACATGCGATTCCCTTGCCTTCTGGCTGTTGCGCTGCTGCTGGCCGATCCCGCGGCGGCCGAGACCAAGAAAACCGCGGCGCCCGCGCATCCGGCGCCGACGACGACCGGTCCCCGGTCGATCGGTAAGTTCGACGACTGGACGGCGGCAACACATTCTGAGTCCGGGCAGACCGTCTGCTACGCCTTCACCCGCGCACAGAGTTCGGCGCCGGCACTGCCTGGACGCGGCGCGGTGGTGCTGACGGTGACCGAACGGTCGTCCGGGCGCGACGCCGTGGCGATCGAGGCGGGATTTGCCTATGCCCCGAATACGACGGTAACGGTGCAGGTCGATCAGACCGGGCTGGAATTCTACACCGCCGGGCGCAATGCGTTCGCCAGGGATGGCAAGGCGGCAGTAACCGCCTTCGGGCGCGGCAGCCGGGCAATTGCCAGGTCGCCAACCCCAAAGGAGGTGACGGATACGTTCAGCCTGCGTGGCTTCGGTGCGGCCTACGCGGCGATCGTAAAGGCATGCCCGGCAAAATGAGCGATCTGTCCGAAATCGACCGCGCACGCGTACTGGCGAAATCGGCGCTGTTCGACCCGCCGGCCGTCGCGCTGGCGGATGGACGACGGGATCTCGTCGGCATGGATCGCTCGGAGCTCGCCATCGAGATGGCTGCGATCGGTGAGCCGGCATTCCGGGTCAAACAGTTGTGGCACTGGATCTATCACCAAGGTGTGACGGATTTCAGCCGCATGTCGTCGATCGCCAAGCCGCTGCAGGCGAAACTGGCGGAGCGGTTCGTCATCGGCCGGCCAGAGGCTGCCGTCGTGCAGACCAGTGTGGACGAGACCCGCAAATGGCTGTTTCGCTTCCGCGACGGGCAGGAGGCCGAGACCGTCTACATCCCCGATCCGGTGGAGGATCGCGGCGCGGTCTGTATCTCCAGCCAGGTCGGCTGCACCTTGTCCTGCCGGTTCTGCCATACCGGAACCCAGACGCTGGTGCGCAATCTGGGTACGCCCGAGATCGTCGGCCAGTTCATGGCGGCGCGGGATTCGTATGGCGAGTGGCCGTCACCGAAAGGCGAGACGCCGCGGCTGCTGTCCACCATCGTACTGATGGGCATGGGCGAGCCGCTGTACAACTACGCCAACGTCGCCAAGGCGATGAAGATCGTGATGGACGGCGAGGGTATCGGGCTGTCGCGGCGCCGGATCACGTTGTCCACCTCCGGCGTGGTGCCGATGATGGATCGCGCGGGGGAGGAACTCGGCGTTAACCTGGCGGTGTCGCTGCACGCGGTCCGGGACGACCTGCGTGATGAAATCGTGCCGCTGAACCGGAAGTATCCGATTGCCGAGGTGCTGGCGGCGTGCCGGCGCTATCCCGGCGCCTCCAATGCGCGGCGGATCACCTTTGAGTACATTATGCTGAAGGGGATCAACGACTCCGAGGCCGAGGCCCGCGAACTGGTGCGGCTGATCGCCGGGATGCCGGCGAAGGTGAACCTGATCCCGTTCAATCCCTGGCCGGGGTCGCGCTTTGAGCCGAGCGGCAAGGCGGCGCTGGAGCGGTTCGCACGGATCGTCAACGACGCCGGCTTCGCTGCACCGATTCGCACGCCGCGGGGGCAGGATATCCAGGCGGCCTGCGGTCAGTTGCGTACCGAGAGCCGGCGCGAACGCGTCAGCTGATAA
>DASWON010000312.1:0-5071 GCA_036398735.1 Rhodopila sp.
GTCTTATTCCGCTGCTGCCGGTATCGCTTCCACCCAGAGTTCGGGCGCCAGTTCCTCTTTGCGGTTCGGGAAGAACAGCGCGCAGCCCAGCGTGACGACCGAAAACGCTGACAGCACCATGACCGCCGCGGCCACGCTGCCGGTCCGCCCGTACAGGGCGGAAACCACCGGTGCCGCCGCCGCCGCCCCCAGGAAGCCGACGAAGAAGCGCACCGAATAGATCCGCGCCCGCAGGGCCGGCGAGATGTACCGGGCGGCCATCGTCTCGTTCACCGTCACCTGCCCGAAGATCGAGGCGGCAACCGCGCCGGCCAGCGGCAGAACAAGCCAGCCCTGCGCGAAGGACAACGCCAGCATCGCCGGTGCCAGCACCAGGCTGATCGGCAGAAACACCCGCTTCAGCGTGTTGCGGTCGATCATCCGCCCGACCGTGAACTGCGTCAGGGCGCCGCACAGTGTCACCAGGAACGCGGCCAGACCGACCAGCGGCAGCAACGTCGCGTTATCGGCCAGCCGCTCCTGCATCAGCTTCGGCAACAGGATCGTGTAGGCGTTGAACACTAGGCCCGAGGACATCGCGATCAGCATCAGCACGACCACCGCGCGGCGGACCAGATGACGCGGGATCGGCGGAAACGGACGGGCATTGGCGTGGGCGGCGACATGCGCCAGCGGCGTCCGCATCCAGGCCAGCCCGGCCAGCACGCACAGCAGACCGGGCGCCGCGAATGCCGCCCTCCAGCCGATTTCGTTGGCCAGGAACGCGGTAACGACCGGGGCCAGGGCGACACCGAGATTGCCGAACACGCCGTTCACGCCGATCGAGGCCCCGGGCTTGTCACCCGCCGCTTCCACCAGCATCGTCGTGCCGATCGGGTGATAGATCGCGGCGAATGCGCCTGCCGCGGCGAGCGTTATCGCCAGCATCATCGGGGAGTGCGCGGCACCGGCGCCAACCAGGCTGATGCCGGTGCCGAGGAAGAACGCCGTCATCAGCGTCTTGCGGCCGAAGCGCTGCGCCAGCCAGCCCTGCGGCAGCGACAACAGGCCATAGAAGACGAACATGCCGGTCGCCAGTGCCAGGATCGGCCCGTACGACTCGCCGAACGGCCCACCCGGCACGGCCATCGCCAGCACGGCGGTTGGCAGGATGAGCAGGCTGTAGTGGGTGATGGTGTGCGCCGTGTTGATGAACACGATCTGGCGGGACGCTGGTGTCATGAGGGACATTTCCTTCGTGCTGGTGTCCCGCTCGAAACTGCGTCGTGCCACGGATCAGCTCCTGGCGAACGATCGGATCGATAAGGACCCTGGCAAACCGTTGTCTGGCGGTGTGGTTCATGGTTCTGAGGCCCCAATGGCGGACTTCAGAACCACCGCAGTGGAAGGAATGTAGGCTGTCGTCATGGCGATGTCTGGCCAAGTTCTGTCGCGTAGCGGCCAACTCCGTCTGCAGCCTTTCGAGCAGGCGCCGCGGCCCATGGCGGGCTACGCGCACGATTATGATCCTGGCCACGAAACCGGGGAACATCGGCATCCGCGCGCTCAGTTGCTGTTCGCCACGGCTGGCGTGATGCGTATCACGACCGAGGCGGCTTGGTTCACGGTTCCGCCCGGCACCGGGTTATGGGTGCCGGCCGATACGACGCACGCGGTTCGCATGGACGGCCGGGTTCGGATGCGGGCGCTCTTTCTGCGCGCGGACGCCGCGGCCTCCGGTCCGCCGGCCACGACGGTCATCGCGGTATCGCCGCTGCTGCGCGAACTGATCCTCACGGTCTGCGGTGAGCCCGTGGTGTGGGATGCACGCGGCCCGATGAGGCTGGTCGCGGCACTCGCGCTGCACGAGATCCGGCGCGCCGGGTCCAGGCCGTTGTCGCTCCCGGCGTGCCGTGATCCCAGGCTGGTCCGGGTGGCGTCCGCCCTGGTCGCCAATCCCGCCGATCCGCGCGACCTCGACGGCTATGCGGCGATCGCCGGCGCCTCGGTGCGGACGCTGGCGCGGCTGTTTCGAAGCGAGACCGGCATGAGCTTTCAGCAGTGGCGGCGGCAGTTGCGCATGACCGAGGCGCTTGCCCAGATCGCTCGGGGGCTGCCGCCGAGCCGCGTGGCGCAGGCGGTCGGTTACGCCAGCGTGCCGGCGTTCGGTGCCGCGTTTCGGGAAACCTTCGGGATCACGCCGGCCACGGCGGCGCCGAAATGATCTGCCGGCGGCCTCGGGCCCCGCGTTCCGGCTCACGCCAGCGTTCTGTCCCATGCCCGCGTTCTGTCCGGTCGCCGCGGTCCAGCTCATGGCGGCGGTCTAGCTCATGGTGGCCTGTCTGGTGGCGGCCTGCCTCATAGCGGCCTGTCTGGTGGCGGCCTGTCGCATGCCCGCGGTCTATCTCAGGGCGACACTGTCTCACTCACGGCGGCTGTCTCAGGATCGCCTCCTGTCTTCTCGGCGTGCTCCGTCTGCGGACCCGTGGCTCAGGGCTTCAGATCACCAGCCCGCCATCCACGTGAATCGCCTGCCCGGTCACATAGCTCGCCGCCGGCGATGCCAGAAAGGCGATCACGGCGGCGACCTCATCGGGCAGGCCCACCCGCCCGAGCGGGATACGCGCCGTTTGGCCCGCCAGCACGCCGGGACCGATCGCGCGATGCGCCCCCTCGTCCTTGCGGATGAAGCCAGGAACCACGGCGTTGACCGTCACGCCGTGCGGGCCAAGCTCAATCGCCAGCGCGCGCACCAGCGCCTCCAGTCCCGCCTTCGCGGCGGCCGAGGCCGGGAAGGTGGTCAGGTCCGTACGAAAAGCATGCGCGACAAAGCTCGAAACGGCGATCACCCGGGCGGCGGAAGTTGCGCGCAGATGCGGCAGCGCGGCTTGCGCCAAGCGAAAAAATGCACCCTGGATGGCCTCCGTGGAGGCGATCAGGGCTGCGTTCGTCAACGCCCCGAACGCGGTGCGGTCGGCGAACCCGGCATTGCTGACCAGCACATCCAGGCGTCCGAACCGATCGACGGTGGTTGCGACGAGGTCCGCCGCCACGGCGGGATCGGCCAGATCCCCGAACGCCACCTCGGCAAGGCCGCCGGCGTCGCGGACCTGCTGCGCGACCGCCCCGGCGGCTTCCACATTGCGGCGCGTGTGCACCAGGACGGCGATGCCCGGTCCCGCCATCGTCCGGCACGCCGCCGCGCCAATTCCGCTCGCGGCGCCGGTGACCAGGATGCCGCGCCGAACCGTCATGCCGCGTGACCGCGCCGGGGCGGGCAGCGCAATGCGTGGCCTTCGAGGCCCGCACCCTCGGCGCCTGGCGTTGCCACCGCGTCAAATGACGCCGCCGCGGGCCGATGACTGATCTCGGGCGCCGTCGCCGCCCCAATCTGACGCGTGTGCCGGTCGCCGACCCGAGGCGCCGACATGGTTTTCCGCGCGGACCGGCGGTGATGAATTGCGGTGAGTTGCATCAGAGGCGGCTCCGTTGCGGCCTTCGCGCCGAACCGCAGCCTGCCAGCCCGACGGGCAATTCTGCAACAGCCGGCTCCCACAATCGCGGCATAGCCGAAACGCTTGCGGCCGAACCGCGTTGAACCCGCCACCACAAGCGGAGATCCAGAAGATGCGACGTGTTTTCCTGGCTGCCATTCTTCTCGCGACGACGGTCGGCGCCCACGCGGCGGACGATCCCAACGGCAAGAAACCGGCTGGTACGGCCAAAGGGGCCGCGGTTGGCGCTCTCGCCGGACACGAGGTCGGCAGCGGGCACGCCGTCGCGGGCGCCGCGGCGGGCGCTGCGATCGGGCATCACCAGTCGAAAAAGGCTGATCAGGCGAAGTCGCCGTAGGGCGCGATCCGATCGGGCGGATTGCGCGGCGTCAAGGCTCGTTATAGGGAGGGCGGAACGACAACCAGGGAAGCGCCCGTCATGCCCGTCGCCACAGTGCTGTATTCGGAAAAGTCCTATCCCGACGACAGCGTGGAACGGCGCATCTACGGTCCCGACGTCCGGATCATCTTCCCCAAGGCGTCGAATTCCCTGGCGGACCTGCCCGATGAAGATTGCGCCGCGGCCGAGGGGTTGATGATCCTGCGCTTCAAGGTCAGCGCCGATGACCTGAAGCGCTTCCCCCGGTTGCGGGCGATCTGCCGCATGGGTGTCGGCTACGACAACCTGGATCGCGCCGCCGCGGCCGACCGGCAGATCATGATCCTGAACGTGCCCGACTATGGCACGACCGAGGTTGCGGACCATGCGATCGCGTTGGCGCTGTCGCTGCGGCGTGGCCTGCTGCTGCACCACGAGACGCAGCGGGCCAAGCCGCCCGCGGTCTGGCGCTATATCGACGACCCTCTGGTCCGCCGCTCATCGGTGCAGACGTTCGGCATCGTCGGCATGGGTCGGATCGCTACCGCCGTCGCCCTGCGCGCCAAGGCTTTCGGTTTCCGCGTGGTGTTTCATGATCCGCATCTGCCGAACGGCGTGGAACTCGGACTGGGCATCCAGCGCGCCGCCACGCTGGAGGAACTGCTCGCGCAGACCGATACCCTGTCGGTTCATACGCCGCTGACGCGGGAGACGCGCGGCCTGCTCGGCCTGAAGGAACTGTCGCTGCTGCCGAAGGGAGCCGTGGTGGTGAACACCGCACGAGGTCCGATCATCGACATCGAGGCCCTCGCGACGCTGCTGAAAAGCGGGCACCTGGCCGGCGTCGGCCTCGACGTGGTCCCGGTGGAGCCACCGGTGGAGCCGGTGCCGGCGTTGCTGCGCGCCTATCGGGATCGCGAGGACTGGACACTGGGTCGGCTGATCATAACCCCCCACTCGGCCTTCTATTCGCCGCAGGCCTGGGACGATATCCGGAGCAAATCCGCCGAGACCATGCGCGCCGCGTTGCTCGGGCCGCGTCCGCAGAACGTTATTCCACCGGAAAGCGACTGAGGCCGCGCCGCGCCCCGGCCCACGTCGCCCCGGCCCACCGTCGCCCCGCCCCACCGTCGCCCCGGCCCACCGTCGCCCCGCCCCACCGTCGCCCCGCCCCACCGTCGCCCCGCCCCACCGTCGCCCCGCCCCACCGTCGCCCCCC
>DASWON010000313.1:0-14572 GCA_036398735.1 Rhodopila sp.
GCTGCCGGTATTTTTTGCGGCGGCCCTGGCCTGGCCGAAGGCGCTGTAAACGGCGTTCGATTTCGGCGCAGTGCCGAGGTAGACGACGACCTGGGCGATCGCCAGTTCGCCCTCCGGCGATCCGAGGCGTTCGTAGGTTTCCCAGCCGGCGAGCGCCTGGGTCAGGGCGCTGGGATCGGCCATGCCGATGTCCTCGGCAGCGAAGCGGACCAGGCGGCGGGCGATATAGCGGGGGTCCTCGCCGCCGTTCAGCATGCGCGCGAACCAGTAAAGGGCGGCATCGGGGTCTGATCCGCGGAGGGATTTGTGCAGCGCCGAGATCAGATTGTAGTGCTCTTCGCGATCCTTGTCGTAGAGCGCGGCGCGCCGGGCCAGCAGTTCGGTCACCGCGGCCGTGTCCATCGGGCTGGTATCGGCCGGCAGGGCGATGATCTGCTCGACCATGTTCAGCAGGTAGCGGCCGTCACCGTCGGCCATCGCTCGGATCGTGCCCCTCGCGTCGTCGGTGAGCGGCAGCGGGCGGCCGATTTCCTCCTCCGCCCGCGCAAGCAGGCGTTCGAGGGCGGGATCGTCCAGGCGGCGCAGGACCATGACCTGGCAGCGCGACAGCAACGCGCCGTTCAGCGCGAAGGAGGGATTTTCGGTCGTAGCGCCGATCAAGGTGACGGTGCCGTTCTCAACGACCGGCAGGAAGCCGTCCTGCTGCGCGCGGTTGAAGCGGTGGATCTCGTCCACGAACAGCAGGGTCCCCTGCCCGGCCCGCCGACGCTTGGTCGCGTCATCGAACGCCCGCTTCAGGTCCGCGACGCCGGAGAAGACCGCGGAAAGCTGAACGAACGCCAGTCTCGCCCGGGCCGCAAGCAGACGGGCTATGGTGGTCTTGCCCACGCCAGGCGGCCCCCAGAGGATCAGCGAGGCCAGCGACCCGCGTTCCAGCATGCGGGTGATCGCACCGCCGGGACCCAGCAGATGGTCCTGCCCGACAACGTCGGCGAGCGTGGCGGGCCGCAGCCGATCCGCGAGCGGGCGGTTGGCATCAGGTTCGGGAGGCGCCGCGGACGCCGGGGCGCCAAACAGATCATCGGGTTCGGTCACGGATAGGATCATAGCGGGACAGCGCCGTGGAGGCGACTGGCCGTGCAAGCGACTGACCGGGAAGCGACTGACCGGGAAGCGACGGGCGCCGGAAGCGATGGGCGCCGGAAGCGATGGGCACCGGAAGCGATGGGCACCGGAAGCGATGGGACGGAAGCCATGGGCGCCCGCTTATCCCGTCAGCGCACTGCCACACCTGGCGTCTGCCGTCCTGCCAAGGATCCTGACGGCGCGGTGCCACGGGCATGCCAGCGGCCGCGTCGTCGATTGACCCCACCATCGCCTACCCGCGGGTGACATCGCCGACAAGAACGAATTGGAATAGCAACAAGTTATACCGCTCGAATGTCGTTTCCAATAGTAGACGATCCGATTATTGTTTCGATCAGGGTGGATTCGACGAATTTCGAATCGGGACAGGATCCGGACCGGCCTGGTGAAACGCACGGCTGCCGAACCCGAGCCGAAAGCCATACGCAGCCCGATGTTTCCTGGGATTTCCTGCCGCCGTTGACGTGTCGGGCTTCGCGGATAGATTCCGGCCATGAGAAACGCAAAGCTAAAGGCTGTCGCTTGATAATTCCACTACTCCTTTCGAGTTCATTTCTCGTAACATCTGTGAAGGATACAGTATGGTGGAGCACGCCGGGTGGCGAGGTCACGCAGCATCGCGATGAGCGCGGCGCCAATTGCTCCCTGATGCTCTACGACGACGACGGCAGCGTCGTCTTCCGGTGGGACGATCAGGGCAGAACCCTGGTGACGGCGATCGACTGGAACTGGCAGTTTCCCGACGATTCGAAGGTGCCGGTGGCGATGCAACTGGGCGACGAGTGGCTGAGCAATGCCAGCTATTCCGCGGTCATTCAGGCCGTGGCACACGGCAATGCCGTCAGCTTCACGGCGGATCGTCCGGTCGACGATCTGCTGCGCCCGGCCCACCATGTGGTGGTGAGAACGACCGGAGCGCAGCTGTCGATACAGCTCAACCCGGGCAAAATCGATACGCTACTGGAGCGTGCACGCCGGTGCCGCGACGTGATCCGGCGTTAGGGCTCGCCGGGCACAACCGCATCCGGGAAATCCCCGCCGGGCCATCGGTGCAGGACGACGGAGGAGCGGGCGTCGCATTCCGCCGGCGGGGCCTTGACGTCAACCCCCGGCGTCAGCCGCTTGCTGCGCTGACGCCGAGGTCAGCCGGACGCCAACGCAGAGGCGGAAACCGGGCGCGCCGGTCAGCCTGGTTCGACCGGCAACCCCGCCTGAACGAGATCCTTGAACCCGCCTGCATTGCGCACGTCCTTGAACCCAAGGTCGAGCAGCGTCTTTCCGGCGAGCGCCGCGCGTCCGCCGGAACCGCAGTAGAGGATCACCGGCCGATCCTGACGCAGCGCAGGATCGTGGGTTGGCAGCGCGGGATCGGCACGGAATTCCAGCAGGCCGCGAGAGATCGCCAGTGCGCCCTTAATCTTGCCGCTCGCCGCGACCTCGGTTCCGTCGCGCACATCGACAATCAGCGCGTCGGCGTTCTTGACCAGATCCGCCGCCTGCGCGGGCGTAACGGCCGGGACGGCGGCACGGGCGGCGGCGAGCATGTCCTTGACGGAGGTGGTCATGTCGATGTTGGCTCCTGCTCCGGGAATAGGGCTGTTCCCAGCCTACACTCGGGTGCGGCGGGCGCAACAACGCCGTACCTACACATGCTCATCTTCGCAGCGACTGTCCGCGGCCGCGTCGCTTCACATCCGCATCACGCCCACCCGGCGCCACCCGCGACAACCGCTTGATAAGCCGGGGGCTGGCGAGGGGCTGGCGGGCTACGACACTGGGTCGCGGGTAAGGATCAGTCGCTACCCGCGACAACCGCCTCGTGAGCCGGGGCTGGCGCAACATGGTCGACGGTCGCCGCGGGTTGCAGGCCGTCTCCCGTCGCCGATGCGTTATCAGGGTCCGCTCAAAGGTCGGGCGGCTCACCCGGTATCGGCACCTTGCCAAAGCCGATGATCAGCTTCGTCACCTCGGCGATCGCCCGTTCGGCTTCCGCTCCATCGGGCCCCTTTGCCACCAGGGCAACGCCGTTACCGCTGGCCCGGTAGAACGGGTAGCTGCCGAGGTCCAGATCGGGATAGCGCTTCTGGATCTCCCCCAGGCCCTCGGCGATGATTCCTTCGGGGAGGCCGACCACGTGCACCGCACGCATCTCGATCCTGGCCCCGCCTTCCAGGCGCGGCGCTAGCCACTCGAACATCGACTGCATGATCCGCGGTACGCCGGCCATCACGTAGACGTTGCCCATCTGAAACCCGGGTGCGACGCTGATGGAGTTCTCGATCAACGAGGCGCCGCGTGGCATCGTCGCCATTCGTTGCCGAGCAGCATTGAACTCGCCTGGCTTGTAGCTGGCTTCCATGCGCGGCCAAGCTACTGGATGCGGCTCCCACGGCACGCCGAAGGCAGCGGCAATGCACTCGCTGGTGATGTCATCGTGGGTGGGACCGATCCCACCGGTGGTAAAGACGTAGTTGAATTTGGCCCGCACCTCATTGACCGTGCCGATGATGGTTTCCGGCACGTCCGGGATCACCCGGACCTCCCGCAGCGGAATGCCCAGATTTCCCAATCCCGTGGCCAGAAACTGGATATTCGCATCGCGCGTCCGGCCGGACAGCACCTCGTTTCCGATCACCAGCAGGCAGGCGGTAGGATTTTTCGCGGGCATGGACGTTTTCCCTAGAGGAAGTCGCGAAGCAGCGGAATCAGTGGCTTGTCGGCCGGCGGCATTTCATAGGCGGTCAGCTTCGAGGCCCGTACCCAGGTCAGGGTCTGATTCTCCCTTGGCGTCGGCGTGCCCTTCCAGCGGCGGCAGACGAACAGCGGCATCAGCAGGTGAAAGCCTTCATAATCGTGCGAGGCAAAGGCGAACGGTGCAAGACAGGCGGCTGCCACGTCGATACCGAGTTCCTCTTTCAGCTCGCGGATCAGCGCCGCCTCGGGGGTTTCGCCGGGGTTAAGCTTGCCGCCGGGAAACTCCCACAGGCCGGCCATCTTTTTGCCCTCCGGCCGGCGAGCCAGCAGGACACGGCCGTCGACATCGACCAGGGCACAGGCGGCGACGAGAAGCAGCGGCTTGGCATCAGGGTTTTCCGTACTGGCCGCCGGGGCCTCGGGGCGGCCGAAGATGTCGTCGCGCGTGGCCTCGAACACGATAACGGTATGTTCGTCCCGTGTTGTCAGGGAGGCTCGAACCCCGCTGCCCACCTCCCGGAAGCCGATGCGACGCAATACCTTGACGGATCCGATGTTGCCTTCGGTCACCTCGGCGACGATCAGGTCGAGGGGCAGGTTGGCGAATGCCCAGCTGGTCATGCGTTTCGCTGCTTCCGTCGCGACGCCATGCTTCCAGTACGCCCGCCCGACCCAGTAGCCGAGCCGCCCGGTGCGGTTGGCCGCATCGATGCGCAGCCCGACGACACCGACGATGGTTTCCTTGCGGCCTTCCTTCCCGGTGATCGCGAAGTGATAGGCGACGCCCTCCGCGAGTTGCGCCATCGTCGATTCGATCCATTCGTCGGCCAGCGCTCTCGGATATGGGTACGGGATTTCCGCCAGGGTGCGGGTGACCTCCCAGTCGTTGACGAGGCGGTGCAGTGCCTCCGCATCCTTCAGACGCAACGGACGCAGCGTCAGGCGTTCGGTTTTCAGTGGCGCGAACGCGGTACCGCTGCCCGGCGTGGGTCTGGCACCGGTCTTCCGCGGGCGTTTTGGTTGTTCGTTGGTGGGAATCGGACGGACCTTGTCAGCATAGCGATGCTGCAAAGTGGCTCAGGCGGTGCCGCGGGCGCAAGGGCGGACGGGACATGCGCTGGCCGAAAATCGACCGGCGCGGACATGGCCAGGATCTCGACGGCATTGCGAAATTGCCCGCACTGGCCGAAGCGCGAGGGGCGCGGTAACGGTTGGGCCAAAGGAGACCTCCATGGCAACCAACACCAACGTCGCACTTCGTCTGGCCGAGGCCTTTGCCCGGCACGGTGTCACCGTCACCTTTGGGCAGAGCCTGCCCAGCGCCTTCCATCTCGCTGCGCCGCACGTCGGGATCAGACAGGCGGCGTACCGGCAAGAGAACGCCGGCGGTGCGATGGCTGACGGATACGCTCGGATTTCCGGCCGGGTCGGCGTGGTGACCGCGCAAAACGGGCCGGCGGCGACGTTGCTCGTCGCACCGCTGGCTGAGGCGTTGAAGGCGTCGATCCCGATCGTGGCACTGGTGCAGGAGGTCACCCGGGCGACCACCGACAAGAACGCGTTCCAGGAGCTCGACCATCTGAACATGTTCGCGCCTGTGGCGAAATGGGTCCGGCGCATCGATCGGGCCGACCGGCTGGAGGACTACGTCGATATGGCCTTCACCGCCGCCGTGTCCGGCCGGCCAGGGCCGGCGGTCATCCTGGTGCCGGCTGATCTGCTGGTCGAAGACGCGCCACCGCCGTCGCCGCGCAAGGCCTGTCTCGGCATCTATCCGCTGGACCGCACGCAAGCCGACCCGGCCGCCATCGAACGCGTGGCCGATCTGCTCGCCACGGCGCGCAACCCGATCGTGGTGGCGGGTGGCGGCGTGCATTCGTCGGCGGCGTACGAGGAGCTGGCGGCCCTGCGGGACATCGGCCACCTGCCGATCGCCACGACGACAATGGGCAAAGGCGTGATCGACGAGGGCCATCCGCTGAGCGTCGGCGTCATCGGCTACGTGATGGGACGCGGGGCCCGCAGCTTCGGCCTGCGGGCCATGGTGGAACGATCCGACCTCGTGTTCCTGGTCGGCAACCGCACCAACCAGAACGGCACCGACAGCTGGAAGCTGTTTCCGCCGTCGGCAACCTTCGTGCATCTCGACACCGATCCGATGGAGGTTGGCCGGAACTACGAATCCGTGCGGCTGGTCGGGGACGCGAAGCTGACCCTGGGCGCGCTGGCCGCCGCGCTGCGGCGACGTGACCTCGCGGCGCGCAAGGCCGCCCGGCCGGCCATCGAGAAGGAAATCGCCGCGGCGGTCGCGGACTGGCGCGCGACCGTGGCCGCGGTGCGGTGCCGTGACGGCGGGCCGGTGCGGCCCGAACGGGTGATGGCGGAACTCGACCGGCGCATGAGCGTGGACGACATTGCCGTGGCTGACGCCTCCTACGCCTCGATCTGGATTGCCGGCGGCCTGGACAGCCGCAAGGCCGGGCAGCGTTTCCTGACGCCGCGCGGGATCGCCGGCCTGGGATGGGGACTGCCGATGGCGATCGGTGCGCAGTTCGCGGCACCGGGCCGACGGGTGGTCTGTCTGTGCGGCGACGGCGGGTTCGCGCATAGCTGGGCGGAGCTGGAGACACTGCGGAGACTGCGCCTGCCGATTACCGTCCTGGTGCTGAACAACGGCATCCTGGGCTACCAGAAGCACGCCGAGGATGTGATCTTCGGTGAGCACACGGATGCGGTAGACTTCACCGCGGTCGACCACGCCGCCATCGCGCGAGCCTGCGGCGTCGAGGGCCGAAGGGTCGAACGCGGGGAGGAAGTCGGTGCCGCCTTGGACGCCGCTTTTGCATCCGGTGCGCCGACGCTGATCGACGTGATAACCGACCCGGACGCGAAGCCGCCGATCAGCTTCTATGCCGGCCACTACCCGGAGCCATTCTGATGGACCAGGATCTGCGAGAATTCGCCCGCCTGATCGACGCCGCTGACCGGATTGTGCTGTTTACCGGCGCGGGCATCAGCACGGAGTCGGGCATTCCCGATTTCCGTAGCCCAGGCGGGATCTGGACCAAGCAGGTGCCGATAGATTTCTCCGACTTCATGCGATCGGACGATGCGCGCCGTGAGACCTGGCGGCGGCGCTTCGCGATGGAGCCAATCCTACGCCAGGCGACGCCAAACCGCGGTCATCGTGCCGTCGCGGAACTGATCCGGACGGGGAAGGCATCTTCGGTTATCACGCAGAACATCGACGGATTGCATCAGGATTCGGGCATTCCCGACGACAAGGTCATCGAGCTGCACGGCAACACGACCTACGCCCATTGTCTGGAGTGCGGCACGCGCTACGAGATCGAGGCGTTGCGCGTCGATTTCGAGAGTGACCAGATCGTCCCGCATTGCGCCTGCGGCGGCTGGGTGAAGACCGCGACCATCTCCTTCGGCCAGTCGATGCCGTTGAACGAGATGCGCCGGGCGGAACGCGAGACACTGCTGGCGGATCTGTTCATTACGATCGGCTCGTCCCTCGTGGTGTATCCGGCCGCGGGCTTTCCGGAGCTGGCAAAGCGGAACGGCGCGGCGCTGGTTATTCTGAACCTGCAGCAAACAGGGCTTGATGACGTCGCGGACCTGGTAATCAACCGCTCGATCGGCGATACGCTGGGCGCCGTGGTCGGGGTCGACTAAGTGCCCACCATCAGTGAATTACGAGTCGTAACCCGAGCGGACAAAATGCGGGAGCGTGGCGCCCCAGTCGACGGAAGCGAGTTCTCACGGTGCCCCGGATCGCGGCTCGGGCTGTCGGCTGGTGTATCCTGGACGGCAACAGCACTCACCCATGTCGGACTACCCCACGACGGCATAGGCCGGTACCACAACACGCAAAGGGTAAGGGCGCTCCGGCGTCAATGCCTGGCCATTCGTCGCCCAGCGTCGCGGCTCGTCCTGGGCCGTCGCCTTGCCGATCGGGATCGAGACGCTGTCGTTGAAGCGTTTGCCTTCCAGTTCGCACGTGTCGGCGCAAGCAAAAGCGACATGCCAGCCAGTGTGCGGCTCCACCCGCTGTGCCGGCGGGAGCAAGGCAGGCGATACGCCGGTGCAGGTGACGTTGCCGATGGCTCCCGGTCCCCCAGGGATGGCTTGCACTGACACCACGGGATGCATTCCGCCACGCTGATCGCCAGCGCATTGCGTCGCCGCCGTCCCATTCGCGGGCGCAGATTGGGATCGCAGATCGGCGCGCGTGAAGCTTTGAGCGTCACCGGCGCATCCGCACACAGCAATCTTGAACGTTGCGCCACCGAGCAGCGGAATTTCTCCGTGTGAGCGGATATCGCGAGCTCTGCGGTATCACAAAGGTCGCGCGCAACCGTACCAACGGCGAGTCGGCGCGCTCAGGTGGCACCTCGGAATGAACGATCAATTCACATTGGTTGCAACGCTTCTCGGTGAGTTCGGATTTCCCCTGCTGCCAACACGATCATCCGAGAACCAGATGAAGACGCCCGCTTGCGTCGAATTTGATCATCGTCGGCTACAGGTCCCCAAGTGCGCGCCGCACGCTCTCGATGCTGTCCCAGTTTACGCGGCCGAGCGGAAATTGGCCGCCGAGCACGACGCTGATCGCGGCATTCACCTGGTCCAGGCGCTGGCGATCTTCCTTCGCCTGGGTCCGGCGCCAGCGGGCGATGCAGTGTGCGCGCCATGCGGTCAGGCGCCTCGTTGCCTCGGAGAAGTCGTGGCCGATTTTCTCCGGCCGGTCCGCCAGCAGCGTGTCGATCGCCGCCAGCGCGGCGCGGGCGGGTTCATTAGCCACGTTCCGCCGGCTCCGGCTGCGGCAGCCGACCCTTGCGCAACGCACAGGTCAGTGCCTTGGTGGTATGGATGCTGGTGTTGGGGTCGCCATAGATTGCCAGCAGCACGTTGGCGATAGCACCATGGGCATACCCCTCCCAGCCGAACACCCATGGCATTCCGACCTGGTGTACGCGCTTCCCGTCGATCATGAATGGCCGCAGACGTTCCGTCACGAGCGCCTTGACTTCGACCGAACCGCGCGCCGTCGTCAGTACCGTCCAGTCCAGGTTGCGGATACCAAGCTCGCCTGCCAGTTCGGGGGAGACTTCTACGAAGGCCTCAGGCTGCAGCTCTGCCGTGTGCGGCGTCACACGAGACGAAATCCCCCCGCAGTGCAGTTCGGTCAGCCGATACGTGGTGAACACATATGGGTAGCGCGGATCCTGCGGCTCGTGCAGTTCGTTGCCAGGACGGACCCACAAACGCGCGGCCGGGTTGGTCTGCTGCCCGTACATCACGTTTGCAACTGGACTTTCCACCGGCTCGTAATAGGTCGGCAACGGTCCGTCCTTCAGGCCCGACGGCACGAACAGCATGCACTTGCCGTCGGCCTCCATGATGAACGGGTCATCGCCCCCCAGCGCTTCCATGCCGTGCGGTTGCTTGGCCCAGTCCGGGCGCATGGTTGGCGGTTTGCCGGGCACGAAGTCAGGCGTGTCGTTGCCGGTCCATCGTGCCTGCTCCTCATCCCACCATATCAGGCGCTTGCGCTCCGACCACGGTATGCCGTCCGGGTCGGCAGACGCACGATTGTACAATGTGCGCCGATTGTCCGGCCAGGCGAAAGCCCAACCCTGATGCGCGCCATTGCCGTCCGGCCCATCCGCCTTGCGGGCGCGCGAACGATTCTCGTGCTGGTCGGGGAAGATGCCGCTATACATCCAACCGCCGCACGCAGTGCTGCCGTCATCCTTCAGTTGCTGGAAGCTCTTCAGTTGCTTGCGATCGGCCACGGTATAGCCATTAATCTCCCGCAGCACCGCCGCGGCATCCGGCTCCGCCGTCGGCCCGCTGACCGGGTACTCCCAGGTCAGGGCCTGGATCGCCGCATCGCGGGATTCGGCGCTATCAGCATAGAGTTGTTTCAGGCGCTGGCCAAGGTGATAGATGAACCAAAGGTCGGAGCGACTGTCGCCGGGGGGGTCGCAGACCTTGTCGTGCCACTGCACCAGCCGCGTCGTGTTCGTCAGGGTGCCTTCCTTTTCCGCCGCCATGGCCGAAGGCAGGAAGAAGACTTCGGTGCCGATCTGTTGCGGCGACAGTTCCCTGCTCTGCACCAAGCCGCCCTTGAGCCAGAAATTCGCCGTCTCGGTCATCGCGAAGTCGCGCACCACGAGCCATTCCAACTTTGCCATGCCGCGTTGGACCAGTTCCGAGTTAACCGCACCCACCACCGGGTTCTGTCCGAGCACGAACTGGCCCTTCACCACGCCCTCGACCATCGCCAGGGTCATCGGCAGCTGCGAGTGATCGCCACTTAGCTTGGGAACGAAATCGTAGCAAAATCCGTTGCCTGCATTGGCGTTCGCGCCATACCAGGCCTTCAGCAGTGAGACCATGTATTTCGGCAGGTTGTTCCACCAGCCAGTGGGCACTGTCTCGGTCTCGAGGAATTCCTCCAGCGATCCATGCGGATCGTAGGCGTTCGGTTGCGGCAGATAAGTCGGCAGCATGTTGTACAGCGTCGGGATGTCCGTGCTGCCCTGGATGCTGCAATGCCCGCGCAGCGCCAGGATACCGCCCCCCGGACGCCCGATATTGCCCAGCAATCCTTGAATGATCGAGGCCGCGCGGATGATCTGCACACCGAAGGCATGGTGCGTCCAGCCGACGGCGTAACAGAAGGCGCCGGTGCGCTCTCGCCCGGCATTCTTGGTGATTGCTTCGCAGACGCGCAGGAACGTGTCGCGGGAACAGCCGGTGACACGTTCCACCATCTCCGGCGTGTATCGCGCATAATGGCGGCGCATGATCTGGTAGACGCAGTTTGGATGCTGCAGTGTGCGATCACGTGGCGGCGGATGCCTGGTCAGTTCCTCCGCACGATCGGCCGTGCCCCTCTCGACCTGTGCATAATGTTCCTCGATGGCGGGCGGCACCATTTCGGCTTTGTACTGCCAGCTGTCCTGTTGGTAGCTCGCGTTGGTGGGCTGGAAGCCCGAGAACACGCCGTCATTGTCCTCGGCGCCGCTGTAGGCGTCTTCAATGATGGTCGTCAGGTTGGTATACGCCAGGGCGAAATCCCTGAACCATTTATCCTCGAACAGGATGTACCGGATGATCCCGCCAAGGAACGCAATGTCAGTGCCGGACCGGATCGGGGCATGGATATCGGCAAGCGCCGATGTGCGCGTGAAGCGCGGATCGACGTGGATCACGGTTGCGCCACGCTGCTGCGCCTGCGTCACGAAGCGGAATGCGACCGGGTGATTCTCCGCCATGTTGGAGCCCATGACGGTGATCACGTCGCTGTTGGCCAGGTCCCACAGGGCCATGGTCGCAGCACCTCGTCCAAATGTCGTCCCCAGACTGGGTACCGATGACGAGTGTCAGATACGGGCCTGATTTTCGATGTTGACGAGGCCGAGACCACCACCGAACAGTTTCTTGATCAGGTAATTCTCTTCATTGTCCAGCGTCGCCCCGCCTAGCGAGCCGATCCCGAGCGTATGGTTCACGACCCTGCCGTCGCTCAGCTTTTCAACGAACGTCTCGTCGCGGGTTTGTTTCACCAGATTGGCTATCCGCTCCATCGCCCAGTCGAGCGGCTTGCGTTCCCAGTGGTCGGCGTACGGCGCCCGGTAAAGGACGTGGTTCACGCGCTGCTCCGACAGCAGCATCCCCAAGGTTCCCGCGCCCTTCGGGCACAGTGTTCCCTGGTTCACCGGGCTGCGTGGATCGCCTTCAATGTGGATTGGCCGTCCGTCCTTGGCGTAGACCAGTTGGGCGCAGCCGACGGCGCAGAACGGGCAGATGCTGGTGCCTATACGATCGGCCTGCTCAAGTCGTGGCCGCAGCGTGCGCGACTGAGTACTCTGCGCAGCCTCCGCCATCACGCTGCTGCCCGCCAGTTGCCTGGGCAAAGCCCAGTCCGCAAAGAAGCCGGAGGCCCGGTCGCGCAGGCGGCGGCGAACACGTTTCATGGCGAACGACTCCAGGATGATGGCACGGCGCGTCAACGCTATCGCTCTGCTCCGGTTCCAGTGATGGAACCAATTGCCGGTCCGCCGCATTCTGCCCGGGGATGGGCCAGGAGCGGCGCGTGAAGTCGATCGCGGGGGTTGTCACGATTGTCCAAGAGGGGCGATTTCAGCTGTTCGACGCGGCTGGCGTGTCGCATCACTTTATCCTGCACCATGGCGCTGCCGCGGACCCTGAACAGCTGCCGAGTCTCGTGAACCGCCACGTCCGCGTATCCTACAGGGACTCGGGCGCGATGATCGGGCATATCGCCACCGACCTGAGGGCCGAAAGCAACTGAATGGACCTGCACCCCCGGACACCAGCTCATTCGCAATCCGATCTGGAGGCGCTCATCCCGGACGAGGCCGAGTTAACCGCCGGCGTCGTGGTTCGGCCCGGCCGGTCTTATGGGTTCTTTACCGATACGACTTTGTGCATCGGTTGCAAAGCCTGTGAAGTCGCGTGCAAGGAATGGAATAACCTGCCGGCGGAAACCCCTGCGCTGACGGGCCATAGTTACGACAACACCGGCGCGCTGTCCGCCAGCACGTGGCGGCATGTCCGCTTTGTCGAAGACGACGTGCGCGCCGACAGCCAGTCACCCTTCCAAAGCGGCTGGCTGATGATGAGCGATGTCTGCAAGCATTGTCACAACGCGCCGTGCCTGGAAGCGTGCCCAACCGGCGCTTTGTTTCGGACCGAGTTCGATACGGTCGTGGTGCAGCAGGACATCTGCAATGGATGTGGCTACTGCGTGCCGGCCTGTCCTTTCGGCGTGGTCGACATCAGCACGCTGGATGGCAAGGCGCACAAATGCACACTGTGCTACGATCGCCTCAAGGGTGGGCTGGAGCCGGCTTGTGCCAAATCCTGCCCAACGGACTCGATCCAGTTTGGCGAGGTCAGCGAGCTTCAGCAACGCGCGCGGGAGCGGCTGGACCATCTGCATCATATCGGTCGCGGGTCGGCCTATCTGTACGGCGCACCGGGAGAACTCGGGGCTACGGGCGGCCTCGAACACCTGAATGCGTTCTTCCTACTGACCGCGGAACCTGAAGCCTACAACCTGCCTCGCGCGCCGACGCGCCCGGCAAACCGGGTAGTTCCGAGCCTGGCCGCGGGATTGACCACGCTCGCAGGGCTGATGGTGACCGCATTGGCCCTGTTCGCACGACGGAGCTGATCCGAGGTAGACATGCCTGATACTGCGCAATGGGACGGCCGGACTTACTACGGCAGAGCGCAGCTCAAACCGGCGCCGTTCAACAATGCGCTGGTGGGCAGCTACGTGTTTCTCGCCGGGCTGTCCGGGGCCGCGCAGGTTCTGGCGACGGCCCTGGATTACGCCGCCATAAGCGATGCTGAACCCGTCGTTCGCCATGGCCGCCTGCTGTCGCTGCTGGCGCCAATCATCGGCACGGTATGTCTGATTTGCGACCTCCATACGCCGAAGCGGTTTTACAACATGCTGCGGCTGGTCAAAACGACGTCGCCGATGTCGCTGGGCAGCTGGGCGCTGGTCGCCTTCAGCGGTGCCAGCGCAATCAGCGCGGCGCCGCTTCTGGTCCGCGCCGGCTGGCGTCAGGATAGCGCTGTGGCGGGATGGCTGCAGGGCCTGAGTCGCGTGGCGCGGATTCCGGCAGCTTTGGCCGGCGGCGTCCTCGCCACCTACACGGCATCCCTGTTCTCGGCAACCAGCGCCCCGCTTTGGGCGGCCGGGGCCAAAGGGCTGGCAGTACGATTTGCCGCCGCCTCAGTCGCATCGGCCGCGTCCGCCTTGCGGCTGGTCGCCCGAAGCGGGCGTCGCCGCCGGGATCTGGACAGCCTCGCGGTCGCCGGTTTGGCAATTGAACTCGGCGCCACACTTGCCTCGGACCACGCGCAGCAGCAGGCAGGTGTACGGCAGACCCCGTCATCGCGCGACATCGCCGGCGTCGCTGTGCCGCTTGTTCTTTTTCTTGCTTCCGACTTCCTGCCCCGGCGCGCGCAGGCAATATCTCAGGTCGCGGCCGCGGCTGCTCTGACGGGTTCACTGCTCATGCGGATCGGGGTGATAAAGGACGGCGAACAATCAGCCGCACAGCCGAACGTCAGCCTGCGTCTCGCGCAGCCGGATAATTTGCCGCGCCGGTGAGCGGCCCCGCCGTTGAGCAGCCCCGCCGGTGAGTAACCCCGCCGGTGAGCAGCGCGTGTGTTGCGAATTAAGGCGACCGGGGAAGTGCAAACCTCCCCGGCGGCCGGATCCAAGCGCGATCGACAGTTCAGTCGCGCTTGTGACTTTCATGTCCACCTTTGCGTCCAGCGGCAGCCGCCCGCTCCGGGTTGTTGGCAAAGTTATTCGGGTCTTTGTCCTTGCCGCTACCGACCTGCTCCTGGGTTACGCCTTTTTCACCCTTGGCCTTGTCTTCCGAGGTCGAATGTTCTGACTTGCCGACCATCGCAGAATCCTCCTTCTCCAACATGGACGGTCGTGGAACGGCGGCCATCGCGCCCGGTTTCATCGGCCGGTTTCGGCCCGTGCATGACTGCGAGTCCCACCGCCCGTCGAAAGTAGCGACCTGTACCGCATTGCTCAGCCGCAGGGGGCACCGGACGAATTCGGCCCGGCCCAGGATCATGAATGGTTCATTCGGAGGGGGCACGGGGCGCCGGCCAAGGATCAGACCCGGCCACGCGACGATGGTTGCCAAAGTCC
>DASWON010000314.1:0-30081 GCA_036398735.1 Rhodopila sp.
CGCCGCCGGTCTGGAACGCGACAGTCAGGTCCCGTACCTCAAGCAGATTCATTGCTGGATCCTCAGCCGCGGATCGAGAACGTCGCGCAGACCATCACCCAGCAGGTTCAGTCCGAGCACGGTGATCATCAGTGCGGCACCGGGAATGGTGATGATCCAAGGTGCGTCGATCATGTACTGCCGGCCCTCGGCCATGATATTCCCCCATGTTGGCGTTGGCGGCACCGCGCCGACGCCCAGAAACGACAGGGTCGCCTCGGTCAGCACGGCGTAGGCGAACAGAAAGGACAGCTGTACGATCAGCGGGGCCATCGCGTTGGGGAGGACATGGTAGCGCAGGATCCGCCAATGCCCGGCCCCGGCCGCCCGCGCCGCCTGCACATATTCCATCTCGCGCAGCACGATGACCGAGGACCGGACGATGCGCGCAGTACGCGGTGTGTAGACGATCGCCAGTGCGATGATCACGTCGCCGATGGAAGGCCCCAGCACAGCGGTGACGCCGATCGCCAGTAGAACCGCCGGAAATGCCATCAGCGCGTCGTTGATGCGCATCAGCCCGTTATCCAGGCGCCGGAAATACCCGGCGGCGGCACCAATCGCGGTTCCCAGCACGGCGTTGATCAGCACCACCGCTCCACCAATCAGCATCGACAGACGGGCACCCCACACCACACGCGACCACACCGAGCGGCCGAAGTTATCGGTGCCGAAGATAAAGTCACCCCCCGGCGGTCGAAACTTGGTGCGCATCGACAGCTTGTTCGGATCGACCCGCGCGATCAGCGGCGCCAGGATCGCCACCAGCAGAATGATCCCGAACAGCAGGCAGCCCAGCACGAACAGCCGGTGATGCAGCAGACGCCGCAGCGTGACGCGGAACGGCGAGGCACGCGTCATCCGCTCCGTGCCCCGGGGCGACGACGAATGCGACGCCGGGACATCCGGTGCGGGCGCGCCGAACGGTGCCGACGCGGAGCCGTCTACCGCCATGACGATCGGCACCGTATTGGCATGTGTCGTGTCACGGGACGCCGCCATAACGCACACGCGGATCGAGCAGCGCGTAGCAGAGGTCAACGCCAATGTTGACCAGCACCAGCAGCGCCGTGGTGATCAGCAGGCCGCCCTGCACCATCGGGTAGTCGCGGTTCAGCACCGCCTGGGTCAGCAACTGACCGATGCCCGGAATTGAGAACAAGGTCTCCACCACGACCGACCCCGATATCAACAGGCTGACGATGATCCCGACAACCGTGGTGATCGGGATCAGCGCGTTGGCCAGCGCATGCTTCAGCACCACCGTCCGGTCCGGCAGACCTTTCGCCCGCGCGGTCCGGATATAGTCCTGGCGCAGGACCTCCAGCATCGTCGAGCGGGTGATCCGCGCCAGCAGCCCGGCCAGCAGCAGCGCCAGGGCAATCGCTGGCATGGTCGAGGTCGCCAGCCATCCCGCCGGGTCCTGGGTCAACGGGACATAGCCACCGGTCGGCAGCCAGCGCAGATCCACCGCGAACACAATGATCATCAACAAGCCGAGGTAGAAGCTCGGCAGCGAGATACCCAGCATCGCCAGCACCATCGCCACCTGATCGATCCAGGTGTTCTGTCGCAGCGCCGCGATGATGCCGCTGCCCATCCCGATCAGCAGCGTCAGCACCAGAGCGTACGCCGACAGCGCCAGCGTCACGGGCAACCTTAGCATGGTCGCCTGGACCACCGGCTGACCCAGCAGCAGCGACCGGCCGAGGTCACCGCGCAGAAGATTGGCGTACCAGGCCCACAGCTGGGACAGCAGCGGCTGATCGAGCCCAAGATTATGGCGGATCGCGGCGACCTGGTCCTGGGTCGCGGACATGCCGGCGATCGCCGTTGCCGGATCCCCGGGAATCAGATGGATCATGCCGAAGGTGATCAGGCTCACGATCAGCAGGATCGGCACCGCACCCAGCAGACGGCGAACCAGGATGCCGCCCATCAGGCGACGATCAACGGGCGAACCAGACGTTGCTCATTCTGGGAATGCGAAAGGGCTCGAACCCGTTGACGTTGGAACGGACGGCCTGGACCTTGGTGAATGACCCGAACGGGAGCGCGTAGACCCGCTCCAGCACCAGTTTTTGCATCGTGGCAAACGCCTGCTGCCGGCCCTCGACGGTCGGCAGGGTGTTCATGTCGTTCCAGGCCGCGAGGACGTCCGGATCGTCCTTGCCGTCCATGGGCTTGTAGGTCGCGTTCGGCTGCACCAGGAACTGCATGGTCGCCAGAGCGCCGAGCGCGGGCTGGGTGCCCCAGCCGGTGAAATGGAAGTTCCAGCCTTCGGTGGTGTTGAGCGCCATCTGCACCGAGGTCGGCCAGTCCACCACCTTCATCTGCGCGTTGATCCCGACCGCCTGAAGCTGCTGCTGCATCACCAGCGCCGAGTTGTACATCGGCGGATAGTCCTTGTTGGTCAGCAGGACGACGGGCTCCCCCTGATAGCCGGCATCCGCGAGATATTTCTTCGCCAGGTCCGGGTCATGCAGGTTGTAGGTCTCCTTGCCGGCGTCGGTGTAGTCGGGCTGGTTCGGATACTGGAAGCCGACGTTCAGCTGATAGTTGCCGTCCGACGCCGCGTCCATGATCTCATCCATGTCGAGCGCGGCCTGGATCGCCTTGCGCACCAGCAGCTTGTCCGTCGGCGGACTGGAGGTGTTCGGGTTGGCGATCTGGATCCACCAGTTCTTCAGCGGCAGGATGGTGATGTTGGTGTCCTGCTGCAGATCCGGCACCGATTTGGCCGGCAGGTCCTCGACACCCTGGAGTTCACCGGTTCGCAGACCGGCGACGCGGGCGCCGGGTTCAGTCACGATCCTGAACGTCACCGTGTCGAAGCAGGCCTGCTTGTACCCCCCGAAACCGGTGCGCTGCTGGAAGCTGGTGTTGGGTTTGTAGCCGTCGAAACGTTTCAGTTTCACCGCGCTGCCGGGAATGGATTCGACCAGCTGATACGGACCCGTTCCGATGGGGCTGGTCAGCTGCTGTGCCGGAACGTCACGGCTCTCGGCCGGAATGATGACGATCGGCACGCTGAACGACGACAGCGCCTCGATGAACGTCGGCTGGATCTTCTTCATGTGTATCACGAAGGTCGCCGCATCCGGCGCGTCCCAGCCGGCGACGTTGTCGAGCGTGCTGCGCTGGTTGCCGACCTTGGCGTAACGGTCGAACGAGGCAACCACATCCGCCGAGGTCATCGGCTTGCCGTTGTGGAAATGGATGCCCTGCCGCAGCTTGAACGTGTAGGTCAGATGATCGGGCGCCTCGATCATCGCGTCGGCCAGTTCCAGGATCGGGCGGTTGTTCTCGTCCCGCGTCATCAGCGACTCGTAGATGTTCATCGCGATGTTGCGGGTAGAGATCGTGGACGACGTCATCTGGTCGAGGGTGTTGATATTGGCTTCCTGGGCGAACACGAAATTGCCCCCGACATGCGGGCACTTGAACGGCTCCGCCCGGGCGGCCGCGAGCGAAACGGCCATGCAGGCCAGCCATCCGACGGGGGCAAGAAGTCCGCGTTTCATCAAATGGTCCCCAGGGGCGAGAACGCGCCATCCCGACGCAGGCTTTTCGAGAACGCGCCGTCCGACGCGGGCTTTTCGACAACGCGCCGTCCGACGCGGGCTTTTCGAGAACGCGCCGTGCGACGCGGGCTTTTCGAGAACGCGCCGTCCGACGCGGGCTTTTCGAGAACGCGCCATCCGCCGCAGGCTCACGCTGCTTGTCCGGCAGCGTGACCGGGTGGCCAGGGGTCGTCAAGATCGAATGCGGCCCGCCTCAACCGGGCAGTTCGAGCACGTTCTTGGCCAGGATGTTGCGCTGGATCTCGTTCGAGCCGGCGTAGATCGACGATGGACGCGACTGCAGGAACAGACCGGCGGGATTGAGGTCACGATTGCCCTCCATCGGACCGAGGCCCCCGCCATACTCGCCGGCAACGTCCAGCATCGCCTCGGTGATCCGCTGATACAGTTCCGTCTGGTTGACCTTCAGCATCGATACGTCGGGCCCGAGGCTCTCACCGCGACGGACCTTCTCCACGAACGTCTCGTAGAGGTCCTTGTGGTCCTCGAGATCGAGCCGCAGCCGTGTGTAGCGGTCCTGGAACTGGTCATCCTCCCAGACGCCCATGCGTTCGGCCAGCAGCCTGAGGCGCTTCAGCGCGTAAGCGGACTGGCGGGGCGAGCCGGAGCCGATACGCTCGAAGCCCAGCAGGGCCTTGGCCATCGTCCAGCCCTTGTTGATCTGGCCGACGAGGTTGTCCTTGGGCACGCGGACGTTGTCGAAGAACGTCTCACAGAACTCGTCCGCCATATCGATGTTGGTGATCGGGCGCACGGTGATACCGGGCGTGTCCATCGGCACCAGCAGGAAGCTGATCCCGTCCTGCTTCTTCGCCTGCTTGTCGGTGCGGACCAGGAGGAAAATCCAGTTGGCGTCCATCGCCAGGGAGGTCCAGATCTTCTGGCCGTTGACGACCCAGTGGTCGCCGTCGAGCACCGCCTCGGTGCGCAACGAGGCGAGGTCGGAGCCGGCGTTCGGCTCGCTGTAGCCCTGGCACCAGATATGCTCCCCCGACAGGATCTTCGGCAGGAAATACCGTTGCTGCTCGGGGCGGCCGAACTTGATCAACAGCGGGCCGATCATGGTCATGCCCATGTCGTTGAGCCGGGCGCAGCCGTAACGCTCCTTCTCCTCCAGGAAGATCAGCTGCTTGCTCGCCGAAATGCCCATGCCGCCGAATTCCTTGGGCCAGTTCGGGCAGAGCCAGCCCTGCTGGGCCAGCTTCATGTACCAGGGCTTGTTGTCCTTGAAGTGCAGCCGCTGTGGCGGGTTGCGGATTTCCGGCGGATAGTTCGCCTCGATCCATTGCCGCACGTGCAGACGGAACTGCTCATCGGTCAGGCGGTCGAGGTCTTCCGGTTCGGCGGCTGTGACGGCGGTCATGAACTGTCTCCTGGTGCGGCTGCGTTGCCGCGGCCGGCCTTTGTGGCGCAATCCTTGCCGGAAGGCCGCGGCGATGGCAACGGTGAGCTGGCGCGGCCCGGCCGGGTCTGGTTGGCCGCGATGGCGGTCAACCGCGGGCCGCGCCGTCGTGCGAACAACGACAGTGCCCGGGAACCCCAGGCCGGAGGAGACGGTGACGGTTCCCCGACGCTGGCGGCAGCCGAAAGCCTTCATCTTAAACGGCAAGATCAGACACCCGGCCCCTGCCCTGACCTTGCAGGCGGCGATGCCGGGGCCGAAGCCGGTCGCGGAGTGGCTTGACCATCGCACACATCGTGATGCTCTCTTTGGAGATACCTGTTCCTGGGAGCGCGTCGTGCTGACTTATGATTTCCGCCTGCCACCCGGTCCACGCACCGCCGAGTACGCGCTTCTGGCGGAAGAGCTTGGCTTTCGAGCGGTCTGGTGCCCCGAGGTTCCTGCCTTCGGTCACGACATCTGGGTCACGCTCGCCCGCATCGCCGAAAAGACCAGCCGCCTCAAATTTGGCCCCGCCGTGCTGATCCCGAGCTATCGCCACCCGATGGCGCAGGCTTCGGCCATCGCGACGCTGGAGCAGATCGCGCCGGGGCGCCTGATGGTCGGGTTCGGCACCGGCTTCACGGGCCGTGCCGGGATGGGCAAAAAGGCCTTGAGCATCGCGAGCATGCTGACGCATATCACGCAGGTTAAGGCGTTGCTGCGCGGCGACGTCGTCGATATCGACGGCGGTCTTGCCCAGATCCTCGCATCCCCCGGCCAACTGCCTGACCGTCCGATCAACGTGCCGATCTATATGGCAGGCCAGGGCCCGAAGGCCCGTGCGCTCGCCAGGGAGATCACCGACGGCCTGATCGCCCTCGGTGGTCCGGCCGAGGGGTTTCAGACGTGTCTTGTGTCGGCCAACGGCACGGTCCTCGATGACGGCGAGGACGTTACTTCGCCGCGCGCCTCGACCGCGATCAGGCCGATCATCGCGCTGGCCTATCACCATCGGTGGACGACCGATCCGGAGAGTGTGAAGGCGCTGCCGAACGGCGAGGCGTGGCTGGCGAGCGTTGAACGTGTGGACGAGGCCGTTCGCCACCTGTCGGTTCACCGGGGTCATAACCTGGACGTTTCAAACGGCCACGACGCGCTGGTGGACGTGTCCAATGCGAAGCAGATGAGCTTCACCGGCACGCGCGAGGAACTGCGCGCACGTCTCAGCCAGTTCGAGGCCAGGGGCGCCACCGGGGTTATTTTCGGGACGACCGGTTACGATGTCGAACGGGAGCTGAGGGCCTACGCGGAGGTTGCGGGATTGCGGTGATTGGGGGACGGCGGGTGTGGGGGGTCTCGGTCTGGGAGCGTGACGGAGGGGGTTGTATCTCTTGCAAACGCGGCCGCTTTTGACGCAACTCCGCCATAGCGTGGGCTGCCAGGAAATTGCGGTAGCGGACAGTCGGCATCGCCGGGCGCTGATGGCTGAGCGCCCAAGTAGGTCGTTCAGGTGACCCATGCCGCTCGTGGAGAACCGACTTTCGCACCATAGTTCTGTAGGGCCACGCTGTGAGTAGGAATCCGGACGTTTAGCGGGCGTGGCCACCCCAAACCTCGGCGGCAGACGTTCACCGCAGGCATTATAGCTTGGAGGTCATCTTGCCCCCGCCACGGCCGCTAGTGTAGATCATCTACGCGAGCCAGCAGGCTCTGATGGCAGCGCATGAACACCTTTGATTAATAGGTAAAACTTATGGCCGACGGACCCGACACGGGCGAATTAACCACAGAGGAGGAGGATGACGAAGTCCCAGACGTCGAGTTCGATATCTCGGTGTCGCCTTCCGATCCCACCCTTGAACTACTTTCGCAGCAGATATTACGGGGCGACATAATCATCCCATTTTATCAGCGCAAATATGTGTGGAAGATTGAGCAAGCGTCGAGATTGGTGGAGTCATTTCTCATGGGCTTGCCAGTCCCACAGGTTTTTCTCTACGTAAATGCTGATGACCAGCTCGAAGTGATAGATGGGCAGCAGCGGCTAATGTCCGTAAAATACTTTTTCGAAGGCTTGTTTGGCGAGGAAGATGATCAAGGCCGAAGGCAGGTATTCAAGCTGAAGGGTTTATCTGAAAGGTCGGAGTATAATGGAAAGACGTTCAGTGACCTCCCGGTAAGGGATCAGCGCAAACTTCGGAACTCGACACTTCGTGCGATCAATATCAAACAATTGAAGCCCAGCCTTCGAAACGACAGCGTGTTTCACATTTTCGAAAGACTTAATACAGGAGGAACGCAACTCAAGCCTCAGGAAATTCGAAACGCTGTTTACCGCGGGAATATAGTTGATCGGCTAAGGCGACTGAACGAGACGCCGGGATGGCGTGATATCCTTGGTATTGTTCGACCCGATAAGAACCAAAAAGATGTTGAGTTGATTCTTAGACTGTTCTCTCTTTTCGAGGTGTGGCATACCTATGAGAAGCCAATGCTGCGTTACCTTAATAAAGCTATGGATCAAGATCGCAGCTTCGATTCCGACCGTGCAGGACGCTTTGCTACCCGATTCCCTGAAGTGGTGAAGGTCATCAACGATAGCCTTACAAAACCTTTTAGACCACGCGGCGTAATAAACTCCGCAGTACTTGAAGCAGTGATGATAACTCTGCTAGAAAATAAGAATATTGACCTAAGTGATCTTGCAGGCAGATATAATAAGCTTCTTCAAAACCGGGCGTTCCTTAATGCGATAACCAGTGGCACGACCGATACCCTTGTTCTCAAAAACAGGCTTACGCTAGCCCGTGAAATGCTTTGCAGTGGCAAGATCTGATGTTGCCTCGATACTGGGGAGGGTTGACCTCCTCGCGCGAGAGATCAATGACTTTGTTCCGAACGACACCAGGTCAGTTCAATTCAGGGCAGATCTAGCAGGGCTTCTGGTCGTGCTTATGGCAGCATCTTACGAATCCTGTGTCAAAGAGACCTTGATTGGATACGCGACGCGACATCACAATCAATTTGGAAATTTTGCTCGAAACCAATTTCGTAAGCTGAATAGCCGAATCTCAATGAGCGATCTGTACAGCTATACAAGTAACTTCGACAACTCGGTCAATGAAAAATTTAAACAGATCATTAATGATCGAAAAAATAGACTATTGAACAGGGTCGGCAGGGATATCACAACAGCCTATAGTCAGATTCTTAGTTGGCGTCATGACTTCGCCCACGCTGGAGTTAGAAATACAACAGTGGAAGAAGCACTAATGAATCACCGCTTGGCAAAGCGAGTCCTTTATTCGTTCGACGACGCGTTCAACTGACGCGAATAAACTTCTACGGTTTGTACGAAAGATCTCGATGCACCCGGAGCTGCCGCGACGTCAAGGCCCAATTTGCCTGCGGAACATCCAGGAGCAGGCCGAGGGGTTTCCGGCCATACCTGGCCTTGATCTGAATGTCTGGTCAGCGCGACGCCCGGCCTGCAAGCAGACAAGCAGTTCACCTCTAATACCGACCGTGTTTGCGAAAGACACAATCCCCATGACAAGCCCGGTGACGTTCGCAGACATCCCCAACCGGGCTGACCGCAAGCGCCCGCGCCATGATCGGGGCTTCAACGGCAAGACGCCCATCCGCTCCCAGAACCGATCCGGCGCTCCGCACCTCACCCTCCGGATGGCGGCGCCGCGCAAACCTGCTCGTACGCATATCGCTCCTTCAGCGAGCCGAAATGCGCGAAGACGTCAAGCGCGACCTCGAACGCCGGCCGGGTGATCTCCACATGCGGTGTCCAGCAGCCAATTTGCTGATAGCTCGCGATACACTTCGCCAGAACATCAAGATCAACCGAGGGAAAGAACGATTTTTCCGCCTTCGCGATCTCGATGGCCGGCGTCGCCAGCATATAGGCCCGGGTCCTCGTATAGGCGCGCATGAACGCCTTGGCGACATCCGATTGCAGCCAGTCCCGCCTCGCCGCCAGGCTCGAAAACGCGACGGGGCCGATCTTCGGACCGCATTGCGCAACAATGTGGCCAACGCCATCGGCTTCAAGCTGTTGCGGGAACGGCCCTTGCTGCTGCACGTACTGCCCTTTGCCGTCCCGGAACGCCTTGTCCATCGCCTCGGCGCTACCAAGGCTGATGACCCGCAGCTTGGCAAAATCGATGCCGGCCTTGTAGCAGGCATATTGGAACATCGCCAAAGGCTGACCGCCGGCGAACAGGATGACCTCCGCCCCTTCGAGCTTCTTCCAGTCAAAGTCGGGATCAGGCGCCCGACCGGTGATGAAGAACCCGTCCATCTCGTTGATCTGCGCGAAATGCACGGCCGTCGGCGTTTCCCCCTTTGCGAGGGATGCAAAGGCCTGGCTCGGCGCGGACTGGATGACGTCGGCCCGCCCTTCCTCCAGTGCCTTGACCGCGGAAACCCCGGGGGGCGAGACGGTCCAATCGGCCTCCAGCCCCTCAGCCTTCAGGAAGCCACCGGACATCACCGAAATCAACGGCGAGTAGAAGGCAGAGAACAACGTGAATTCGATATTGATGTGTGCCATTTCGCGACCTCGTAATGATAGCTCGTTCCAAAAGCCGTTGCGTCAGGCGAACCCGGCCACCGGGTGCGCGACATAAGGTTCCTCCAGCGCGGCGATCTCCTCGGCCGACAATTTCACCTCGAGCGAACCCAGCGCATCGTCGAGATGCCCCAGTTTCGTTGCGCCGATGATGGGGGCTGTGATGACCGGCTTGTGCAGCAACCAGGCCAGCGCGATCTGCGCCCGCGACACGCCGCGCGCCTTCGCCAGCTCGGCAACACGATTGACGACCCGCTTGTCGGCCTCCTCGGTCGTGTGCTTGAACATCCGGCCGTAGGCCTCGTCGGTCTCCGTGCGGATGCTCTTGTAGTCCCAGTCGCGGGTCAGCCGGCCGCGCGCCTGTGGGCTCCAGGGGATGACGCCGATGCCCTGGTCGGAACACAGCGGCAGCATCTCACGCTCCTCTTCCCGATACATCAGGTTGACCAGGTTCTGCATGCTGACGAACCGGGTCCAGCCGTTGCGTTCGGCCACCGTCAGGGCCTTGTGAAACTCCCAGGCATACATCGAGGACGCGCCGATATAGCGGGCCTTGCCGGCCTTCACCACGTCGTGCAGCGCCTCCATCGTCTCCTCGATCGGCGTTTCGTGATCGAAGCGATGGATCTGGTAGAGGTCGACATAATCGGTGCCAAGCCGGCGCAGGCTTTCGTCAATCTCGAACAGAATGTTCTTGCGGGACAAGCCGGCGCCATTCGGGCCCGGGCGCATGCGGTTGAAGACCTTGGTGGCGATAACCACTTCCTCACGCCGCGCGAAATCATGCAGCGCGCGGCCTAGAACCTCCTCGCTTTTGCCGACCGAGTAGCGATTGGCTGTATCGAAGAAATTGATGCCGGCCTCGAGCGCCTTCTTGATGAATGGCCGGCTCTCTTCCTCACCGAGCGACCATTGGTGGAAGCCGCTGTTGCCGCCACCATAGCTCATGCAACCAAGGCAGAGCCGCGAGACATCGAGCCCGGTGCGGCCCAGTTTGGTGTATTGCATTTGCTGACTCCTCTTATGGGGCCACGACGATATTCCGCGGCAGCCATTCGGCAAAATGGCGGGCGGCGGCCGCGGCGAGGTCCTCGATCGCGCGGGCAGCCTCCCGAGCGCGCTATATGCCGCTGAACATATCGGAGATAACAGCACGGCGGCACTGTCGTCGCAACCAAGCCGCCTTGACTGTCCGCGGAGAAAATCCGCGCCGGTACCAGGTTCGGCCCTGGTTTCCACACTGTTCAGATGCACCCCCGATCCGATCAACAGCATCGGGATGCCCACCGGCGGCAAGTGCCCCACGGCCTTTCGCAGGATCCTGGACTGCCGCCGGCGATATCGGTCGGGGCCGGAGAGCAGCACCCGGAGCAAGGCTGCCGGAACAAGAACCTGTGTCAATGTCGGTTCGGAATGCCATTCACCCGTGTCGAAGGAGGATCAGGAACCGCGCCGACGGATGTCCGCCTTTCGGATCATCCGCGCAGCGCCACGGCGACCGCGTCGAGGGCGGTCACGGCAGCGGCCCAATCGCGAGGTCAGCCGACCGGCCGTGGTTCCAGGGCCAGCCGATCGTGACTGCCGTTCGGCAGGTAGATCACGGTCGGGCGCCTTGACCCGGTCGGCAGCGGCGTGGACGGAATACGCCGCTCAAGCGAACGGCGCCGGCTTGGCCTCGCGGAACGGCGTGCCGGTCTCGGCGAGGTCGCGCAGCAGCTTCGACGGCGCCCAACGCTCCCCATACTGCTGATGCCAGGCGGCGATCTGGTTGTAGACGTTGCGCACGCCGATCCCGTCGGCCCAGTACATCAGACCGCCGCGATAGCGCGGGAAGCCGAACCCGTGCAGCCACATCACGTCGACGTCGCTGGCTCGGTAGGCCTTGCCCTCCTCCAGGATACGGCAGGCTTCGTTGACCGAGGAGAACAGCAGACGCTGCAGGATCTCGGTATCCGAGAAGGCCTTCTGCGGCACGCCCATCTCCGCCGCGACGGACTTGATGATCGCGGCAACCTCGGGATCGGGGTGCGGCGTGCGGTCACCTTTTTCGTAACGATACCAGCCGGCGCCGGTTTTCTGGCCGTAGCGGCCCATCTCCACCAGTTTGTCGGCGATCGGCAGCTTGCGATAGTTCGGGTTGGCCGCCGCGCGGCGCTTGCGGCCCTCGGCGCCGATATCCAGGCCGGCGAGATCGCCCACCGCGAACGGACCCATCGGATAGCCGAAGTCGACCATCACCTTGTCGACCTGCTCCGGCAGACAGCCCTCCTCCAGCAGGATGACCATCTCGGAATTGAACGGCGCGCGCGAGCGGTTGGCCACGAAACCATCGGTGTTGCCCGCCATGGCCGAGATCTTGCCGATCTTGCGCCCCATCGCCATCGCGGTCAGCAGCGTCTCCGGCGAGGCCTTGGACGGACGCACGACCTCCAGCAGCTTCATCACGTTGGCGGGCGAGAAGAAATGCGTCCCGGCCACGTATTCGGGGCGCTTCGTCTCAGCGGCCAGTTCGTCCATGTCGAGCGCCGAAGTGTTCGAGAACAGGAAAGCGCCCGGCTTCATCACCGCGTCCAGCTTGGCGAACACCGGCTTCTTGACGTCCATCCGCTCGAACACCGCCTCCACGACCACGTCGCAGTCCTTGATGTCGTCGTAGCCGGGGACCGGATGGATATGCGCGAGACGCCGCTGCATCTCGTCCTCCGCCAGGCTGCCGCGCTTGACCGAGGTCGCGTAGTTGTTGCGGATGCGCTCCATGCCGCGATCCAGCGCCTCGGGGCTCGCGTCCATGATCTTCACGTCGTAGCCGAAATCCGCGAACGACATGGCGATGCCGCCGCCCATGGTGCCGGCCCCGATCACCGCCGGCGCGCTGAACTCGTACGGGGTGACGTTGGTCGGCAGGTCGGGCAGTTTCGCAACCTCACGTTCGGCGAAGAAGGCGTAGCGCAGAGCCTTCGCCTCGTCGGCATTCTCCAGTTCGGCGAACAATTCGGCTTCGCGGCGGATACCATCGTCGAATGGCAGCGTGCAGGCGGCTTCCACGGCAGCGATGCAGTTGTACGGCGCCTTCTGGTTGCGGGCCTTGCGCGCGATCGACTTGCGGATCGCGTCGAAGACGCCGGGTTCGGCGGTGACCGTCCTGTCGCGCACCCGCGGCAGCGGGCGGACGTCGGCGATCTTCCGTGCGTAGGCGACGGCCGAGTCGCGAAGATTGGCGCCCTCCGGCAGCACCTCGTCGATGATCCCGAGCCTGGCGGCTTCCGGGGCGGGGACATGGCGGCCGGAGGTGATCATCTCCAGCGCGGTCTTGGCGCCGACCAGACGCGGCAGCCGCTGCGTGCCGCCTCCGCCGGGCAGGATGCCGATCAGCACCTCCGGCAGCCCGACCTTCGCCGATGGCACGGCGATGCGGTAATGGCACGCCATGGCGTTCTCCAGCCCGCCGCCAAGTGCGTAGCCATGGATCGCGGCGACCACCGGCTTGGGGCTGGCGTCGAGCACGTCGTATGTGCGCTCCCCGATCGGGGGACGCTTGCGGCCGGTGCCGAAGCCGCGGATGTCGGCGCCGGCGATGAAGCTGCGGCCGTCCCCCATCAGCACCATGGCCTTGATCGCCGGGTCCGCGATGGCGGCGTTCAGCGACGCGACGATGCCCTCGGACACGCCCGGGCCAAGCGCGTTGACCGGCGGGTAGTTGACGATGATGACGCCGATGTCGCCGTCTTTTTCCAGCCGGACGACGGGGGATTCGGGCATGGATGGGCTTCCTCTCACGGTTGGCCGGAGGATAGGCGCGGTTGCCGGCGGCGTCCATTCGGCGGGACGGCCCGGGCTTGGGGTGCGGCGTCGCCGTCCAGCCATCCGTGTCGCGATGCCGCCGGGTCGAGGCCATGCCCTCGGACACAGCGCAGCCGGATGCTGCGGGACCGGGCCGCCGTCCCGGACCGCGGGCAGCAGGCACCGGGCGGTCCGTCACCGACCGAGACATTTCCGCCTGATTGCGCCTGCCGGGTAAGGACTGCCTCCCCTCTTCCGTAAGGGATCAAGTCAACCGGAGACGCCTGGTTCCGCCGCACCGGGGGCGGAGGCGGCGCGGCGTTCCGTTTACTTCGGGCATTGCGTGCGCCCAGCACCCCAGGCTGGCTGGCGCCGACTGCGTGCAGCCGGACAATGTCCCGAAATCGCAGGACTGCCGCATGCCGGCCAGCTGTCGGCCCGCCTTTCCGGGGGCGGCGTTACGGCATCCAGAGGGACAGCCCGGCACCGGGCTGCATCAGCATCTCGGTGATCGCGCCGGGGGGTGCCGGGCTGCCGAAGAAAAAACCCTGCGCGAGCTTGCAGCCCAGGCGTTCCAGCTGCGCGGCTTGCGCGCCGGTCTCCACCCCCTCCACCAGGATCCGGATGCCGAGGCCCCGCGCCATCTCCAGCAGTGCCTTGATAATCACTTCGCCGGCGTCTCCGGGTGCGATCCGGTCAATCAGACTCTTGTCGGTCTTGATGATGTCCACCGGAAAGCTAAGCAGATGCGTCAGCGACGCATAGCCGGTGCCGAAATCATCGAGCGCGACGAGCACGCCATCCGCACGTAATCGTTCGAGCGCGCCAACGACCTCGCGATCTGCATCGTCAAGGTGGACGGTCTCCGTCACCTCCAGGATGAGGTGGCGAAGCGGCACGTTGTGGCGCGAAAACGCGGCCATGATCCGCTGGCACAGATCGCCGCTCCGGAAGTCTGCCATGGAGACGTTCACGGAGACATGCTGCAGCAGGATGCCTTGGTCGAGCCACTGGCGGATGTCGCGGGCAACCAGGGCGAGCATGCGATCGGTGACGAGGGTCGCGGTGGACGAGGCGTTCATCGCTGCCGCAAGCTTGCCGGCGGATACGATGCGATCCGGCGACGTCCGGACCCGGTACAGAGCCTCGAGCCCGATGATTTCGCGTGTGTCCAGTCGGACGATCGGTTGATAGTGCGCTTCCACCCGATGCTCGGCCAGCGCCCGCGTGGCGGTCTGCAGCACCTGGGAGCGGCGGATGCTGGCGGCCGCAAGGTGTTCCGAAAAAACAACGAAGCCGCCCCGCGTGTTCTCCTTCGCGTGACGGAGCGCCAGGCCTGCCTGCCGCCGGAGCATATCGGGATCGCGGGGGTGGAAGGCAGGCACGGTCGCGCCGCCGCAGGTAATGGCCGGCGCGAGCAGATGCCCTCCGCACCACGCGACCCCTCGCATGGCCGTCAGAATCTGGGCGGCGATGCTTGCTATGGCGCGTCCCGCATCCTGCTCGCCGAGCAGCACCGCGAATTCGCCGCCGCCGATCCGGAAGGCTCGCGCTGGCCAGACCTTGCCGCCGAGACGCCGACCGACCTCACGGATCAGCAGGTCCCCCGTCGCGCAGCCGAAATCGTCGTTGACGTATTTGAGGTGGTCGATGTCGACGAGGAGCAGCCCGAGCTTTCCAGACCCGCGGGAAGCCTCGGCGAGGGCCCGTTCAAAGCTGGCCCGATTGCCGAGCCCGCTGAGCAGATCGATGTTGGCGAGTTGGTAATTCGCTGCCCGGATCTCCCGGCGATCGATCAGGACAGCCGACAGTTCCGTGCATTCGGCGACGATCCGCTCGTCCTCCGGGCTCGGTCCGCGGCTGTCTCGGTAGTAGAAGCCGAAAGCACCGATCGCACGCCCGTCACCCCCGAGAATCGGACTGGACCAGCAGGCTCTCACGCCAAGCGGTAGGGCCAAGGCCTTGTAGGGCGCCCAGCGATGGTCGGTGAAGATGTCCGTGACGGTCACCGGCTTGCGCAAAAAGGCTGCCGAACCACAGGAGCCGACGTTCGGTCCGATCGGTATTCCGTCCAATGCCGCGGAATATTGCCGCGGCAGGCTGGGACCGGCCAGCGGATGCAACTGTCCGGCGCGGTCCACCGTGACGATTGAGCAGAGGACGCCGCTGGCGGCGCTCTCCGCCTGCCGACATATCCGATCCGTCGTGGTTTCGACGGCCTCGTCTCCCGCGATCTTCTCAAGGATCGACCGTTGGAATTGCGTCAGCACGCGATTTACCAGCCTGTCATGACGATTAGGTGAGCCCCATGCGGGTATTGGCGAGTAAACCAGCAGGATTGATCCGGGTCAAACGCATCCGGACACCGAGTTGGCGCTGCAGCGAACCCGCCACGCCGATCGATCGGTTCGTAATGGTGTAAGTACAATCCTTGCTGTCGGCCAAACTGTCATGGCGCCGGCGATCCAGCGGCGCGTCGTCGGCAATCCGTTGCGGTGTCATCGCCGCCACCCAGGCGATTCCCACGGCGGCGGCATCGCGGTCTCGAAGAGCCTCTTGGATCATCCTCGATAGTTGAGCGAGCTCGCGCGGCCTGGTGTCGACGCGCAGCCCACCCTGCGATCGTGACAGCGGGCGCCCTTGCCGCCCGGGCCTCCGGGTTCCCGAAACCAGGCGCGGCCAAACCTCAAGGGGCGCGATCGGCCTCCCGGAGCCGGGATCGTCACGCCGCGGTTTGACCATCCCTGCGAGCAGACGCCCCGAAGCGTCCGGTTTGTCGCGGGGCCGAGGCGGCGCCCTTGGCCTGTAATCGGGGGAGAACCGCCGGCATTCACCCGCTGCGGCTACTGTCCGACTACGGGCACCTCACCGGCCCTGGATCGCTGTTCATCGCCCGCCTGCTGTACGCTACGCGCGTGCCGCGGCAGGGCCGAACGACGGGGTCGTCAGCGGAACCCGACGCCGATCGACCGGGCGTCGCGGACCCCGGGCGTCGTCGGGCCCCAGGCGTCGCGGACCCCAAGCGTCAGCTGTCGAGCGGCAGCGTCGCATCCTGACCGAAATACGCCCGCTCCAGCCGGTGCGGTAGATCGAGCTCGCTCGTCGCGGCCTGCATCACCACCCTGCCCTGGGCCATCGCGTAGACCCGGTCCGCGAGCCGCAAGGCCTTTTCGACCAGTTGCTCAACGAGCAGAACGGCAGTTCCGTTGCGGCGCAGCGTCGCAGCCACTGCCAGCACGCGATCCACCAGGACGGGAGAAAGCCCGGCCGACGGCTCATCCAGCATCAGCAGCCGTGGCCGGCGCACCAACCCCTGCGCCACGGCGAGCATCTGCTGCTGCCCGCCCGACAGCGCACCCGCTCGGTCGGCGCGCTTGGCGGCAATCTCGGGGAAGTGGGCCAGTGCCTCGTCGACCCGTGCCAACCGGTCCGCGCGCGGCAGATCGTAGCCGGCCAGCAGCAGGTTGTCGGTCACCGACAATTGGGTGAAGACACGATGGCCCTCGATGACGTGCACCAGACCGCGCTGCGCGGCCTCCCGCGGGGACAGCCCGCTCAGGCTCCGGCCAGCGAAGCTCGCCTCCCCCGACCACGGCAGCAGGCCTGAGACGGCGCGCAGCAGCGTCGTCTTGCCGGCCCCGTTGGGACCCAGGAGAGCCACGATCTCACCGGCCTGGATGCTGAGGTCGACGCCATGCAGCACGGTGATCTTGCCGTATCCGGCGGTCAGGCCGGATACGGCAAGCAGCGATTCAGGCGCCAAGGTAGGCACTGACAACCTCCTTGTGGGAGCGGATTTCAGCCGGGGTCCCGGCGGCCAGTTCCCGGCCGAGGTTCAGCACCGTCACCTCGTCGCAGATGTCGAAGATCAGGTCGGCGTGGTGTTCGACCAGAAGCACGCCGGTGCCGGCCCTCGCGACGGCTTTGATCAGGACGCCGAGCCGCCTGATCTCCTCGCTGGACAGCCCGGCGGCGGGTTCGTCCAGCAGCAGGAACGCGGGGTGGCCGGTCAGCGCGCGGGCGATCTCGACGAACCGCAGTTCGCTGTGCTGCAGGCGATCGGCGCGCACCGCGGCAAGCGAGGCCAGCCCAACCACCGCGAGCGCCTGCATCGCCCGCGCCGTCACACGTCGCTCATCCGAGCGGTGGCGCGGCAGCGTCAGCGCGGCTTCCATGAAGCTGGCGCGGCCGTCGATCGAGGCACCGATCATGACGTTCTGCAGGACCGATGCCTCGCCGATCACCCGCGGCGTCTGGAACGTGCGGGCGATGCCGAGCGCGGACCGGGTCTGCGGCGCGCCATGCGGCAGGACGCGCGTGCCGAGGAACGCCTCCCCCTGCTGCGGCGTGTAGTAGCCGGAGATGACATTCAGCGTGGTCGTCTTGCCGGAACCGTTTGGGCCGATCAGACCGTGCACCGCCCCGGCTCGGATCGTCATGTCGAGGCCGTCGATCGCGCGCACGCCGCCGAACGCCAGCACGACGTTGCGCAGCACGATATCCTCGCGCACCGGACCGTGCTGCAGCAACGCGGCGATCTGCTCCGCCTGGGGGACGATCGCGCGATTGCTCTCCAACGGCTTGCGGTTGCGGAAATCGAGCAGCGCCGCGATGCCGCCCGGCATCAGCAGCACGATCCCCAGCAGCAGCGCGGCATAGAGGAAGGTGGACCAGGCGACCAGCGGAGCGGCGAACTCCGGCAGCAGGGTCAGCAGCACGTTGCCGATCAGCGGCCCGAGGATGGAACCGCGGCCGCCCACCAGGATGGCGATGAAGAAGGTGACCGAGAGGTCGAAGCTGAATGCCTCGGGGGTGATGTAGGACTGCAAGGTGGCGAACAGGCCGCCCGCGACGCCGGCCGTGAAGCCGGAGAACAGGAAGACGATGGTCAGCAGCCGCGCCTTGGAGATCCCAGTCGCCTCGGCCGCGACCTCGGCGTCGCGGATGGCGACCAGCGAACGGCCGTAGCGGCTGGAGGCGATGTTGGCGGTCATCCAGGTCACGGCGGCGGCGCAGCCGAGACACAGCAGATAGAAGCCCCAGGCGCTGTCGAACGGCGCCGGTAAAGCGGGGCCGGCGAGGCCGATGCCGCCGCCGGTGACGCTCTGCCACGCCAGCGCGACCTGGGTGACGATGGTGGCGAAGCCCAGCGTCGTCATCGCGAAGTAAAAGGTGCGCAGGCGCAGCGCCGGCAGGCCGACGACGACCCCGGCGAGCGCGCCGACCACGCCGCCAGCCGCGTACGCCACGAACGGGCTCAGGTCGAAGCGGGCCACGAGGATCGAGGCGGTGTAGGACCCCAGCGTCAGCAGCGCGACCCAGCCGATCGCCAGTTGGCCGCCGTATCCGACCACGAGGTTCAGGCCGGCGACCAGGACCCAGTACACCGCCGCGCGGGCGCCGATCACCGCCCAGTAGTCGTTGGCGAACAGCGGCAGCAGCAGCGCGCCGGCGAAGATCACGACGTAGGGCAACAGCGATCGCATCACACCCGCCTGGCGGTTGGGGCGCCGAACAGGCCCTGGGGTGCCACCAGCAGCACGATGATGAACACCGCGAACACCGCCACGCCGGCCACCACGCCGCCCATCAGGAAGTTAGCCGCCTGCTGAAAGACGCCCAGCGCCAGCCCGCCGATCACGGCGCCGCGGTTGTTGCCCAGGCCACCGAGTGCGACGGGGACGAAACCCAGGAAGTTCAGGGCGGCGCCATTGGCGAAGAACGCCAGCAGCAGTTCGCCGCCGGCGAAACCGGCCAGCCCGCCGATTACGCCGGCGAGCGCAAAACTCGCCATGCGCAGGTTGCGCTCCGGCAGCCCGAGGGCGCGAGCGGCGAAATTGTCCTCGGCGATCGCGAGGAAGGCATGGCCGATCAAGGTGCGCCGATACAGCAGTTCCAGGCCGACAACCGCGGCAGCGCAGGCGACCACGGGAAGCCAGAACTTTTCGTCCCAGGGGCCGCCGGCGCCGATCCCCAGCAGCCGCGGAAACGGCTGCGGCTCCGTGCTCCACTCGATCGCGGTGAAGGTCTGGATCATCAGCGCGAAGCCGAGGGTCGACAGCACATACAGATGTTGGTCCAGCGCCTTGAGCACCGGCCGCACGGCGATGATTTCGGTCGCCACACCGATCAGGGCACAGCCGGCCAGGGCGAGGACGAAGCCGGGCAGGATCGGCAGGCCCAACCGGTTGATGAACAACGCCCCCAGCACGCCGCCCGCCATGCCAAGCTGGCCGGAGGTGAAGCTCATGACCCGCGACGCCGTGAACATGATGTTGTAGGTGATGCCGATCAGCGCATAGACGGCGCCGACCGCGAGGCCGGCCGCCAGGATCGCCGCGAGCATCTACGCGTAGCCGGGGGCCAGGTCGAACGCGCCGTCGCGCTGGCTGTTGGCTTTCGACATCACCACGTCGCTGTCGAGGAAGCCGTTATGCTCCTGTGGCGTGAACGAGTAGTGGCCATACAGTCCGGGCCACAGGTGCAGCGTATTCCAGTAGCCGATGATCTTGTCTGAATCGGACGATCCGGTCTTGTTCACCGCCTCGGCGATCAGCCGAATCGCGTCGACCCCGGAGCAGACCCACCACAGCGAGGTGTCGGCCAGCGGGATTTTTCCCTTCACGCTGTCGACGAAATCCTGGTTCGCCTTGGGCAGCTTGCCGGCCGCGTCGTAGCTGCAGTTGCGATAGCCGATTTGGTAGACCTTGCTCCAGTATTCCGGTTTGTTGACGAGCTTGCCGATCTCACCGGTGCCCAGCGCCGGGTGGCCGACGATGTCGACGTCCCAGTTCAGCGCGCCGCGGGCGTTCATCATGCGCGCCGCCGCACCGGCGGAAACCGTCCAGGAGATGATGACCTCGGCGCCGGCGTTCTTCGCGCGCAGCAGGTCAGGGGTGAGGTCGGGCTGGGCGGGATCGATGACGCCGTCATAGACGATGTCGAAACCGTCCTTCTTGAAGCTGATCATCGAGTCGTCGTGCGCCGAGGTGCCGTATCCGGTGGCGTCGGCGGTGATCGCGACCTTCTTCACTTTCATGATATTCTTGCAATAGTTGCGCACCGCGCCGTCCCACTGGATGTTGGACGGGGTGACGCGGAAGGCGTTTGGATACTTCACCGGATCGATCAGGCTGTTGACGACGCCCGGCACCAGGCTGGGCATCTTGGCCCGCGCCATGATCGGGGTCGTCGCCAGCAACTCGCCCGAATTGGCGGGGCCGAAGATGGCGTGCACCTTCTGGCGGCTGATCACGTCCTGGGTGGCGTTGACCGCCTTGGTGGGATCGCCCTGGGTGTCGCGGCTGACCACCTCGATCAGGCGCCCGTTCACCCCGCCCTGCGCGTTGATCTGGTCGACCGCGTATTTCACGCCGCGGTCGAAGCCGATGGTGGGGGACGACAGCGGTCCGGTGAAGGTCGCGAGCCAGCCGACGCGGATCGATTCCGCCGCCCGAGCGTGGCGGGCGATTGCTGGCAGGGCCAGCGCGGCGGCGGAGGCACGGACGAGCGTGCGGCGACTCATGGACATGGCGTTCCCTCGACGTTTGGCTTTGTTGAGCGTGAGGATAGCGAGGCGGCGGGACGGCGCAAGGCGCGTCGTGTGAGGGGATGGTGACAGGGAGGGCGTGCCAGGCCGAGGTGCCAGGCGCGCGCCACGCCGGGGTGTCAACGGGTCGTGCCAGGCAGATGCCACGCGGGTGGCAACCGGGGCCATTCGGGGAGGTGATGTCAGGCGGCGTCCCGCCCCGCATGCCAAGGGGGGCAGCGGCGGGGGCGCGGTGAAAGAGGAGCAGCGACAGGGAGGGCAGCGACAGGGAGGCAGTCACAGCGGGCGGCGACCGGAGCGCGGTCACAGAGGAGCAGTGACAGGGGGGCGGTGACCAGGGGCGGTGACCGGGGCGGTGACCGGGGGGCGGTGACCGGGGGCGGTGCCAGGCGGGTGGTGACAGGCGGCTGGCGTGCTGCGGGATCAATATTGCATGGCGGCCTCGGCGCCTGCGCGCGGTCAGGGTGCCTCGGCGCCGCTGCATCGGATGCCGCGGTTGCCGCCGGCGCGGCAGCCTGACAGACTCTTCGCAATCAATCGGGGAGTGAAACGCCATGACCAATAAGCTGCGCGTCGGCGTGGTCTACGATTTCCGCAATCCGGCGGAGTCCGGCATGCGGACGCAGGACCTCTATGCGGCGATCATGGACCAGGTCACCTGGCTGGATGGGCTGGGCCTCGATCTGGTGTGGTTCACCGAACATCATTTCGTCGAGGACGGCTATCTGCCGTCGTGGATCCCGGTCGCCTCGGCGATGGCGGCACGCACCCGGCATGTGCGGTTTTCCTGCGACGTCTGTCTGCTGCCGTTCAACCACCCGATCCGGCTGGCCGAGGACCTGGCGGTGCTCGACAACCTGAGCGGCGGGCGGGTGGAGCTTGGCGTCGGCATGGGCTATGCGCCGCACGAGTTCCGCGGGTTCGGCTTGCCGGTATCGCGGCGGGTGTCGCTGACCGACGAGGGGCTGGAGGTTCTGACGCGGGCCTTCACCGGCGAAAAATTCAGTTTTTCGGGGAAACGCTATCAGATCGAGGACGTGAAGATAACGCCGGGCTTCGTGCAGGCGGGCGGGCCGCCGTTATGGGTGGCGGCGATGGCGCCGGCCGGCGCGGCGCGGGCGGCCCGATTTGGGACGAACCTGCTGCCGCAGGGGCCGCGCACCGGCGGACTGGACGTGTGGCGGAAGACGCTGACCGAGGCCGGACGAGACCCGAACGACTACCGCGTCGGCATCATCAAGTCGTGCCTGGTGACCGACGACCGCGAGCGGGACTGGCCCGCGGTGCGCGATGGCGAGCGCCGGCGGATGGCGGTGTACAGCCAGTTCCGCGAGGCTGCCGGCGGGCATGGCGGCGTGGCGGGCATCACCGAGGAGGCCCGCATCCCGCAGACCTGGGTGGTGGGCAATGTCGACCAGTGCGTGGCGGAACTGGCGGCGTTCATCCGCGAATACGGGTTGACCGACATCGTCACCTGGGGCGTGCCGCCCGGGATGCGCCCCGAGCAGATGGCACCGAGCCTGGAACGGTTCGCACGGGATGTGGCGCCGAGGTTGCGGGGGATGTTCGGGGGGTAGTGGCCGTAACAGACCGACTATCGGGCTATGAGGTGGTGCGCCGGTCCTGCTCCTGTGTCATCATCGGGCTCCGGCCCGGTGATGCATGACCTGCACTTCTCAATCCGGCAATTCGTGATTGGCGGGACCCACGCCCGGCCATGTCACAAAGCAGAAGCAACACGATTACTGCCACCGAAACGCTGCGCTGGACGCGGACCCCCGGGTAAGCTTTGGTAACGTCCGAGCCACCGGCGTGGCGGTCATGTCCGCTTGACCATCCTCAGGTTGTTTGCGTATCGTGACGTATTGCCGGCCCATAAAGCGCGCGTCACGCACCTTGAGCCGGCTCAGCCATTTGACGCTGGCGATGCCGAAGCATCCAGGCGCCATCAGTCGCACTGGAAACCATCACGCGCGTCACAGTAAAACCATCGCGCGCGGGCAAGGCCGCGCCGTTCATCTCGCAGCACAGCCTATTGGCCGGTTCATCGCATCAACGATCGATACGCTGCGGACGCAGGTCTCGGTATACCTGAACCCGCAACGGGCACCGTTGTGCGTGACATCTTGAGCAGGATCGACGCCGTAGAACACCTCTTTGGCGGCGCCACCGTTGATTTGTGCCTTTCGCGGGACTTCGGCGAGCGAGACCCCGGCCCGGACGGCGTTGCCAATCATGCTCGAAATGAAGGGGAAGCCATGATGGCCCCGAGCGTCCGAGAGTGCTCAGTTCAATCCAGCGAGCAAGAGGCGGAAGCCACCGCCGTCCGCATTACGTAATGAGGGCTCCCGCCGGACAGATCCTTCAAAGCGTGTCGTTCATGCGATCAAACAGGCAGACGGAACGTCTTCAGGCCATGCCGTCGGCCCGAAGAAATTCTAATCGTCGCCGACCGCCCGCAGTCGCTCGGACGGATCCTCGCTCGGGATGTTGATACCGCCGCCGCGCCGGGCTGCGATGGCATTCGGGGTGCCATCGGTCGCCACAACCGAACGGCCATAGGCCGGGATCGGCGGAATAGCGTCCGGCGCGAGCGGCTGCATCCACTGCTTCCGCCGCAGCGCAGCTTCGATGTACGGTGCCAGTTCCGCCTGTTTTCGCGCGTCGCGTGCGGCCTGATCGGCCTTCATCACCGGCATCACCTCAGCCGCGAAAAGCTCGAGCGAGGCGACGATGTCCGAATGCGTGTTCCGCCCGGCCTGCTGAACGAAGATCACCTGATCGACGCCGGCGTCCTGGTATTGCTTCAGCCGGTCAATGAGTTGCGCGGGCGTGCCGATGCCGTTACCGATCGCGGGGGGCATCGCGTCGCGCCCACGCTCGAACCGCTCCCACACGTTTGTCACGCCGGGGGTGTGCTCGCCGTAGACATAGTGGTGGCCAAGTGCGAAGCCGAAGAACTGGAAGCCCTCACCACCGCGCCGGATCGCCTCCGCCTCGTCATGATGCACCGAAAACCCAGTGGCCATCGCGATGTTGGCATTCACCGAATGCCCGATCGGCACGCATTCATCAGACTTGATGATCTCATAGTATTCGCCAGCCCACTTCGCCGCCTCGACGGGATCGACGAAGGCGAAGGCGAGCGCTCCGACGCCATTACGGGCAGCAACATGGATCGTCTCGCGATTCGAGCATGCCAGCCAGATCGGCGGATGCGGCTTCTGCAGCGACTTCGGGATGACATTGCGCGCCGGCATCGAGAAGAACGTGCCCTGGAAGCCGGGATAGGGCGTCATCGCCATCATGTTGGCGCTCTGCTCCGTCGCTTCGGCCCACATCAGCTTCTTCAGCGCCGGATCGATGTTGAAGCCTTCAAGCTCCGCCCGTGAAGCCGATGACCCGGTGCCCCATTCGGCGCGGCCGGAAGAAACGAGGTCAAGCATTGCAATGCGTTCAGCGACCCGTGCCGGCGGATTGTAGCCGGGCGGCGACAGCACGACGGCGTGGCCGATATGGATTTGCCGCGTGCGACCCGCGGCGGCGGCCAAAAACACCTCGGGGGCGGAGTTATGTGAATATTCCTCCAGGAAGTGGTGCTCGTTTGCCCAGACGTAGTCAAAACCGAGCCGGTCGGCCACCTCCACCTCGGCCAGCGCATCCTGAACCAGCTGATGCTCGGAATCCTCTCTCCACGGACGTGGCAGCTGTAGTTCATAGATCAGGCCGAACCTCATGGCGTGCGTTCTCCCTGCACCATCGTCTGCATTCCTACCGACCAGTAGCGAAGGTTGCGTGGGACGTCTAGCTCCCTGCCGTGCCTGTGCATGAGGGTTCACAGCCTGGTGTGGTGGTTCTGAAGTCCGTCATGCCGTGGGTCCGCGCCAAAGCGAAGTTGGAGCCACAAGTCACGTTCTAAGTCAATGCTTTGCTGGTTTCTTGTCGATTTGAACGTTCGCTAGGCGTTGATCCTTGGCGCGACGAACTTTCGAGCCAGGACACGAGCAGGAATTCGTCAGCAAGAACGGGCAATACCTCGCGCCGTCCGCTCCCGTCTGCCCGGCAGGGACTGATAGATACGGCATAACAACTGATATGACTTGTTAGTTCTCATCAAGCGCGATTTATTCACTCGCTCGGTCCGCGCCACGAGCATACCCGACGATTGAGAGGCCGCGAGATCGGACTGGACCGTCCGGATTTTGCAAGGAGTTGCTGCAATGCCGCGGTTCAGGGGGCCTGGAACCGTCGCGGTTTACAAAATGCGGTTCTGACCCCTCGATCACGCTTCCGCCGAACACAAGGTTGATTCGTGCTGGGCCTGCAATGGATCCGTCTGATCACTTTGGAGCAGGTGCCCGCCGTCGCCGTTAGAACCGACGTGGAAGGCGGTGGCCGTGGTCATCGGGTCATCCTCGCGGCAACTGTCGTCGACTGCAGCAGGGTCCCGTGCAAAGCGCTGCTGCACTGTCGGCCCGAGATGTTGACGCGACGATCCGAATGGACCCTCATGCTCCATCACAATTAAAAACGAATCGAGGACGTGACGAGATGACTGGATTCATAGGATCGCGGGCGATGCTCCGGATGCAGTGGCTGGCGCTTGTGATGCTGATTGTCAGTGCAATTATCAACTATCTCGACCGCGCGGCGCTGTCGATCGCCAATGTCGAGGTCCGACAGGAGATGGGCCTCAGCGCGACACAGATGGGCGTGTTGCTTTCGGCCTTCCTGCTCAGTTATGCCTTTTCGCAATTGCCGGCAGGAGTGTCCGTCGACCGTGTGGGGCCGCGCACGCTCCTCGGGGTCGGTCTGGCGATCTGGTCCGTTGCGCAGGGCGTCACGGGCTTCGTATCGAGTTTTTCCCAATTCTACTGGGCGCGCATAGGTCTGGGTATAGGAGAGGCGCCTCAATTCCCGACTGCCGCCCGGGTAATCAGCAACTGGTTCCACGTCAGCCGGCGGGGTCTTCCCATGGCTGCAGCAACGTCGGCGGCACCGAGTGTAGGAACGGCCCTCGCGCCGCCGATCCTGACGGCGCTTATGCTGGCGTTTGGATGGAGGGTGATGTTCGTGACCCTCGGCGTCGTCGGGCTGGTAGCCGCGGCCATCTGGTTCCTGGTCTACCGGGACCCGGAACGGTACGCGACGGCGGACGATGTCGCCTACATCCGCTCAGGCGATACGGCGAGCACATCGAAGGTGACATTGAAGCAGTGGCTTCGTCTGTTCCGCTGCAGGACGACATGGGGGATGCTGGTAGGCAATTTCGGCTCCGGTTACCTGTTCTGGGTGTACTATGCGTGGTTGCCGGGCTTTTTGGAGATCCAGCACCATATCAGCGTCGCAAGGACAGGCATCTTCGCCTCCATCCCGCCGCTGTGCGGAATCTTCGGGGCTCTTGCAGGCGGTTACGTGTCAGACCGCCTCGCCGCGACCGGATATTCCCCGGTCATCAGCCGCAAGGTTCCTATTATCGTCGGGCTCACCGGAACCGCCCTGCTAACGGTCGGCGCCGCCTTCGCCCAGTCTACGACCCTGGCTATCACTCTGGTGTCGATCGCAGTCCTGTTCAGCAACTGCGCGAGCGCGACGATCTGGGGCCTCGTGACCGCTGCGGCCCCACCGAACTACGTCGCGTCTCTGGGCAGCATCCAGAACTTCGGCGGCTACCTTGGGGGCGCATGTTCCCCGGTCGTCACGGGTTTCGTGGTGGACGTAACGGGCTCGTTCGTCATCGCGCTCTTCATCGGCGCGGGCATGGCGGCGACCGGCGCGTTAATCTACCTGTTTGGCGTGACCAGCCCGATCAGCGGGACTGACCTCGAGGAGGCTTCCGACGGGCTCCGCCCGAGCGTGGTGACGGGATAGGGCCATCACCAATCGTAGTATCGCACCGGAGGGGGCACATGCCGTTCGACAGGACCACGCTCAGCGCGTCGGTAACGGTATCGAGTTCGGCCCCCTCCGTGCTCTTGTCCCACCCGGCGGCTTTGTCTGCCATCTTGGATGGTCCCCGTTCCGGCGAGGAGACCTGCCATGGAAAGATGCTGATATCCCGCCGAACATCGCCGTCTCGGGCGTCCCGTTTTGGACATCAGCCGACCGACCGGCTTTGAAAATTCGCAAGTTCCCTTCGCACGCCCCGGACCGTCGAACCATTTCGTTACATCTGGCTGGTTCCGATGGACACGGCCGGCCCAATGGTGCGATCCGCCCAAGCAGGGAAATTCCGACCAAAGGCTGCACTGGCCGACGGCGACAAAATCCGCCGGTCCGCGCCACTGGTGCCCGCTATTCATGTGTCCTACCCCTGTCAGACAAAATGCGGGAGCCTGGCGCCCGGGCCGACGTCAGCGAACTCTCATGCCGCTCGGAATGGCGTGTCTCGTGTTTCGTGTATGGCCAGGCTTCGCCACCCACAATTTGCAGTATTTCCAAGTGCAAGTCATGGGTCACCGGGCCGCTCCCTCACATGCGGGCTCGCCTGCCCGGTGATGACACAGAGGATGGCTATCGAGCGATGTCTCCAGTCACCTTGAAAGCGCGCTTGCCAGTCCCGTGTGGCGCTTCAGTGATCGGACCCTGGTGGCCTGATCTCATCGCCGCTGCCCGCGGCGTGAGGCGAATCAGCCACCGGAACAAAGCCGCCGAGCAAGCCTGACAATGCTTCGGCCATATCCAGTTCTACGGCAAATATAATGACAGCGTCACGGTGCCGCGCGACACTGCATCGGAACCATCATGGACGCGGCGTACGGTGCTCTTGCTCTGTCGCTCTATGCCGAGGCGCGATGACCCTTCGTCGGCACCAGGTCTCGGATACCGCAGGCGCGCCACCGCTGGCTATGCTGCAGCGTCATTGGGTTCCACGCGTGCCGGCGCGGCAGGGAGAGACTCTGCCATTCCTAGTAGAACCGTTTCAAAGCGATCCAATTCGTTGGTGAGCCGACGCTCAGCCTCATTGTTGATTTCCAGTGATTTAGTCATCTTTGCAAGCTCTTCTCGCTCCACGCGGAGGACCCGCAGCCAGAGCGCCAATTCGAGGCGACGTTGGCGCACCGCTTTCTGCGCATTGCGTCGCTCTTCCTCCTCCAGGTCGCCGTCGCCCGAACTGGCCGTCAACATTTGCTGCTGGATCCGGCTCTGGATGTCGGCGAGGATGCGCGTGATGACCTCCTTGCGGTCTTCCTCCGATCCCCCGTGGGCCGCCGACGCCCTGAGCTCTTCTTCGAGCTTCCGAGAGGCGGCTCGCAAGATCATAATTCTGGCATGCTCAACTTCCGCCTGAACCGGATCCAGGGTCGCCGAGACGGTCCCCGACAATAGCCATGGCAAGCCGATCGAGGCGATGACAAGCGAACAGACGATGACACCGGCCGCCACCGTGACGAGGAGATCGCGCTGAGGAAAACCCGCCGCCAAGGACAGTACCGCGGCGAGGGTTACCGCGCCGCGTACCCCCGCGACCGCCATTGCGGCGACGAGACGGGGCGATGGCAAAGCGATTGCGCGATGCCTGATTGTTGTCGAGACAAGCGTGATCGCCAGCGAGATCAGAATCCAGACCAGGCGCAGAAGAATGAGCGTCCCCGTCACACCCAAAATGATGAGCGGCAGATGCCATGGGGCGGTGCCCATCGCGGCGTTAAGCAGCGCGCCACGATGCACCAGAGCCGGCACCTGAAGGCCGAGCAACAGAAATACCATACCGTTGAAAGTGGACGTGAGGATTTCCCAGACGGAGCCGGCGCGCAGCCGCGTCTCCGCGCGCACCATCCCGACGATACGACCCTGCTGCATCATCAGGCCGGCGCCGACCGCCGCCAGAATGCCGGATGCGCCCACGCCATCCGCAACCAGATAGGCCGCAAACGGCAGCAAGGCGGCGAGGATCACGAAGGCTCCGGCATCCTCAGCCCTGTGCCGGAGCAGCCAGCGCTCGATCAGTGCCAGACCTGCCCCGAACAGCCCGCCGATCAAAAGCCCGCATCCCGCCATATATAGAAACGAGAGCCCGGCTTGCGCCGGCGAAAACCGACCCGTCATTGCTGCGGTCACAGCGAAATTGAAGCACACGAGCCCGGACGCGTCGTTCAGCAGTGCCTCGCCCGACAGTACGTGCATCAAGCGACCCGGCATCGGTCGGCCGCGCGTTATGCTGGATACCGCCACGGCGTCCGTAGGAGAGAGCACCGCGGCCAGGGCGAAGGCAGCCGCCAGCGGCATCGGTCCGGCCAACAGCCGAATCAGATAGCCCCCGCCCACTGTTGTGAAGAGAACCAAACCGCCCGCGAGCGCGAAAATGATGGTCCGCAGTTCACGAAACTCGCGGACCGGCATCATGTAGGCGTCGGAGAACAGCAAGGGAGGGATAAACAGCAGCATGAATGTCGCGGGATCCAGTTCCGCGTTCAACCCGAGCAGATTCGCCACGGCTCCGAGCGCGACCTGTAACAGGGGTAACGGCAGGCGGCTGACGCGGGATGCGAGGCTGCACAACGCAATGAGGAGCAGCAGGAGCAAAATCACGATGATGGCGTGCAAACTTGGAACCCTTGAAACCCTGGAATTGTCGACCGCCAACCGGTGGCCGTACCTCCCGACGATGGGGCGAACATACCTGCCCCGCACGCATCCCGCAGCCAGTGATCGAGCGTATCAGGCGTCCCGCCTGATGCTCGCAGCGGCGGCCTGGCCACTCAGCCGCTGACATGGCGGCCGAATACCGGCCTGACCCTGAGGCTGTGGTGCCAGAAGGTCGCTCTGCCCCCATATCGGTGGTCTCCCCATTTATAAGGCCGTCATCAGTGATCGCGCTTTCATCACGTTCCGTAACGAGAATAAGGGCTTATGGGCCCCATGGTATGGTCCTGGTGTTGCAGCCGGAGCAGCGCATCGAATACGGCGGATGCTGTGGTCGCGGCGCGGAACGATAAGAGGCGGGCAAAGCTGAACCGGTTTTCCTGGGGAAACCGGAACGTCGATCCCCAGCGGGGCCTGCCGCGGAGCCGCCATTATCGGCGCGGTGGGATGGCGTGATCGCACCGGAAGGTGAGGACAAATCCGGTGCTGCCATCGGAGCATCCGACGCGCCTGCTGACACGGCGATGTCAGAAGGGCGATGACGCAGTTGGCCGTCAGGGCACGGCGGAGCATTCGA
>DASWON010000315.1:0-2387 GCA_036398735.1 Rhodopila sp.
TCTTCCCCGAACAATCGAACCGAAACCTAATCCCAGTCCATCATCATCCAGACAAACAACCAAACCCCATCCACCACTAACAGTGAACAGCAAGGACGCCGCCAACGTATCCCTTCCTAGCCTATGCAATTGTCAAAGAACGAAAGCGAAAAACAACCCATCGCCCACACCCTGTGGGCTAACAGGCCGAATTTGCTTTGCTGAGCACCAACCCGGTGCAGACCGGAGAAGGTAGTCGAAGAGACGAACCAAAGCAAGAGAAAACGTCCGTCTCGGTGAACGGGGATTTAGGCCTCGGCCGCCCCGCCGTCAAGCGGGTTTTTTCAGCCGGCGTGCGATTCCGTGTCGAGCCACCCGCGAAACCACGCTACAAACCGCGGAATTCCTAGGGAAAGCGGGGTCGTCGGGGCAAATCCCGTCAGCGCGCCGATAGCGTCAACCGAAGCGTAGGTCGCCTCTACATCCACCGCAGGCCGCGGCGCCGACCGGATGATCGCCTTCCGGCCGAGCGCCTCCTCCAGCAGGCGCACCAGCTCGCGCACCTCCTCGACCCGATGATTGCCAATGTTCAGCAGCCGCGGCACCTGCGGATTTTCGGGCGGACGGTCGAGGGTCCCGACGATGCCGGCGACGATGTCGTCGACGTAGGTGAAATCCCGCCGCAGCCGCCCCTCCTCGTACAACGTGATCGTGTCCCCGGCCATGATCGCCCGAGCGAAACTGAAATATGCCATGTCCGGCCGGCCCCACGGCCCATAGACAGTGAAAAACCGCAGGCCGGTCTGCGGCAGGCCGAACAGATGCGCGTAGGCGTGGCTCATCAGTTCGTCTGCCCGCTTGGTCGCCGCGTACAGCGACACCGGCTGATCGACGCGATCCGTCTCCCGGAACGGCATCTCCGTGTTCGCGCCGTACACCGAGGAGGTGCTGGCGTACACGAGATGCCGCAGCCCCGGCAGACGGCGCGCCGCCTCCAGTATCACCAGGTGCCCCATCACATTCGCTTGAACATAGGCGTACGGATCGATCAACGAGTACCGCACACCGGCCTGCGCCGCGAGATGCACAATACCATCGATATCGGGATGCTCCGCCACGAGCGTCGCCACTGCCTCCTTGTCGGAGACGTCCATCCGGCGAAATTCAAATTCGGTCTTCGGTCGCAGGCGGTCCAGCCGGGCCTGCTTGAGCCGCACATCGTAGTAGTCATTCAGGCTGTCCAGGCCGATCACATGATCGCCGCGCGCCAGCAGCGCCTCGGCCACATGGTAGCCGATGAATCCGGCGCAGCCGGTGAGCAAAACCTTCATGACCCCTCGCCTTTCATGGATCCCCGGTTCCTCGTGTTCCCTGGCCTCCTGGCTCCCGGCGTTCATGACATCGGCCGGGCGACGATGCGGTCCTCGAGCAGTTCCAGAACGGCGTGACCGAGGGCGATGTGACACTCCTGGATGCGTGCCGTCTCGGTATCAGGCACCAGCAACGCCAGATCGCACAGGCTCAACGCCGGCTCGCCGCTGCCGCCCAGCATACCCACCGTGACGATGCCCATGTCCCGCGCGGCTTCCAGCGCCTTGACCACGTTGCCGGACCGGCCGGAGGTCGTGATGCCGAACAGCACATCGCCCGACCGGCCCAGGCCACGCAACGGCCGCTCGAACACGCGATCGTATCCGTAGTCGTTGCCGCAGGCGGTCAGCATGGCTGGATCGAGCGTCAGCGCCAGCGCGGCGATCGACGGCCGCTCGTGGCTGCCGCGCAGGCGGATCAGCATCTCCGTTGCCAGATGCTGGCTGTCCGCCGCCGACCCGCCATTGCCACAGAACAGCAGTTTCCCGCCGCCGCGCAGGCTGGTCTCACAGGCATCGACCACCTTGACGACCGTATCGGCCAGTTCGGTGGCGATGCGACGCTTGAGCTCAGCGGACTTCGTCATCATCGCGGCGAATCGGGCAATTTCCGTGGTCTGCATTACGAACTCCGTCGGGTTGGGCCGTCGGCGTTCTACATCACCGCGATATTATTGCGCTACCCATCCGCCATCGATCGACAGCGGCGCCCCGGTAATCGTGCTCGCTGCGTCCGAACACAGGAACACCGCGAGCCCGCCGATCTGTTCAGGAGTGGAGAACCGGGCCATGGGCTGCTTTTCCGTGACAAAGGCGTGGGTTTCCTTCTCCACCGTCGTGCCGTCGCGCGCCGCGCGGTCCTGCAGCTGCTTTTCCACCAGCGGCGTCAGCACCCAGCCCGGGCAGATCGCATTCACCGTAACCCCGGCGTTGGCCAACTCGATCGCCGCCACCTTGGTCATCCCGACGACGCCATGCTTGGCCGCCACATAGGCAACCTTCTGTGCGCTGGCGACCAGCCCGTGGGCGGAGGCAATG
>DASWON010000316.1:0-7210 GCA_036398735.1 Rhodopila sp.
AAGATGCGTGAGCGGATGGCGAAGCGTGACAAGCCGAAGCGCCAGGCCCTGAAGGACGTGCTGATGGACCGCACGCTGCCGGTGGAGGATCGCTTCAACGCGTCGCTGAAGCTGGCGCAGATGCCGCGCAACGGCGCGGCGGTGCGGGTTCGCCTGCGCTGTGAGCTGACCGGCCGCTCACGCGGCAACTATCGCAAGTTCAAGCTGTGCCGCATCGCGCTTCGCGACCTCGCCAGTGCCGGGCAGATCCCCGGCATGGTCAAGGCAAGCTGGTAAGGGAACGGTACGATGTCGATGTCCGATCCCGTCGGGGATATGCTGACCCGCATCCGCAATGCGCAACGCGCGCGTCACTCGGTCTGTGTGGCGCCTGCGTCGAAGCTGCGGGAGAACGTGCTGGGTGTGCTGAAGCGTGAGGGCTTCATCCGCGGCTATGCCTCGGAGCAGCTTCGTCCCGGTGTGGCGCAACTGCGAATCGAGCTGAAGTATAACGAAGGCGAGCCGGTCATCAAGGAGATCAACCGCGTCTCCAAGCCCGGGCGCCGGGTATATGCGAAGATCAAGGAACTGCCGCGGGTCTATGCCGGCCTGGGTATTTCCATCCTGTCCACGCCGCAGGGCGTGATGAGCGATGCCGAGGCACGCGCCGCCAATGTTGGCGGCGAAGTCCTCTGCCGCGTGTTCTAAGGGGAAAGCGCGTATGTCACGCGTCGGAAAATATCCGGTCGAAATTCCCGCTGGCGTGCAGGTTGCCGTCGCCGGGGGCATGGTGACCGCGAAGGGCAAGCTGGGTGAACTGAAGCTGCCGCTGACCGATCTGGTGCAAGCCACGGTCGACGGCAACAAGGTCACCGTGAAGCCGCTGAACAACGAAAGCCGCTCCCGGATGATGTGGGGCACGACGCGCGCCCTGATCGCGACGATGGTGAAGGGGGTTTCCACCGGCTACACCAAATCGCTGGAGATCACCGGCACGGGCTATCGCGCCGCGGTGCAGGGCAAGAACCTTGAGATCAATCTGGGATTCTCGCATCCGGTGATCTACCCGGTTCCCGAGGGGATCAAGATCACCTGCGAGCGGCCGACGGCGATCAAGGTCGAGGGCGTGGACAAGCGACTGGTCGGACAGGTGGCTTCCGAGATTCGGGCCTTCCGCCCGCCTGAACCATACAAGGGCAAAGGTGCGCGGTACACGGACGAAACCATCCGGCGCAAGGAAGGTAAGAAGAAATGAGCGGCAAGCAGGACCTCGCCGATCGGCGCAAGAGCCGGCTGCGCTATCAGATCAAGCAGAAGGCGCATGGCCGCCCTCGGCTGTCGGTGTTCCGTTCGGGCAAGAACATATATGCGCAGGTGATCGACGATGCGCGCGGCCACACGGTTGCCGCGGCTTCGACGCTGGATGCCAGTCTGAAGGCGGAGTTGAAGACGGGTGCCGACAAGGCGGCGGCGGCGGCGGTCGGCAAGCTGGTCGCCGAACGCGCCCTGGCCGCCGGCGTCACCCAGGTCGTCTTCGACCGCGGCTCGTATCTGTATCACGGTCGGGTCAAGACCCTGGCCGATGCCGCCCGCGAGGGCGGGCTGGATTTTTAGAGCATGATCGCACGAAGCGGGACATTCGGCGCGCAAGGATCATGCGATCGCACCAAAGGGATCGCCCCGCGGACGCGGGCGCTTGAGGGAATATAGTTAATGGCACGTGAACCGAGAGAAGGTGGCGGCCGGGGCCGGGATCGCGAGCGCGGCGGCGACCGCGATGCCGATGACGGCATCATCGACAAGCTGGTGACCATCAACCGCGTCGCCAAGGTGGTGAAGGGCGGGCGTCGCTTTGCCTTTGCCGCGCTGGTGGTGGTTGGCGATCAGAAGGGCCGCGTCGGTTACGGCGCCGGCAAGGCTCGTGAAGTGCCGGAAGCCATCCGCAAGGCGACCGAACGTGCCAAGCGCAGCATGATCCGGGTGCCGATGAAGGAAGGACGCACGCTGCACCACGACGTCGAAGGCCACTTCGGGGCCGGCAACGTCATTCTGCGGTCCGCGACGGCCGGCACCGGCATCATTGCCGGCGGCCCGCTGCGTGCCGTGTTCGAGACGCTGGGTATCGGCGACGTGGTGGCGAAGAGCCTTGGCAGCCGGAACCCGCACAACATGGTCAAGGCGGCGTTCGCGGCGCTGCAGAAATGCGCCAGTCCGCGTTCCGTGGCGACGCGTCGTGGCAAGAAGGTGCCGGAACTGTTCGGCCGCCGCGAAGCCCCGCCAGCACCGCCCGCGCAGGAGGCACAAGCCAATGTCTAAGGTACGGGTGACGCAGATCGCGTCAGCCCTGGGCCGTAAGCCCGGCCAGAAAGAGACGCTGGTCGGTCTCGGGCTGAACAAGTTGCGGAGCACGCGCGAGCTGGAGGATACACCTTCCATTCGCGGCATGATTCGTAAGGTCGCCCACCTGATCAAGGTGGAGGAGCTTTCCTGACATGAATCTCAACGAACTGCGCGACAATCCCGGCGCGCGCCTGAAGTCGAAGCGGCTGGGCCGCGGCATCGGATCGGGCAAGGGCAAGACGTCCGGCAAGGGCGTAAAGGGGCAGAAGGCCCGCGAAGGCGTCGCGCTGAACGGCTTCGAAGGCGGCCAGCTGCCGATCTATCGGCGACTGCCGAAGCGCGGCTTCTACAATCACTTCCGCAAGGAATACGCTCCGGTCAACCTGGGTGCGCTGGATGCGGCGCTCGAGGCTGGCAAGATCGATGGGTCGCAGCCGATCACCGAGGCGACACTGATCGCGGCCGGACTGGCCTCGGACGACAAGGACGGCATCCGGTTGCTGGCGGACGGCAAGATTTCGCGTGCGATCACGATCACCGTCTCGGGTGCCTCTGCGACGGCAAAGGCGGCGATCGAGCAGGCAGGCGGGTCGGTCACGACCACCGTTGCGCCCAAGGCGGCACCGGCAGAAGCGGCCTGAGGCCTGCGGTGAGACACAGCGAAAGCCACGCAGGCGGTTACCACCCCTGCGTGGCTTTTTGCTTGATCGGCTCCCCGCTTGTGCCTGAACGTACCCGGACGGAGAATGCAGCCTGATCGCACCAGGGGATTGCTGAGGTGTGCATCTGCTGCTCTCGGAAGACGACTTAGGCCCCGACGTTAGAGGGAAATCCCATGGCTTCCGCTGCCGAACAGCTTGCGGCCAATCTCAATCTGGGCGTCTTCTCCAAGGCGACCGAACTGAAGCAGCGCATCTGGTTCACCCTGGGTGCACTGATCGTTTACCGCCTGGGTACCTACATCCCGGTGCCGGGCGTGGACGCTTCGGTGATGGGGGAGATGCTGTCGCAGCACGGCGGCGGCATCCTGGGCATGTTCGACATGTTCACGGGCGGCGCGCTGCGGCGCATGACCGTTTTCGCCCTGAACATCATGCCGTATATCAGTGCCAGCATCATCATCCAGCTGATGTCCAGCGCCATACCAAGCCTGGAGACGCTGAAGAAGGAAGGTGAGTCCGGGCGCAAGAAGCTCAATCAGTACACGCGCTATCTGACTGTGCTGATTGCCTTGTTCCAGTCCTATGGGATCGCCGTCGGGCTCGAGACGATGCGCGGCAGCTTCGGCGCGGCGGTGATCGATCCCGGCTGGTTTTTCCGCGTGTCCTGCGTGATCACGCTGGTCGGCGGGACCATGTTCCTGATGTGGCTGGGCGAGCAGATCACCGCCCGCGGCATCGGCAACGGCACCAGCCTGATCATCATGTCGGGGATTGTCGCCAACCTGCCGAGCGCCTTTGCCTCAATGCTGGAACTCGGACGGACCGGTGCGCTGTCGCCGCTGTTCATCCTGCTGTTCCTGGTTATCGCGGTCGCCACGATTGCCATCATCGTGTTCGTGGAACGGGCGCAGCGGCGGATCGCGGTGCAGTATCCCAAGCGCCAGGTCGGCAATCGGATGTTCGGCGGGGACTCGACGCACATCCCCCTGAAGATCAACACGTCAGGCGTCATTCCGCCGATCTTCGCCAGCTCGATCCTGCTGATCCCCGCGACGATCGCCGGATTTGCGACCAACGGGCCGCCGTGGGTGCAGATGATCGCCGCCCAGCTTGCCCACGGTCAGCCGCTCTACATGGCGCTCTATGCGTTCATGATCATCTTTTTCTCTTATTTCTACACCGCCGTGGTGTTCAATCCGGAGGAGACGGCCGACAATCTGAAGAAATACGGCGGGTTCATTCCGGGTATCCGACCCGGCAGCGCGACCGCCGAGTACTTCGACCGCATCCTCACCCGTCTCACAACCGTGGGCGGCATCTACCTCGTGCTGATATGTCTGCTGCCGGAAATCCTGATCAGTGACTACGGGCTGCCGTTTTATTTCGGCGGAACCTCGATCCTGATTGTGGTATCTGTTACAATGGACACCGTGACGCAGATCCAGTCGCATCTGCTCGCGCATCAATACGAGGGCCTTATTCGTAAGACCCGGGGCAAGGGGCGTCGGTGAAACTCATACTTTTGGGCCCGCCTGGTGCGGGCAAGGGGACGCAGGCCAAGCGCCTGGAGGAACGCTACGGGATCGTGCAGATCTCGACCGGTGATATGCTGCGCGCCGAGGTTGCTGCCGGCAGCCCCGTCGGCAAGGAAGCCAAGGCAGTCATGGAGGCCGGACAGCTTGTCTCCGACGATATCCTGGTGCGCATGCTGGCGTCCCGGCTGGAGCAGCCGGATGCCGCCAAGGGCTTCATTCTGGACGGCTTTCCCCGCACCGTCCCGCAGGCCCAGGCGCTCGATCGGATGCTGGCGGAGAAGGGGCTGCGGCTCGACGCCGTGATCGAACTGAAGGTGGACGACGCCGCCCTGACCGATCGTATCGCGGGCCGGTTCACCTGCGCGAAATGCGGCACCGGGTACCATGACACCTTCAGGCCGACCGCCAAGGCGGGGGTGTGCGACGTCTGTGGGTCTACCGAATTCGTTCGCCGCGCCGACGACAACCGGGAGACGGTTGGTGCCCGGCTGGAGGCCTATCACCGGCAGACGGCGCCGATCATCCCGCACTATGCGGCCGCCGGCATTCTGCGCACCGTTGATGGCATGGCCGAAATCGATGAGGTGACCCGCCAGATCGACGCAGTGCTGGCGGCTGTTCAGGCGTGAGCGAGCGGGGCAGCGGAACCGTCGCACTGCCGATGCAAGCCTGGGGTCCGGCATGCGCGTGACCGGGATGTTGAGGGGATCACGCAGAGTTGATAAGTCGGCGTTGACTCCTGCGTGGCGGAAACTATAGTCCCGCGCTCCGGCGCAACCCCATATGGGGGTTTGGCGCCGCTTGCGCGTATTTCGGCCCCTTTGGGGGCAGTTTGAGGTCCGGGATGATCACCGGGCGACAGGAGAATCGAGCGTGGCGCGTATTGCCGGCGTGAATATTCCAACAAACAAGCGAGTCACCATCGGACTTCGCTACATCTATGGCATCGGCCCGACCAAGGCTGCCGCGATCTGTCAGCAGCTTAACATCCCCGACGATCGGCGGGTCAACCAGCTTTCGGATGAGGAGATCCTCCGCATCCGTGAACTGATCGACCGAGAATATCGTGTCGAAGGCGATCTGCGGCGTGAAGTCGCGATGAACATCAAGCGTCTGATGGACCTCGGGTGCTATCGCGGTCTGCGGCATCGCCGTGGCCTGCCGGTGCGCGGCCAGCGGACGCATACAAACGCGCGCACTCGTAAGGGCAAGGCGGTGGCGATCGCGGGCAAGAAGAAAGTCACCAAGTAGAGCAGGCTTTAAGGAGAGCAGGCTTTTCGGGCCGTCTTGTCGTGAATTTATCCCGCGCCGATCTTCGGCGCGGCTGGCAGTTGAAGCAGGATCAAAAGATATGGCGAAACCCGCCGCAGCCGCTCGGCCTCGCCGCAAAGAGCGTAAGAACATCATCGCTGGCGTGGCACATGTGGCGGCTACGTTCAACAATACGGTGATCACCATCACCGATGCCCAGGGCAATGCGATCGCGTGGTCATCCGCGGGGAGCCAGGGCTTCAAGGGCAGCCGCAAGAGCACCCCATATGCCGCGCAGGTTGCGGCGGAGGACGCCGGCAAGAAGGCCCGTGAGCACGGCATGGAGACACTGGAGATCGAGGTCAGCGGACCCGGTTCGGGGCGCGAGAGCGCGCTGCGGGCATTGCAGGCGGTTGGCTTCTCGGTGTCGACGATCCGCGACATGACCCCGATTCCCCACAATGGGTGCCGCCCGCGCAAACGGCGCCGCGTCTGACTTCGGGGCGTCAGGATTTTCGGTCGCCTCCGGCCGGCGCGGTTCGGTCGGGCAGGCCGGAAGATTGAGACCGAAGGGCTGGGTTTGACACTGTCCAAGAGACATCAACCGCGCCCGACGCGGTTCGAAAGGTGTTGGTAGCATGAGGCAGAGCGCAGTTATTCAGAGAAATTGGCAATCTCTGATCAAGCCCGAAAAACTTGAAGTCGAGCCAGGCGCCGATCCGTCGCGCGTCGCCACTGTCGTCGCCGAACCGCTGGAACGCGGCTTCGGGATGACACTCGGCAATGCCATTCGCCGCATCCTGCTGTCCTCGCTGCAGGGTGCTGCGGTCACCGCGGTGCAGATCGATGGCGTGCTGCATGAGTTCAGCAGCGTCCCGGGCGTCCGCGAGGACGTGACGGATATCGTTCTGAACATCAAGCAGCTCGCGCTGCGGATGCACGGTGAGGGGCCGAAGCGGATGACGCTGACCGCCACCGGCCCCGGCGAGGTGCGGGCCGGTCAGATCCAGTCCGGCCACGACATCGACATCATGAACCCGGAACTGGTCATCTGCACGCTCGACGATGGCGTGAAGCTGGGGATGGAATTCACCGTCAACCTCGGCAAGGGATATCAGCCCTCCAGCGTCAACCGGCCGGAAGATGCGCCGATCGGACTGATCCCGGTGGACTCGATCTATTCCCCAGTCCGTCGGGTCTCCTACAGCGTGGCGCCGACCCGTGTCGGGCAGGTCACCGACTACGACAAGCTGCTGCTGACGGTGGAAACCAATGGTGCGGTGACGCCCGAGGATTCCGTGGCCCTGGCCGCGCGGATCCTGCAGGACCAGTTGCAGCTGTTCATCAATTTCGATGAGCCGCAGCAGATCCGCACGGAGGAGCCGCAGGACGATCTGCCGTTCAACCGCAACCTGCTGCGCAAGGTGGACGAACTCGAACTGT
>DASWON010000317.1:0-3544 GCA_036398735.1 Rhodopila sp.
GGGGGCCTCTGCTCAGCATGTCGCTCTCACGATCAGACGCGTTGACAACGACGGGACAGCCGGCGGCAAATATCGCTGGGCGGAGACGAAGCGCGCCGATTTTGGCCAAGCGCGCCAAGAGGAGAGAAACATCATGCCGGATACGCACAGCCTGGCGGAGCGGCCAGCTCAAGACCGGGTCGCGACCTACGATGCCATTGTCATCGGCGCCGGGATTTCCGGCATGTTCATGCTCTACCGCCTGCGTGAGCTCGGGATGACCACACGCGTCTTCGAATCCGGGACCAATGTCGGCGGCACCTGGTATTGGAACCGCTATCCCGGCGCCCGCTTCGATTCCGAAAGCTGGACCTACGGCTATTCCTTTTCCAAGGAGCTGATGCAGGAATGGGACTGGAAGGAGCATTTCTCGGCTCAGCCCGACACGCTGGAATACCTGAACCATGTCGCCGACAAGTTCGATCTTCGCCGGGACATCCAGTTCCGCAGCAGGGTGACGGCCGCGCACTGGGATGATGCGGCGGATCAATGGGTCGTAACGCTGGAGAGTGGCCAGCAGGCGAGGTCGCGCTTCCTGTGCACCGCCATCGGCATCCTGTCCGCCCACACCCTTCCCGCCATCCCCGGCCGGGACAGTTTCCAAGGTCCCGCCTACCACCCGGCCCGCTGGCCGCACACGCCGGTGGATTTCACCGGCAAGCGCGTCGGCATAATCGGCACCGGCGCCACCGCCATTCAGGCGATCCCCGAGATCGCCAGGCAGGCGCGGCAGCTCACCGTCTTCCAGCGCCGCCCGAACTGGGCGGCGCCATTGCACAATGCCACGATCAGCAAGGAAGAGATGCAGCAGATCAAGGCCCGATATGAGGAGATCTACGCCCACTGTGCGACGACCCCGATGTGGTTCATCCATCAGGCGGACCCGCGCAAAACCCTGGACGTGCCACCGCAGGAGCGCGAGGCGTTCTGGGAGAAGCTGTATGCCGAACCCGGGTTCGGCATCTGGTTGGGCAATTTCCGCGATATCGGGGTCAATGAGCAAGCCAACGCCGCCATCAGCGAATTCATTGCCAACAAGATCCGCCAACGCGTGAAGAACCCGGAGGTGGCGGAGAAGCTGATCCCGCGCGACCACGGCTTCGGCACCCGCCGCGTGCCACTCGAGAGTGGCTACTTCGAGACCTATAACCGCGACAATGTGACGTTGATCGATACGCTGACCGACGAGCCGATCGCGTGCATCACCCCGAAGGGCATCCGGACGACGAAGCAGGAATACGAGTTCGACGTCCTGATCTACGCCACCGGCTTCGACGGGGTCACCGGCGCTTTTGATCGCATTGATATTCGCGGCACCAGCGGCCTGCGGCTGAAGGACGCATGGGCCGAAAGTCCCCGCACCTATCTCGGCATGCTCGCGGAAGGTTTCCCCAATATGTTGATGGTGCTGGGGCCACACACCGCGCGTGGCAATATTCCGCAGGCCATCGAACACAGCGTGCAATTTCAAACTGGTATGCTGCGGTTCATGCAGGAGCATAACTATACCCACGTGGAGACCCGGCCGGAGCAGGTGGACGCCTGGACACAGACCGTGATCAAGGCGGCCGAACCGCTGCTCGCCTCGAAAGTCGATTCCTGGCAGACCGGCGTCAATCGCAACGTCGAAGGCCGGACGGTGCGTCGCGTCCTCGGCTACAACGGCAACGGCGTGCATTTCAGGCGCACAACCGACGAGGTCGCCAAAGGCGGCTACAAGGAGCTCCTGTTCCGTTAGAACAGCGACGCTCCGTCAGCACGCTCCGGGAACGATCGCCTGCCGGCCGCGGATCAGCAGCAGCGCCAGGGACGGTAGGGCCACCGTCCATAGCCTGCGTCGCACGTTCGCGAGCCTGCGTCGCAGTTTCATGCCTGCGTCGCAGTTTCGCGAGCCTGCTCATCGGGAAGGGTGCTGACCTGTCCGAGGTCCGGGAGCGGCCGCGGCACGCGACGCTCCGGATGACCCGGCGCTATGCCCCCTCGGCAAAGCGCGGACGGGACTAAACGCGGCTCGATCGCGCACCATTCCGTCCAGATCACCGCCTGACGCTATGAACAACCTGTGCCGGGTGACGTCCCGGGGATTCCGCGCGGCACGACACAAATACGGCACAGGCTGGAGGGTGGCTAAACCTTTTCCACAAACCCAGTTCTTTGTAATTGATGGAATATCCGAGGGATGTTGGTGTCCCCGGCGCGATTCGAACGCACGGCCCCAAGATTAGGAATCTTGTGCTCTATCCGGCTGAGCTACGGGGACACATACCGCTCCTATACCAGAAGTCCCGGCAAAACGAAGCCCCCAAACGCGTCATTCCCGCGCTACGCGACCCTCGATCGGATAGGCCGGATCATTGTATCCCGGCGTCGACGGATGCCCCGGCGCGATCAGCCGATCGATGAACGCCTCGTCCTTAGCATCCAGCCGGACTGCGAGCGATGCGACGTAATCCGCCCACTGCTCCTCGGTTCTGGGACCACCGATCGCCGCAGTGACGAACCGGTTGTTCAGCACCCATGCAAAGGCGAACTGCCCGGGCGGCACACCCTTCATCCGAGCACGTTCCGCGATCTCGCGGGCGATCAGCAGGCTCTCCGGACGCCATTCTGATTCGAGCATCCGCCGGTCCTGCCGCCCCGCACGAGTTCCCGCCGGCGGCGGCACATCCGGCGTGTATTTTCCGGTCAGCACACCACGCGCCAGAGGGCTGTACGGCACCACGCCCAGGCCAAAATACCCGCACGCGGGCAGATGTTCCGTCTCCACCTCCCGATTGAGGGCGTTGTACAGCGGCTGGCTCGCCACCGGCCGGTCGATCCCGGCCTCGTCGCACAGCCGGCAGATTTCCGCCACGCGCCAGCTCCGATAATTGGAGACGCCGAAATAGCGGATCTTACCGGCCTGGATCAGATCGGCCAGCACCCGCACGGTTTCCTCCAGCGGGGTCGAGTGATCCTCCTTGTGCAGGTACAGCACGTCGATCTCCCGCACATCCAGCCGCCGCAGGCTTGCCTCCACCGCATGCTGGACGTGGCGGCGAGACAGCCCGCGCGCGTTCGGGTCGCGGCTTCCCTGGGGGCCCGTCGGATTGGCGCACTTCGTCGCCAGCACCCACCAGGACCGATGCTCCCGGATCGCCTGGCCGACGACCTCCTCCGACCGGCCGCCGTTGTAGCCGTCGGCGGTGTCGATGAAGTTGACGCCTGCATCCTTCGCGCGCGCGACGATCCGTTCGGCCGTCGCAGCATCCGTGGCTCCGCCGAACATCATCGTCCCCAGACACAGCGGCGAAACCTTCAGCCCGCTTCGACCCAGTCCGCGATAGTCCATGCGTCGCCTCCACTGCTGCTATGCGTCTGGAATATCGCCCCCGCGCGTCACAGGCCAGCACAACCGAACCTCTCTCCCCGCCCTGCTCGCCGACAAGCGGACTTAGCGAATTTCTCAGGAGGGTGGTTAGCCGACCCCTAGCTCCGCGATTTGAGTTCCGTCCTGATCATCGAA
>DASWON010000318.1:0-7920 GCA_036398735.1 Rhodopila sp.
TCACCGGCCCCGACGGCCAGGTCATCCGCATCGTCGAGCATGCCGACGCCTCGCCAGGCGAGCAGACGATCGGACTGTGCAACGCCGGCGTGCTGTGCGGCGGTGCGGCCGAGATGCTTCGCTGGCTGCGTGAGGTCCGTAACGACAATGCCAGGCGCGAATACTACCTGACCGATGTCGTGGCGCTCGCGCGCGCGGACGGGCGCTCCGTGCTCGCGGTGGAAGCGCCGGCCGACGAACTCGCCGGGGTCAACTCGCGCGCCGAACTGGCCCAGGCCGAGGCGGTGCTGCAGGGCTGGATGCGCGATGCGGCGATGGCGGCGGGCGTGACGATGATCGATCCGTCCTCGGTCTTCCTGTCCGCCGATACCAGACTTTCTTCTGATGTCACGATCGAGCCGAACGTATACTTCGGACCCGGCGTGACGGTGGCGAGCAACGTCCTGATCCGCGCGTTCAGCCATATCGAGGGCGCCACCATCGGTTCCGGCAGCATCGTGGGGCCGTTTGCCCGGATGCGCCCCGGGGCGCGGCTTGATCAGAACGTGCACGTCGGCAATTTCGTGGAGATCAAGGCGTCGCATCTCGCAAGCGGCGTGAAGGCCAACCACTTGAGCTATATCGGCGACACCACCGTCGGCCGCGGAACCAATATCGGCGCCGGAACCATTACCTGCAACTATGACGGGACGAACAAGCATCGCACGGTGATCGGCGCGAACGTGTTCGTCGGTTCCGATGTGGCGCTGGTCGCGCCGGTCTCGGTCGGCGACGGTGCCGTCATCGCAGCCGGCAGCGTGATTACCGACGACGTGGCCAGTGACGCACTGGCCGTGGCACGCGAACGCCAGGTGCAGAAGCCGGGCCGGGCGCCGGCGATGCGGGCGGCGGCGCGGGCCTTCAAGGATGCGATGCTGGCGAAAGCCGGGGCTGACAGAAAGGAAACCAACTGAATGTGTGGCATTGTTGGCGTCATCGGCGCTCGTCCCGCCGCGCCGGTCATTCTGGACGCTCTGCACCGGCTGGAATATCGCGGCTATGACAGTGCCGGCATCGCCACGCTGGTCAATGGCCACATTGAGCGCCGCCGCGCCGAGGGCAAGCTGGTCAATCTGGCCGCATCGCTGGAACGTGCCGCTCTGCCCGGCACGATCGGCATCGGCCACACCCGCTGGGCCACCCACGGCGCCCCCACCGAGAGCAACGCCCATCCGCACGGCACCGCTCGGGTTTCGCTGGTGCATAACGGGATCATCGAGAACCACGCCGAACTGCGCGCCGAACTGGAGGCCGAGGGGCAGGAATTCAGCACCGAGACCGATACCGAAACCGTCGCCCAGCTGGTCGACCTGAACCTGAAGCGGGGCATGGCGCCGATCGAGGCCGCGGGGGCGGCGCTGCGGCGGCTGGAGGGCGCCTATGCCCTGGCGATGATCTTCGCCGGCTATCCGGAACTGATCGTGGGCGCCCAGCATGGCGCGCCGCTCGCGGTCGGCTTCGGCGAGGATGAGATGTTCGTCGGCTCCGACGCGCTGGCGCTGGCGCCGCTGACCCGGCGCATCGCCTATCTGCGGGATGGCGACTGGACCGTCGTGGACCGCCAGGGCGCGCAGTTCTTCGACATCGACGGCAACCAGGTCGAACGCGAGATCAAGCTGACCCGGATGACCGGAGCCGCCATCGGCAAGGGCAACTTCCGCCATTTCATGGAGAAGGAGCTGCACGAGCATCCGGCGGTGATCGGCGACACGCTGCACCAGATGATCAATCCGGGCAGCCGGGCGGTGGCCCTGCCGGAGCTGGGGATCGATTTTCGCAACGTGTCGCGGATCACCATGAGCGCCTGCGGCAGCGCCTTCTACGCCGGGCTGGTCGGCCGCTGGTGGTTCGAGGCCGTCGCGCGCATTCCCACCGACGGCGACGTCGCCAGCGAATTCCGCTACCGCACGCCGCCGATGCCGCGCGGCGGACTCGGGCTGCTGGTGTCGCAGTCGGGGGAGACGGCCGACACGCTGGCCGCACTGCGCTACATGCGCGAGCAGGGCCAGCAGGTGCTGTCGATCCTGAACGTCGCGGAAAGCACCATGGCGCGGGAAAGCGATGCGGTGCTGGAGACGGTGGCCGGACCGGAGATCGGGGTCGCCAGTACCAAGGCGTTCACCGCCCAGCTTTCGGTCCTGGCGTGCCTCGCACTCGCCGCGGGCCGCGCCACCGGGGCAATCGGTGCCGATCAGGAGGCCGCGATGACCGCCGCCCTGCTGGAAGTGCCGGGCCGCGCGGCGGAAGTGCTGGAGAACGAGGCGGCAATTCAGTCGATCGCGCAGCGCGTGTCCAAGGCCCGTGACGTGCTGTTCCTGGGCCGCGGCAACTGCTTCCCGATCGCACTGGAAGGCGCGCTGAAACTGAAGGAAATCAGCTATATCCATGCCGAAGGGTATGCCGCAGGTGAGATGAAGCACGGGCCGATCGCGCTGATCGACCCGGCGGTGCCGGTGATCGCGATTGCCCCGTCCGGGCCGCTGTTCGAGAAGACGGCGTCGAACCTGCAGGAAGCGGCGGCGCGCGGCGGCCAGGTGATCGTGTTCAGCGACGCCGCGGGGGCCGCGAAGCTGCGGGGCATCGCGGTCGAGACCGTGGTGCTGCCGGACGTCGATCCGTTCGTTGCCCCCATCCTGTATGCGATCCCGGTCCAGATGCTGGCCTATCAGGTCGCGGTGCTGAAGGGCACCGATGTCGACCAGCCGCGCAACCTGGCGAAGTCGGTGACCGTCGAGTAGCGACACCGGCATGGCTTTGGCCGGGCAGCGCGGCGCGGGACACCGGGGTTGCCGCGGCAAGTGTGTCGGTGCCGCCGCCTGCGCCCGTTGAAGGACACCTGTCAGCAACGGCTCGCCGCCCAGGCGTTCTCCGGCCGCGCCGAGCCGCTCGACCCGCGGCTCGCGGGCGGGCTCAAGTGGGGGCTCAAGTCGGGATTTGAGCCGCCGCTCACGCCACGTTTCGAGTACCCGTTCGGGCCGCGGTTCAACCACCGGCTCAAGCCGAGCCTCGGGCATCGGCGCGGGCCGTGGCTCACGGGCGGGCTCAAGTGGCGGCTCAAGCCATGATTTGAGCAGCTGCTCACGCCGAGTTTCGGGTACGTGTTCAGGCCCCGGTTCAAGCACCGGCTCAAGCCAAGTCTCGGGCATCGGCTCCGGTTGTGGCAGACGTCGCGGTCCGAGCCGGCGGTCTGATATTCGCCGATCAGCGCTGCCTCCGCCGGGTCATGGCGCCTGTGGGGACGGCTCTGTCCGGATCATCCGGAGAGGCCATCGAGGCCGACTGCCACGCGCAGCAGATCCAGATCGGCGCCGCGCATGGCGACCAGCGACAGCCCGACCGGCGCACCGTCCACCCGTCCGCCGGGAATGCTCACCTGTGGCACGCCGGTCAGGCCGCCATGGCTGGTCAGGCAGCTGATGCGGTCGCGCACCGGACCCAAGACGTCGTTGGGCAGGCCCTTTGGCGGCGCGGGGAACGGCGTCGTCGGCAGACAGAGGATCGTGCCGGCCGGCAACAGGGTTCGCAGCCTGGCGCGGGCCTCGATCCGCATCAGCGCCGCACTGCCACGTTCCGCGTCGGTCAGCATCGACCCCAGCACGAGGTTCCGGGCCACGCTGAACGCCAGCCGGGGATTGCAGGTGTTGAGCCAGGGCTCGAAGGTCTTCCACGACTCGCTGCTCTGCAGGACGCGCTGCGCCCGCTGCCAGACCGACAGGCCCTGCGGTGCCAGGGTCACGTCTTCCCGTGCGCCGATCAGCGCGGCAAGTCGCTCCACCGCCGGGGCGAGCGCCTGTTGCACCGCGTCATCGGCGAACCCGAAGGCGTCGGTGGCGACCAGCAGCCGGCCGGGCAGCGCCGCGGGCAGTTCGGTGCCGAACAGCGCCTGTCCGACCCTGGCGAATGTCGCCGCGTCGCGGGCGAACCAGCCGCAGGTATCGGCGCTGGGCGACTGCACCGTGATGCCGCTGAAGTCGATACGCCCGAGCGTGGGGCGGATGCCGTACAGACCGCAGAAGCTGGCCGGCACCCGGACCGACCCGCCGCTGTCGGTCCCCAGCGCGAAGTCGCACATCCCCCTGGCGACGGCGGAGGCCGACCCGCTGGACGATCCGCCCGGCACGCGATCCGGCGCCGCCGGGTTCAGCGGTGTGCCGTCGTGCGCGTTCTCGCCCAGGATGCCCAGCGACACCTCATCGGTGATGGTCTTGCCGATCACCGAGGCGCCCGCGTCGAGCAGACGCTGCACCACCCAGGCGTGCTTGTCGGGGGTCGGGTGATACCGCGGCCAGTCCGGGCTGCCGCCACCGGTCGGCACGCCGGCGACGTCGATCAGGTCCTTGACCGCGAAGGTCATCCCGGCGAGTGGCCCGGTGGCGGCGCCCGCGACGTGGCATCGCGGGCCTGGCACGAATGCGCCGGTGCCGAACGGGCCGTCGTCAGGCCCGTGGTTCCCTGGTGCGTTGTTCGCTGGTCGGTTGTTCATGGACCTCTCCTGTCCTGCCAGTTTGCGCCGGGGACCGCGGCGAACAGGTCCCGGGTGTAGGGGTGTTTCGGATGGGCGAAAATCTCCGCCGTCGGTGCGACCTCCACGATCTGGCCCCGGCGCATGACGGCGATCCGGTCGCAGACGTGCAGCGCGACCCGCAGGTCATGCGTCACGAATATCATACTGAGATCGAACCGAGCTTTGATGTCGGCGAGGAGGGCTAGGACCTGCGCCTGGACGGACACATCCAGCGCCGACACCGGCTCGTCCGCGACCAGGATTTCGGGCCGCAGCGCCAGCGCCCGCGCGATGCCGATGCGCTGGCGCTGGCCGCCGGAGAACTCGTGCGGGAACCGGTCGGCCGCCGAAGGGTCGAGACCAACCAGGCGCAGCAGTTCGCGCGCCTCGTCCCTGGCCTGGTCAGGTCTGGCGCCGTGGATGACCGGGCCCTCGGCGATGATGTCGACAACCCGCTGACGCGGATCGAGCGAGCCGTACGGATCCTGGAAGATCATCTGCATCTTCGCACGATACGGACGCAGCTGCATCCGGGTGAAGTGGGCGATGTCGCGGCCGTGCACCATGATGGAGCCGGCATCGACCGGCATCAGGCGGGTCACGGCGCGCGCCAGGGTGGACTTGCCGGAGCCTGACTCGCCCACCAGTCCCAATGTCTCGCCGCGCCGCAGGTCCACGTCCACGTCGTCCAGCGCGCGGGTCGCACGTCCGCCGAACAGGCCGCTGGCCGCATAGGTCTTGCACACCGACTGGGCCTGCAGGACGAAAGGCGCGGTGCTGGGCGCGGCCGGCGCGGGGGGCGTCAGTCTCGGCACCGCCGCGATCAGTGCCCTGGTATAGGGATGCGCGGGGTTGTGCAGCACGTCCGCCGCCGCACCGGTCTCGACCAAAGTGCCTTTCTGCAGCACCGCGACACTGTCGGCGATATCCGCGACCACGCCGAAATCGTGCGTGATGAACAGCACAGCGGTGCCATGCTGGCGCTGCAGTTCGCGGATCAGGTGCAGGATCTGCGCCTGCGTCGTCACGTCCAGCGCCGTGGTGGGTTCATCGGCGATCAGCAGGCTGGGGTTGAGCGCCAGCGCCATCGCGATCATCGCCCGCTGCCGCTGACCACCGGAGAGCTGGTGCGGAAAGCTTCGCAGCAGGCGGGCCGGCTCCGGCAGATGCACGCTGTCCAGCAGTTCGATCACCCGCGTTCGGCGTGCCGAACGGGTCATGTCCGTGTGGATGCGCAGCACCTCGTTGAGCTGCCGGCCGATCGTGTGCAGCGGGTTGAGCGCCGTCATCGGCTCCTGAAAGATCATCGCGATGCGGGCGCCGCGGATTGCCCGCAAGCGGTCCGGAGCGGCCGTGGCGAGGTTCTGGCCATCGAAGTTGATCTCGCCGCTCGCAATGCGGACATGCGGGCGTGGCAGCAGCCCGAGAATGGAGCGGGCAATCAGCGACTTGCCGGAGCCGGACTCGCCGATCAGGCAGGTGACCTCGCCGGCGCGCAGGTGCAGGTTCACATCGCTGACCGCATGCGGCCGATCGGCGCCATCGGGCAGCGCGATGGTCAGACCGCGGATATCGAGGACGATCCGGCTCATCGGTCGCGCAGCCCGGGGTTCAGCGCCTCATTGAGCCCGTCGCCCACCAGGTTGATGCCCAGCACCGTCAGCAGGATCGCGATCCCCGGGAACGTGCAGATCCACCACGCCGACCGCAGCACCGCACGGCCGGCACTGATGATCAGGCCCCAGCTCATGACGTTGGGATCGCCGAGGCCGAGGAAGGCCAGGCCGGACTCGATCAATATGGCGGTGCCGATCAGCAGGGACCCCACCGCGATGATCGATGACGCACAGTTCGGCAGCAGGTGGCGAACGATGATGCGCGCGTCGCTGGCGCCGAGGCCGGAGCAGGCCAGGACGAACTCCCGCCCACCCAGCGCGACGAATTCGCCGCGGACCAGACGCGCGATGCCGGGCCAGGAGACCGCGGCGATCGCCAGGACCTCGGTCGGCACCGAGGGGGACAGGATGGCGACGATCAACAGGGCGAGGATGAAGGCGGGGATGGTCTGAAAGAACTCGGTGACGCGCATCAGCACGACGTCGACCATGCCGCGATAATAGCCGGCCAGCCCGCCGAGGATGCTGCCGAACAGGATGGCGGCCAGGGTTGCGCCGACGCCGATCAACAGCGAGGTGCGCGCGCCATAGGCGATCTCGGCGGCGACGTCGCGTCCCAGGGTGTCGGTGCCGAGGAGAAAGCGCCGGTCCGGCGGCTGCAGCGGCGGCCCGGCGAGACGGAAGGGATCGCCGGGATACAGCAGCGGGGACAGCACCACGAGCGCCAGCAGTGCCAGCAGCACAGCGGCGCCGAACAGGGCCATGCGATTGCGCGCGAAGCGCAGCAGGGCGTCCTTCATGCCGGCACGTCCGATCCGTTCATATAATTACGATAAAATAACATAATGCCCGGCGCGATGATCCGCTGGCGTTTCGATACTCCAAGTGATCCGCCCACTCCCGACGGGCCGCTCCGCGTGATCATGCCAGCGCGTATTGCCTGACCGCACGGTCGACCCGGCCTGAACCTTCCGCTCACCGTGATCATGCTCAAATCTGAATCCGTGGATCGAGCGTGACGTAGATCAGGTCGACGACCAGATTGATCACCACGACCAGGAAGGCGGAGACGAAGAAGATGCCGAGCAGCAGGTTCAGATCCCGCGATTGCAGAGCGTCGAACGCCAGCGTGCCGATGCCGGGCCAGCCGAACACGGTCTCTACCACGACCGATCCGCCGATCAGGTTGCCTGCCTGCACGCCGGCCATCGTCACCACCGGCAGCAGCGCATTGCGCAGCACGTGTCCTGTCATCACCCGCCGCTCGGTCTGGCCCTTCGCCCGGGCGGTGGTCACGTAGTCCTGGGCGGTCTGCTCCAGCACCGACGCGCGCATCACGCGTGCATAGACGGCGAGATAGAACAGGGCGAGGGCGGTGGCCGGCATGACCAGATGCCGGCCGATATCGAGCACGCTGTCCCAACCCTCGTAATCAGCGCCGACGGTGTCAAAGCCGCTGGTCGGCAGCCAGGCCAGGCGGATGGAGAAGACGACGATCATCATCAGGCCGAGCCAGAATCCCGGCGTTGCGTAGGCGATCAGACTGACCAGGCTGATGACCGCGTCGCGCCAGGAATTGCGAGCCGTCGCCGCGATCAGTCCCAGCAGGGTTCCGAGCAGCACGGCGGCGGCGAACGCGGTCAGCATCAGCAGCGCCGTGGGACCCAGGCGATCGAGGATCAGTGCCGCCACCGGACTGTCGTTACGGAACGAATAGCCGAGGTCGAAGCGTGCCATGTTCAGCACGTAGGCCAGGAACTG
>DASWON010000319.1:0-1692 GCA_036398735.1 Rhodopila sp.
GCATGGCGAGCCGCTGCCGAGCGATTTCTCGGCGGCATTCCTGTTCGTTGCGGCGATTTACTTGATGGCGCCGCTGCTGGCGCGTCGGCTGGATGCGGGCGCCGGGGCGGAACTCTCGGGCCACCGCGACCAGCCCGGGCAGGTGCGCCCGGAGCTGGTGAAGTGATCTGGCCTGGGGCGCTGGTCTGGCGCGTGACGTTCCAGGAGCGCGCAGAGCCGATTGACAATGAGCGGAAACGCACTGGCTGCCGTGTCATCCCTGTCTCCGGCCTTGACCTACCGGAGTCACACATCTTTAGTCACAGCAGTCTCCCCAGGTTCCAGCCATATTGAATGGCCTTGAACCTGAGGAGTCCCTGAAGGGTCACGATGGGTCCGGGTTTGCCATAATATCCTGTCCATCCGCCGAGGCGGGCGCAAACCCAGGCGACATAGGCCAGAGATCCCTTGGGATGGGGGTTTTTTTGCTTCTCGGTCTTGCCCTCGAGGGTGGCACAGACTGCTTCGATGGCGGGCTGGTCCTGTGGATCGAACACGTCTTCCAGCGGCCGTCTGGCGTCTCCATCGCGTTCGCGCACCAATTGCAACACCTGAATGGCAGCGATCAGCGTGGCTGCGGTGAGGTTTTCGAACGGTCCTCCCTCGGCGACGCGCACCGCCTCGATATCGAAACCTTTGGTCTTCATCGTGCGGAACAACTGCTCGATGGTCCAACGGGCGCGATAAAAGCGGGTGATTTGCCTGGCGTCCGCCAGGGTGTGGGCCGCGTGCGTCGTCAGCAGCCGCCAGTGCGCCGGGGTGGCACCGGGCGGCGGGTCGACCTCGCGCGCCTCGACAAAGGTCAATGTTATCCGTGGCGGCAGGGCAGCAGCCTCGCCCGCCACCTTGCGCTCCGGCCGGTTGATCGTGACCTGGCGCGCCCGCAGCGCCAGCACGGCGTTGCGGGCTGGGCGTCCGGGTGCGGCGGGGAGCGCGATGATTTCGCGGCCCAGTTCGGGCAGGGTGTCGGTGCAGGTGAACAGGTGCGTGCCGTCCGCCAGAACGCGGTTCTGCGCCGCACGGATCAGCAGTTCGACGTTATCCGGCTTGAGGGCAAATTCCTCGTATATGTCGCCTTCCCGGTCGGCCACCACGGTGACACAGGCAGCGCCGCCCTCGGCCAGGGCGCTGGCCGAACGGGTCGCGTTCAGCCAACGGAAGCTCTCTTTCTCTTCGAAGGGACGGGTCTTGCGGTTCGCTTTCTTGCCACCCTCACGGTAGAGGTACTCTGCGTGCACCAGGCCCCGCAGCGCCCCATCCATGGCATCCACCGCGATCATCGGATGCAGTTGCAGGCTGCGCTGATCGCCCTCATCACGCAGGCTGGTGGTATCCTGGATCGCCAGGATATGCCGGCCTCGCACCAGACCGGCGGTGCGGGCACAGGCGGTCGAGATGATTTCCGCCGGCGTCACACGCGGATTGCGCAACAACCGGCCGAAGCCGACCTCGCCCGCACGATTGCCGCCAAGCGGGCGGATACGGATGCCGTTCTGGCCCGCTTCGATGAGCCGCCCCAGAAGGCGCGCCCCCTTTTTTGCAGGCGCGCGTCGCCAAACCGCCCCAGGCTGAGTTCCATCTCTGTGCTCTCGAATCACTGCCACCATCATCGAGTCAGACGTCCGGCCGAGACGCAAGGGGGCAACGACGCGA
>DASWON010000320.1:0-22198 GCA_036398735.1 Rhodopila sp.
CTTGTGGTGATCGCGGGTTCGCAGGTCGCGCTGATCGGCAAGGATGCCTGGACGCTCGAGGCCGGCGAGAACGTGGCGCGCGAGCCGCGGGATACGGTGCGGCTCGATGGGCGCACCGCCGCCGCCGGGGTGACGACGGCGAGCGGATCGGACCTGATCGCGGTCGGTGCGGCGATGCGCACGCAGCAGATCGCCGGCGCGCTGACCAGGCTGACCGGGATGACGACGCAGTACGCCCAGGATCGCGTACAGTTTGGCCGACCGCTGGGGAAATTTCAGGCGGTGCAGCAGAACCTGGCGGTGCTGGCGGGCCAGGCCGCCGCCGCGGTGGCCGCCGCCGACCTGGCCGCCGAGGCGATCGCGGACGGCGTGAAGATCCTGCCCGTCGCGGCCGGCAAGGCACGCGCGGGCGAGGCCGCCGGCATCGGCGCGGCGATCGCGCATCAGGTGCACGGCGCCATCGGTTTCACCTTCGAGCACAGCCTCAATTTCCTCACGCGCAGGCTGTGGTCGTGGCGTGATGAGTTTGGCAAGGATGCCGCGTGGAACCGGCTGCTCGGCCGCCACATGGCGAGGGCCGGTGCGGACAATCTCTGGACCGAGATCACCGCCGCCTGATCGATGGTGCGCCGCCGCCGCGGCTGGTGGAGCGTCTGAAAGCCGGGGAACGTGCTGCGCTCGTCCTGGGTCTCGCGGTGCCCTTCCGTCGCTCCCGGTGCCGACCGCGGCTGGCGGGCAGTCGCCCGACGGCATCCGTCAGCGGCAAGGGCTCACGATCGCGGCGACGGGCAGGCCGGTCAAACGAAGGCTTCGTCCGGTTCCGAGTAGGCCTTCAGGCTAGCGATATCATGCAGGATCACGCGTGCGCCGTGGGTTTCCACGCCGAACCCGCGCAGCGCGGCAAAGGCGCGGGACAGGTTTTCCTGCCGGCAGCCGAGACGGGCGGCCAGCAGGCGCTTGTCGAACGGCAGCCGCAGCGCGGTGGCATTCGCCTTCTGCTCGGTCGACAGCGACAGCAGATAGCAGCCGAGGCGCTGAGCGGTGGTCCGCAGCTTCAGGTCGCACACCTGGCGAACCAGGTCACGGAACTCATTGGCTTCGGCCCGCAGCAGCGCCGTGACCAGTGAAGGCTCCTGCTCGACCAGGGCCAGCAGGCCGTGCGCGTCGATCGAAAGCAGGCTGCTCGGGGCGACGGCGCGTACCCCCAGCAATCGCGGCAGCCGGGCCAGCAAGGCGGCAAGTCCGAGCGTGCTGCCGGATCGGATCACTTCGACGACCGCCGTGGTGCCGTTCGGGGCTGTGCTGAAGGCCGCCAGTTGCCCATCCAATACGATCAGGAGTTCGTTCGCCTCCTCGCCCTGGCGGCAGATGATCTCGTCTTCGGGCACGCCCACGATCTTGCTGATCACCGCGATCTGGCTCAGTACCGCGTCGTTGAGATCGCTGAGCAGCGGTGTCGAGCGCAGGGCCTGAAGGATGGATGGGTCCGCCGCCCGAGCCTCGGATTGCACCGCATCGTTCATCGTGGCCGGATTGGACATGAATACCGCCGCCCTTCTATTGCCGCCATTTTGGAGCAGCGTCTACTTTACATGACTGATTTGACCACAATCAAGACAGCGTGCCGGGCGTTTTCCGCTAAGTGTGTCATCTGATACAATTTGTCATATGTGAAAGGGGAAGTTCAGAATGAAAGCAATGGTTTGTGAGCGGTTCGGCGGCCCGGAGGTCATTGCGGAACGCGAGCTGCCTGACCCGCCTGCGCCCGGTCCCGGTGAGATACAGGTCCGAATCGAGGCCCGCGGCGTTCAGTACGTCGACGTGCTGATGCTCGCCGGCAAGTACCAGTTCCGTCCGGAGCCGCCATTCATTCCCGGCGGTGAGGCGGCTGGCCATGTCGTCGCCGTTGGACCTGACGTGACCGGCTTCGCGGTGGGCGACGCCGTGATGTCGCGGCATACGCTGGGCGCGTTCGCGGAACTGGGCAATGCGAAGGCGGCGTTGTGCGACAAGGTGCCCGTTGGCCTGAGCATGGCACAGGCTGGTGTATTTCGCGGCGCATACACGACCGCCTATCATGCGCTGCTGCAGCGCGGGCGGTTGAAGGCGGGCGAATGGGTGCTGGTGCATGGCGCGGCCGGCGGCATCGGCATTGCGGCGATCCAGATGGCCAAGGCCTTCGGGGCCAAGGTCATCGCCACCGCCGGCAGCGATGCGAAGCGTGCGGCCTGCCTGGAGGAAGGCGCGGATCATGCGATCGACTACCGGTCGGGTTTCGTCGACCAGGTGAAGCAGCTGACCGGCGGTCGCGGCGTCGACATCGTCTATGACCCGATCGGCGATAAGGTGGCGGAGGAATCGCTGCGTTGCCTCGCCTGGGGCGGGCGGCTGCTGATCCTGGGTTTCCTCGGCGGCGGACCAACAAATATCCGCAGCAACTATCTGCTGATCAAGGGAATCGACGCGATCGGCGTGCGTATCGGTGGCCTCAACGAGGCGGATCCCGACCTGGCGATCGCCAATATGAAGGCGATCATCGCCCTGGCGGAGCAAGGCAAGCTGCGGCCCCGGATCTCGCATACGTTTCGGCTGAACCAGGCGGCGGAGGCGTTGCAGGCGGTCATTGATCGGGCGGTGATCGGCAAGGCGGTCCTGCTGAGTTGATCCCGGTGGGGGTGATCCCGGTGGGGGATCCCAGTGGGGTGATCCCAGTGGGTGATCCCAGTGGGGGATCCCAGTGGGGGATCCCAGTGGGGTGATCCCCGTGGGGGGATCCCAGTGGGATGATCCTGGTTGGAGGTGACCTCGGCGGTCGGTTGCGGCTCGGGCGGAGGCAGCCTAACCTGTTCTCACCAAAGAGGAGGACAACGACCGATGGCGACCCCCGGACGCGCCTTGCCGCAGCCGACCCCCGAAACCCAGCATTTCTGGGATGGCACAAAAGCCAACGAGCTGCTGCTGCAACGCTGCGACGCTTGCAGCAAGGTGTATTTTCCGCCGCGTCCGTTCTGCCCGGCCTGCGGGTCGCGAGAGGTCTCCATCACCAAGGCGAGCGGCAAGGCGAAGCTGTACAGCTACGTGATCCACCATCGTCCGGTTCCCGGCTTCACCCCGCCCTACGCCATCGCCGTGGTCGAGCTGGATGAAGGCCCGCGCATGATGACCAACATCGTCGAATGCGCGCAGACACCGGAGGCGCTGGTGCTGGACATGCCGGTCGAGGTGGTGTTCGAGCCGCAGACCGATACGATCACGCTGCCGCTGTTCCGCCCCGCCTCCACGTCATCGGCGAAAGGCTGATCCAATGCCGCACAACACCGTCGCCGTCGTCGGCGCTGCCGAAACCACACGCCTCGGCGTCATCCCGGAACTGTCGCAGATCGGGCTGCACGCCGATGCCGCGCTCAATGCCATGGCCGATTGCGGCCTGAAGCCAAAGGATATCGACGGCATCGCCACCGCGGGCGAGACGCCGGTCCAGCTGGCCCACTACCTCGGGATCACGCCGACCTGGGTCGACGGCACCTCGGTCGGCGGCTGCAGCTTCATGATCCACGTCCGCCATGCGGCGGCGGCGATCGAGGCCGGCCTGGCGAAGACCATTCTCGTGACCCACGGCGAATCGGGCAAATCCCGTGTCGGCAACCCGCCGCGTTCGGTGCACCCGCAGTCGCTGAACGGGCAGTTCGAGCAGCCGTTCGGCCCGATGGGGCCGCCCAGCATGTTCACCATCCCGGTGCTGCGCTACATGAAGACCTACGGCGTGACGGTCGAGCAGATCGCCCAGGTCTGCGTCGTCCAGCGCGAGTGGGCGTCGAAGAATCCGCGCGCGACGTTCCGCAATCTGATCACCACCGACGACGTGCTGAACAGCCGGATGATCGCCTACCCGTTCCGGTTGCTGATGTGCTGCCTGGTGACCGACGGCGGCGGTGCGCTGATCCTGACATCCGCCGATCGCGCCAAGGACTTCCCGACCAAGCCGGTGTATATCCTGGGCACCGGTGAGAGCGCGGAAACCCCGATGGTCAGCCAGATGGAGGATTTCACCTCGTCACGCGCGTTCCGCGTCGCCGGTCCGACGGCGTTCAAGGAGGCGGGGATCACTCACAAGGATGTCGATCACCTGATGATCTACGATGCGTTCGCGCACCTGCCGATCTATGGTCTCGAGGATCTGGGCTTCCTGCCGCGCGGCGAGGCGGCGTCGTTCATCGCGGCCCGCAACACCGCGCCCGGCGGGTCGTTGCCGATGAACACCAACGGCGGCGGGCTGTCGTATATGCACTCGGGCATGTACGGCATGTACGCGCTGCAGGAGAGCGTGCGGCAGATGCGCGGCATCGCGCCGGCGCAGATCCCCGACGCGAAGATTTCCGTCTGCCACGGGGTGGGCGGCATGTTCGCGGCATCCGGAACGATCATCTTCAGCAACCAGACGCCGTAACGGCCGCATCGCCGGTCCGGTTCGCCGCCGGACCGGCGATGGCGCGGCACTCGACACTCCGCACGGTTCGGCGCGGTTCGGGCCCTGCAATCCACATCGGACGCGAAGGAAGCCGACCGCATGACCGAAAGCCTGTTCACCGGTCTTAAAGTCATCGACTGCGCGAGCTGGATCGCCGGCCCGGCGGCGGCGACGATGCTGTCGGATTTCGGTGCCGACGTGATCAAGATCGAGCCCCCCGGCGCGGGCGATCCGTGGCGGGCATCGCAGCCCATTCCGGGGCGGACGGTCGACTATTACTGGCAGCTGACATCGCGCAACAAACGCAGTCTGGCGCTGGATCTGAAGCATCCCGACGGGCAGGCGGTGCTGCACCGCCTGGTCGCCTCGGCGGATGTTTTCATTACCAACTTCCCGCTCCCGGTCCGCGACCGGCTGCGCATGGCGCCGGCGGATCTTACCCCGCTGAACCCGCGACTGATCTATGCCTCGTTCACCGCGTACGGTGAGGCGGGCGAGGAAGCCGCCAAGACCGGCTTCGATTCGACCGCGTACTGGGCGCGCACCGGGCTGATGGACATGGTCCGCGCGGATGCCGAGACGGTGCCGGCGCGGTCGATGCCGGGGATGGGCGATCATCCCAGCGCGACCGGACTCTATGCCGCGATCGTGTCGGCCCTGTACCGGCGGGAGAAGACCGGCCACGGCGGCGTGGTGCGGTCGTCGCTGCTGCAGAACGGGCTGTGGGCGAACGGCTGCGCGGTGCAGGTTCGGCTGTTCGGGGAGGATGTGCCGCTGCGTCCGCGCCGCGAGGATGCACCGAACGCGCTGGCCAATCACTACCGCTCCCGCGACGGCCGCTGGTTCATCATGGCGCTGTTCAATGAGCAGCGGCAGCTGCGCTCGTTCCTGGGTGCGATCGGCCGCGAGGAGCTGACGGATGATCCGCGGTTTGCCACGTCGGAGGCCCGCAAGCAGCACGCGCGTGAGCTGGTGATCATCCTCGACGAGGTGTTCTCGCGGCGCGACCTCGCGGAATGGCGAACAATCCTGGACGGTGTCGGGGTGACGTTCGGCATCGTCGGCACGGTGAACGAGACGCTGGACGATCCGCAGATGCGCCATGCCGGCGCGCTGGTGCCGTTCGGCGACGGGCAGGGGCTGACCGTGTCGACACCGTTCCATATCGACGGGGTGGACAAGGTCCCGGCCGCGCGCGCGCCGTCGATCGGGCAGCATAATGAGGTGGTGCTGCGCGAGGCCGGCTATTCCGCGGACGATATCGAGCGCCTGCGCGGCCTCGGCGTCCTGGCGTAGATTATTCTGGTTTCAGTTGCCGTCTGGCTGCTGACGCTCGCGGTCGCGGCGGGGAGCATCCTGGCGCTCTGGCATCTGCGGGTGGCGGAGGGCGTGGCGCCGCCGCCGGCCGCCGGCATCGCGCACGGCGTGGCCGGGACCGTAGGACTGGCGGCTTTGCTGCTGGTGCTGCAGGGGCCGGCGCGCGGTGTTGCCACCGGCGTCGGGTCGTTCGGAATTGTCGCGGCCGTGCTGTTCGCGGCGGCCTTGATGACCGGGGTCGCGCTGTTGCTGCTGCGCCGGAGGGGCATCGTGATGGCCATCCACGCCGGGATCGCCATCAGCGGCTACATGCTGCTGCTGGCGTGGAACGCGCTGGGGTAGCGCGTCTCAGGGCAACCGACAGCGCCGGGCCGGGTATCATCCCACCTGTGTCATCACCGGAGGCCTGGCCCGGCGCCCCACGACTTGCTCTTCGAAACACCGCAAGTCGTGGGTGACCGTCACGGCCGCGCCGCAACTCACCCCACGGCGACGGAATAAATGTCCTTCACCCCGGACGGCAGCGGCAACGATTGCCAGGTCGCGCCGCCATCTTCGGTGCCGTGGATCTCCCCGTCGTAGCGCGCGCCGAGGTAGACCTGGTCGGGGTCGCTGTTGTGCAGCGCCACCGACATGATGGTGCCGTGCACCTGCACCTTGTCGAAACGTTTCCACGAGGCGCCCTTGTCGGTGCTGCGATAGATCGCCCCGTCCTTGCTCGCCGCGGCGACGCTCAACGCCGCGTACAGCGTGTTCCCGTCCTGCGGCGACACCTTGATGTCGCGGCCGTAGGTGGTGGGGGAGAACCGGCCGACCTCCATGTCCTGCCACGACCGTCCGCCGTCTCCGGTCTCGAACAAACCCATGCGCACCGCAACGATCACCTTGTCCGGGTCGGCCGGGCTGATGGCGATGGCGTGGCCGTCCAGCATGCCCTCGTTGTAGGTGTCGCTGACGATCTTGCTCTTCAGATGCGGCTGCTGCGCCAGGCGGAGCAGATCGGAACTGCAGTCGTTCCAGCTCTCGCCACCGTCGTCCGTGCGCATCACACCGTTCACCTCCAGCGCGGCGAAAATCGTTCCGGGCTTCGATGGATGCTGCGCCAACCGCATCACGCGGCAGGCGAACGGCATCACCGCGCGGTCCGGCATCCCGGGATCGGGCAGCTTGCGCCATGTCTCGCCGGTGTCCTCGCTGCGGTACATGCTGATCGGCGAGCCGCCGGCGTAGATCAGCCTGCGGTCGTTGGCATCCACCAGGAACGACCAGATCTGGATACCCTTGTCGGGGAAGTTCGCGCGCTGGAAGGTCTTGCCGCGATCGGTGCTGCGATAGACCCCGTCGGCGGTGCCCGCGAACACGACGTCGGGGTTGGTCGGATGGATGTTGACCGTATAGGTCTCATGATCGGTCAGCACGTGTTCCCAGCGCCCGGTTTCCGCCGGCCGGGTGAACACACCGACGGTTCCCTTCTGGTCGCCCCGGCCGACATAGCCTGCGACGCCGGCGTAGACATTGGACTTGCTCGCCATGATCCGCTCCCTTGGTTCGTCTCCGGCTCCACGCTACGCTGGTTTGGCTGTTCTGGCCAACCGGCGCCCCCTGGGCTAGCCTGTCGGGGAGGGAAATCGGGAGAGAGTCCATGCCCAACGTGTCCGCGGAAAAACTGATTGAGATCGCCAAAGGCCTGCTCGTCGCGGCGGGTGCGTCGGAGGAGGAGGCGGCGGTCATCGCGCGATACAACATCGGCGCGAATCTGGTCGGCCACGACAGCCACGGCATCATTCTGATCCCGACCTATATCGATCGCATCAAGGCCGGCCACATCGTGCCTCAGGCGCCGTGGGTGATCACGCAGGAGACTGCGACCACGACGGTGATCGATGGCAACTGGGGCTTCGGCTACGCGGTGACCGACCGGGCGATGCGCTACACCATCGAAAAGGCGAAGACGCAGAACGTGGCGGCGGCGACGGTGTTTCGCCAGAGCCATATCGGGCGCCTCGCCAGCTATCCGCTGCTGGCCGCGGCCGAGGGAATGATCGCCATGATCACCGCCGATTCCGGCCGCAGCGCCAAGGCCGTCGCGCCGTTCGGCGGTGCCAAGGCCCGGCTTGGGACCAACCCGATCTCGTTCGCCATCCCGTCGAACCTGGACGGCCCGTTCGTGTTCGATATGGCAACGTCGGCTGCCGCCGCCGGCAAGATCAACGTCGCCACCGCGCGCGGCGAGCCGGTGCCGAGCGGCTGGCTGATCGATGCGGAAGGCAAACCATCGACCGACCCCAGGGTGCTGAAGTCGGGCGGCGCGCTGCTGCCTCTGGGCGGCGCCGAGGGCTACAAGGGCACCGGCCTGGCGGCGATCGTCGAGATCATGTCCGGCCTGCTGACCGGTCTTGGATTCGGTGTCGAACCAAGTGGGCGGCACAACGACGGCTGCTTCATCGCCGTGTTCAACGTGGCCGCATTCCGGGATCTTGCAACGTTCAAGCAGGAAGTGACGGAATTCGCCCAATACCTGAAGGCCACACCGCTCGCCCAGGGGTTCACCGAGGTGTTCTATCCCGGTGAGGTCGAGTTCCGGAAGGAGCAGGACCGGCGCAAGAACGGCGTGCCGATCGAGGACGCCACCTGGAACAAGATCCGTGACCTGGCGCAGGGTTACGGCATCGCCGGCAAACTCGGGATCTGAATGGCATTCATCGGACAGTCCACGCGGCGGCTGGAGGACCAGCGCTTCCTGACCGGCCGCGGGGTGTTCGTTGACGATGTGAATGACGCGGGGCAGGCCTGGGCCCATGTGGTCCGGTCGCCCCATGCCCATGCGGTCATCAACCGGATCGATGCCATCGCGGCTCGGTCGATGCCGGGCATTCTGGGTATCTACACATATGACGACATAGCGGATCTTGGGCTGCTGCCGTGCGCGACCACGGTCGCGACGCTGGCCCCGATGATCGTGCCGCCGCGACCGGCTCTCGCCTCCGGCCGGGTCCGCCATGTCGGGGATCCCGTTGCGTTTGTCGTCGCCGAAACGGCTTTGGCGGCGCGCGACGCGGCGGAGCAGGTGGTGGTTGATTACACGCCGCTGGCCTGCGTCGTCGATGCCGCCGCTGCCCTGGCGCCGGGGGCGCCGTCGCTGTGGGATGGCGGCAACGAATCGTATCGTTTCCAGCGCGGCGACCAGGCGGCGGTGCGGGCGGCGTTTGCCACGGCGGCGCACGTCGTGGAGATCGAGGTCGTCAACAACCGGCTGGTGATCGCGCCGATCGAGACACGGGCGGCGATCGGGCGGTGGATGGACGGCGTGTTCGACCTGTTCGTCTCCGCCGCCAGCGTGCATGCGATCCGCGACCAGCTCGCCGACGACGTGTTCCGTTGTCCGCGCGACCGCATCCGGGTCTCCGCCCCCGATGTCGGTGGCGGCTTCGGGATCAAGAACTGTCTGTATCCGGAATGGGTCATGCTGCTGTGGTGCGCCCGGAAGCTGGGCCGCCCGGTCAAGTGGGTGGAGGATCGCGCGGAGGATTTCGTTTCGACTGCGCAGGGCAGGGACAACCGCTCCCGAGCACGGCTGGCGCTGGACGCCGAGGGTGGGTTCCTGGCGTTGGATGTTGCAACGATCGCCGGCCTTGGCGCCTATATGTCCGGTGGCGGGCCGGGCAGTTCGACCAATGCGCCGGCGGCGGCGATGGGCGGCGGCTACGTCATCCCGGCGATTTTCATGGACGTGCGGGCCGCGTTCACCAACACCGCGCCGATCGATGCCTATCGGGGCGCCGGCAAACCCGAGGCGAACTATCTGATCGAGCGGTTGATCGACAAGGCTGCTCGCCAGTGCGGCTTCGATGCGGTCGCGCTGCGCCGCCGCAACCTGGTTGCATCGTTTCCATACCGCAAGGCACTGGGCACGGTCGTCGACTGCGGCCGCTTCGCCGCCAATATCGATGACGTGCTGGCGTTGGCGGATCACGCCGGCTTCGCCGGACGCCGGGCCGCGAGCAAAGCCAGGGGCCTGCTGCGCGGCATCGGTGTCGCCTGCTTCCTGGAAACCGCGCGCGGTGCCCCGAACGAGGGCGCGGAACTTCGCTTCGGTGCCGACGGGGTGGTCACCATACTGGTCGGCACGCAAAGCAACGGGCAGGGGCATGAGACGTCCTATCCGCAGATCGCCGCCGACCTGCTGGGTCTGCCGCTGGAGCAGTTTCGTTACATCCAGGCGGACACCATGGAAATCCCCGAGGGCAATGGCCATGGTGGAGCGCGCTCGATGCATATGGGTGGTGCCGCCCTGTTCCGTGCCACACAGGAGGTCATCGAGAAGGGCAAGCCGGTAGCCGCCAGGTTGTTGCAGGCTCGCCCCGATCAGGTCGCGTTCGCGAACGGCCGTTTCACCGCCGATGACCGCTCCGTCGATCTGCTGTCCGTTGCGCGGGATACCTCGCTGGACACCTACGTCTGGAACCTGCTGGATATCATTACGTTTCCCAATGGGTGTCACGTCGCCGAGGTCGAGATCGATCCCGAAACGGGTGAGGTCAGGCTGCTGCGCTATACCGCCGTCGACGATTACGGCACGTTGATCAACCCGCTGCTGACCATCGGGCAGGTCCAGGGTGGGATCGCCCAGGGCATCGGGCAGGCACTGACGGAACATACCGTTTACGATCCGGATTCCGGCCAGCTGCTCAGCGGATCGTTCATGGACTATCAGTTGCCGCGCGCGGTCGATCTGCCGGATCTGGACATCACGCTCACCGGCATCCCGACAGCGGCAAATCCGCTCGGTGTGAAAGGTTCGGGCCAGGCCGGAGCGATCGGCGCCCCGCAAACCGTCATCAGTGCCATACTCGACGCACTCGCGCCGCTCGGTGTCAGCCACATCGACATGCCCGCGACCCCGGAACGAGTCTGGCGGGCCATCCAGCAGGCAGGGAGATCGCCATGAACCGCATCGCCGCCGAAGACTATCTGGATGCCCTCGCCGCACATGGCATCGAGCACCTGTTCGTCAATCCCGGCACCGACTTCGCGCCGATCGTGGAGGCGTTCTCCCGCGCGGCACGCACCAACCGCCCGGTCCCGCGCCCCATGGTCGTTCCGCATGAGAGCGCCGCGGTCGGCATGGCGCATGGCTATACAGTTGTCACCCGCAAGCCGCAGGCGATCATGCTGCACACCAACGTTGGCACCGCCAACGCGATCAACATGCTGATCAACGCCAACCGGGACCGTGTGCCGATGCTGCTGACGGCCGGTCGCACCCCGTTCACCGACCACGGCGCCGAAGGTTCGCGCAGCGCCCACATCCAGTGGGCGCAGGAGATGTTCGACCAGGCCGGCATGCTGCGCGAACTGGTGAAGTGGGATTACGAAATGAAGCGCGGCGACCAGGCGGCATCCGCTGTCGATCGCGCGCTGGAGATCGCAACGGCATCGCCGCAGGGGCCGGTGTATCTGAGCCTGCCGCGCGAAGTGCTGGGTGAGGTGATGGCCGCGGCTTGCGACAGCAACCTGGCGCATCGCGCCGTCCCGCGGCCGCCTGAAGCGAGGCAAAGCGATATCGACACGCTGGCGGACTGGATCGCCGCGGCGAAGAACCCGTTGATCATTACGGGGATGTTGGGCAAGGATCCGCGCGACAGCGTTGTGCTGTCCCGGTTGGCGGAGCGGTATGCACTGCCGGTCATTCCGTATCAGACTCGATATTTCGCGCTGTCGGCGGAGCATCCGATGTTTCAGGGTTCGCTGCCGGGGCCGTTGCTGGAAGCGGCCGATCTGGTGATCGTGTTCGAGACGGACGTCCCCTGGCTGCCGTCGAAGCAGTCACCGCCGCCTGGAGCGCGCGTCGTGCAGATCGGCGAAGATCCGCTGCACAGCCGGTTGCCGATGCGCGCTTTTCCCTCCGACCTGACGCTGACGGCCACCTGCCTTTCGGTGCTGGAGGCGCTGGAGGTTACACTGTCGAAGCGGTCAACGCCACATGTCGCCGACCGCGCCAGGCGCCTGCGCGAGCGGTCGCGGGGCCTGCACGACAGGTGGCGGCTGGAGGCTGAACAGGCCGGCCAGGCGCCGACGATTTCCTTGCCGTGGCTGAACCACTGCCTGCGCGATGTGATCGATGCCGAGACGAAAGTCGTCAGTGAATATTCGTTCCGCCAGGAGTACTGCCCGCTGCACACGCCTGGCAGCCTGTTCGCGCTGAGTTCCGCCGGCGGGCTGGGCTGGGGGTTCCCGGCCTCGCTGGGTATCAAGCTGGCATCGCCGCGTAGCCTGGTGCTTTCAGTTCTCGGAGACGGAGCCTACATGTTTGCGAACCCGACAGCCTGTCACTACACCGCTCAGACGCAGAACCTGCCGGTCCTGACGGTCATCTACAACAATTCGCTGTATGGCGCGGTGCGCAATGCCACTCTCGACATGTACGGCAGGGGTGTCGCGGGCGAGGCTGACGGCCGGCTGCTCGCCGAACTGCCGACTGCATCCTTCGAGAAGATCGTGGCCGCGCATGACGGATACGGCGAACGGGTCGACAAGCCCGCTGATCTGCCGGCCGCCCTGCAGCGAGCGGCGGCTGCGGTTCGCTCGGGCCAGCAGGCGCTGCTCAACGTGATCTGCCAATGAGCGGGTTGATCCGTCCGATGCCGGCACAAACCGTCAGCGTAACGTCAAATCAGGTCATCCCGTCGGCACCCATCGCCACGGAAGGCCACGCGGCGCAGGCCCAAGCCGCAGACGCGGCGTCAGCCGGAACGATCCCGGTGGCATCGCGGGGCACGAGTGATGTCGGGGCGCGACAGCGGCGGGAGGGCGCGTCATCCGTCGCAGCGATCCCGGCAGCGCGGCCCGCGGCCGGTCATTCCGTGACGGGGCCGATCTACGAGGCACCGCGCGGTACCGCGAAGTCTGGCGAGACAATCGTCACCAGCACCTGCGGCCACAACTGCGGTGGACGCTGCGTCGTCAACGCCCATGTCAGCGACGGGCGTATCGTGCACATCTCCACCGATGCGCGCCGCTGGAACCCGGAGCATCCGCCGCTGCCGGCCTGTGCCAGGGGTGTCGGCCAGATCGAGCGCACCTATCATCCGGACCGGCTGCGATATCCGATGCGCCGGTGCGGTCCGCGCGGTTCAGGTGCGTATCAGCGGATTAGCTGGGACGAGGCGCTCGATACGGTTGCCGCGGAAATGCTGCGGATCCGCGAAACCTACGGCAACGCCGCGATCCTGGACGCGTCCCGCACGGGCAGCCAGTCGATGCTGCATGGACGCGCGGCGGCGCAGCGCTTTCTGCACATGTTTGGCGGCTGCACCGATCTCTGGTCCAACATGTCGGCCGAGGCCGAGGTCTTTTCGGTCCGCATCACGTATGGCGAAAAGGACTACAAGTCGGCGGGCCGCGAACCGACCGACTTCGTCAACTCCAGGCTCATCCTGATGTGGGGCTGGAGTCCCGGAGACGGCACGTTCGGCACCGGGACGATGCAGTACCTGAAGCACGCGAAGCGAAACGGCACGCGGATCATCTGCGTCGATCCTCGCATTACCATGACCAGCCGGCAGCTGGCCGATGAGCACGTGTTCATCCGCCCCTCCACCGATGCGGCGGCGCTGATCGCAATGGCCTACGTGATCGTGTCGGAGGGCCTGCACGACCAGGCCTATTGCGACCGTTACGTTCACGGATTTGACGAAGGTGAGGTGCCGTCCGGTGCGTCGTACCGGTCGTATCTGCTGGGCCTGAGCGACGGACAGCCGAAGACCCCTGAGTGGGCCGCCGCGATCACCGGCATCCCGGCCGAAACGATCCGGCGTCTGGCGGTCGAGTTCGCCTCTGCCAGGCCGGCGGCGATCCAGGCGGGTTATGCCGCCGGACGAACGGTGTTCGGCGAGCAGTTCCACCGAGCGGCGTATGCCCTGGCGGCGATCACCGGCAACGTGGGGGTGAGCGGAGGAAGCTCGGGCGTCAGCAACGGCGCCACCGGACGAGCGGGGATCAGGAGCCTGCCGACCGGCAGCAATCCAATCGACTCCAAGGTCGCCTCGCCGTTGCTCGCCGATCTGCTGGCGCGCGGCACGGCCGGTGGCTACCCGGCCGACATCAGAATGATCTATTCGTCCGGCGGCGACCTGTTCAACCAGTGTCCGAATGCCGGAAAGATCGTGGCTTCGCTGGACAACGTGGAGTTCATCGTCGCACAGGACCATTTTCTGACCCCGACCGCGCGGTCCGCCGACATCGTGCTGCCGGCGACGACCTTCTGGGAGCGGAACGACGTCCACACGCCCTGGGCCGGCGCGGGCCACTATGCCATCTACATGCGCCAGGCGATCGAGCCGATGTACGAGTGCCGCAATGACATCGACATTTTCGACGACCTGTCGCGCCGGGTCGGCATCAACGGCTACAACGACCGGTCGGAAGCCCAGTGGCTGCGGGAACTGACATCCGATGCGGTCGACGACTTCGAAGCGTTCACGGAACAAGGTGTCGCGCGCTTTCCTGCACCCTCGGACGCGGTCGCGTTCGCCCGGCAGATCCGCGATCCAGACAGCCACAGGTTTGCGACGCCGACCGGGAAGATCGAGGTCTACTCGACCGTTCTGGCTGCGAACCCCGACCCGTACGGCCTGGGGGCGATCCCTCCGATCCCGACCTGGATCGCGCCGGACGGGGACATGCAACGTTTTCCGCTCAGTCTCTGCACGCCGAAGTCCCGCGCACGGACACATAGTATCCATGGCAACCAGCCGGCTCTCGCCCGCGTCGATCCCGACACGGTCTGGATGCATCCGGATGATGCCGCGGTCAGGGGGATCGCCGACGGGCAGCGCGTGCGCGTGTTCAACGACATCGGTGCCACCGTCCTCCCGGCGCAGGTGACGGACCGGATCGCGCCGGGTGTTGTTTCGATCAAGGAGGGTGCCTGGTTCGCGCCCGGTGCGGACGGGGTCGATGGGCAGGGCTGCGCAAACGTTCTGACGACGGACCGAGCTGCGCCGTGCGGCGCGACGACGTACAACACGAACCAGGTGCAGATCGAGGCGGCGTAGGCCAGCGCCGACCACGGCGCCCCGGCCGCCCGGGCGGCGCCGCCGTCGCCGCGGCAGCTGCGGCAGAGACGTTGCGTGATGCTAGCGGCGCGGCTGTGACAGCCAGCCGTACAGGGCGCCGGCGGCCATCAGCACCGAGGTGCCCAGGAACACCGCGCGCATGCCGAAATGACCGCCGACGAAGCCTCCCGCAAGCGGACCCGCGACCTGCCCGACATATTGCGATGATGTCGAAAGCCCGAGGATGCTGCCGGCGGTGCGTTCGGGCACGTTGTGCCGGATCACCGTCGCGACGCACGGCAGCAGACCGCCCAGTGACAGCCCCATCAGGAAGCGCAGTCCAATCAGTTGCCATCCGGCGGTGACGAAGGCCTGCGGGATCAGCAGCGCGGCGCACACCAGCAGGCAACCGATGATCACCGGCCAGTGTCCGATGCGGTCGGCCAGCCGACCCAGGCGGGAAGCCGAGATGATGCTGCCCAGTGCAGCGGCCGACATCACGAACCCCGCGACGAGGGTCACGTGCGCGGGGTTCGCAACGAGCTGGGCGACGTAGACGGTGATGATCGGCTCGATCGACATGTTCGCCAGCATCAGCAGCATGCCGGTGACCAGCATCGCGATGACCGGCCGCTTGTCGGGGATGCTGGCCCACCCGCCCTGGCGCGCGGCGCTGTTCTGCCGCGGTGGCCGCGGATCCTCCCGTATCAGGAGGCTGGTCGCCAGAAACGAAATGAAAATGATGGCGCCGGCCGCGAAGAACGTCATCCGGATGCCGATCAGCGGTGGCAGCGCGCCGCCGATCAGCGGACCGGCCAGGTTTCCGGCCATGACGCCGGAGGACATCATGCCGAGCGCCCAGGCGGTTTGTGCCCGCGGTGTCTGGGTGGCGACCAGTACCATCGAGCCCGATGAATAGCCGCCCAGCAGACCGGCCAGCAGCCGCAGGCCGACAAGCTGATAGACGTTCTGCGACAAGCCGATGAGCGACATGGCGACCGCCATGCCCAGGCTGGCCCGGATCAGCATCAGTTTGCGGCCGTACTGATCTCCCAGCCGGCCCCACAGGGGGGCGAACAGGGCGGCGGAGAGGAACGCCGCGCCGTAGGCGGCGCCCGACCATTGCACGATCGCGGCGTGGTCGGAGACGCCAAGCTGCTCCACGTACAAGGGCAGAAACGGCAACAGCAGGGTCATGGCGATGATCGTCGTGAACGATCCGAAGACGCAGACCCACAGGTTGCGCTGCCAGTACGAAGTCGCGATGTCCTCGATCACAGCGCCGGGATCACCTTGTCGTTGAACAGGGACAGGCTGTTCGCCGTCTGCTCATAGCTCATTGGTCCGAGGCGGAACTGCATGATCAGGCCGCCCACCCCGGCTTCCCGCAGCGGCGCCAGTTTCTCGGCGACGGTCGCCGGCGAACCGTAAACCAGCGCATGCTCGACCGCGGCGTGCGCCGGTGGTGCACTGCCGGGCGGGGGCATCGGCAGGATGGATGCACCCTGTTCCGCGTAGATACGGTTGCGCATCGCCACGCGGTGTTCGTGCATCGCGATGAACGCCGGCACGGCGATCCGTTCGGCTTCCGCGTCGGTCTCGGCGACGTAGACATTGCGCCATACCCAGCACTCGGCGACATTCGCGGCAATTGCTGCTTCATCCAGGCCAGTGTCACGCAAGGTCTGCCGGTACAGGTCCATGCGCTGCGTCGTGACGGCGTTGCTCTGCACGTTCATCATGAACGGCTTGCCGCGCCTGGCGATCTCCAGCATGCCGTGTTCGGTTGCCGCGGCGCGGATCACGTAAGGATGCGGCTTGGTGAACGTCGACGGCCGCAACTCCGGCAGTTTCAGTTGAAAGAACTTGCCATGGTGGTCGAGCGGCTTGCCCTTCCAGGCCTCGAACATGATGGCCTCGGCTTCCTCGAAGCGTGCCTGCGCCTCGGTATGGTCGATGCCGTAACCTTGGTAGTCGTAGATGTTGTAGGCGGTGCCGCGGCCCAGGCCGACGATCAGCCGGCCCTTGCTGATGTGGTCGATCAGCGCGACCTGTTCGGCGAACCGGATCGGGTGGTGCAGGGCCATCTGCGCGACCGCGAAGCCGATCCGCGCGTGTGAGGTGGCGACCGCGAGCATGGCGGCGAAGGCGATCGGGTCGACATAGGCGACGATACCGTCGAAATGATGTTCGGCGAGCCAGATCGTATCGAACCCCAGCGCATCGGTCAGCCGCGCCTCCTGCAGCGTCTCATCGATGATGCGCCCGTCGTCGGCGGCCGACAGGCTGTCGGGGAACAGAAAGTTTGAGAATTTCATCCGGCGCCCTTCCAAACGAGGCCGCAGCATCGGCTGCCGCGGCTTTGCAGGCAATGCCCCTTCTGGTACGACGGCCTTGACTGCCAAGGAGCGCCACAGCGATGAGCTACGAACCGAAGCGGGCCGACTTCTCTGTGCCTGTCCGCATCAACCTCTATTCCGACACGCAGACAAGGCCGTCCCGCGCCATGAAGGAGGCGATGATGGCGGCCGAGGTCGGCGACGAGCAGGGCGGGTCCGATCCCACGGTATGGGAGCTATGCGATCGCACCGCCGCGCTGCTGGGCAAGGAGGCGGCGATGTTCATGCCCTCCGGCACGATGTGCAATCAGGTGGCGATCGCCACGCATTGCCGGCCGGGCGACGAGATCCTGGCGCATGAGGATGCCCACATCCAGTCGAGCGAGGCCGGCGGCCCCGGCGCGATCAGCGGCGTGATGATCCGCGGACTGCCTGGGGAGCGGGGGATATTTTCCGCCGATACGTTACGCGCCGCGATCCGTCCGGTGTCCCGCTACTCGCCGTCGCAGCGGCTGGTCGAGGTCGAGCAGACCGCGAACAAAGGCGGCGGGGCGTGCTGGCAGATCGGGGAACTGCGGGCGGTGGGCGAAGTGGCCCATGAGTTCGGGATGAAGGTGCACATGGACGGTGCGCGCGTGCTGAACGCGGCGGTAGCGCTGGGTGCCGCAGCCAGTGATGTAGTGGCGGATTGCGATACGGTCTGGCTCGACTTCACCAAGGGCCTGGGTGCGCCGCTCGGTGCCGTGCTGGCGGGGCCACGGGATTTCATCGGCGAGGCCTGGCGGTGGAAGCAGCGGCTGGGCGGGTCGATGCGCCAGGGCGGCATGAACGCCGCCGCCTGTATCTACGCACTGCAACACAATGTCGACCGGCTGGCGGAGGATCACGCCAACGCCGCGGCTCTGGCGCGCGGGATGGCGCAGATACCCGGGATCGTGGTCGAGACCCCCGAGACCAATCTGGTTTTCTTTGACACCGAAGGCACCGGCCTCAAGGCAGCCGAATTCGCCGCGCGGCTGCATCCGCTCGGGGTGACGGTGTCGGTATCCGATACGTTCCGGGGACGCGCGTGCACCCACCTGGACGTCAGCGCAGCGCAGATCGACGAAGCCGTGGCGATCATGCGCCAGGTGGTCGGGTAGCAGCCGCCTGGCCGCGCGGGTCCGGGTGACCCATTGGACATGGGCCTGGCGGTAAGGTCCCGAGGTTTCACGGTGGCTCGCAATGCGGGGGGCTCCCTGCTCCCCCGTGGCATCACCGGGCTGTGGTCCCGGTGGTCCCCGTCTTGGCCTTCGCAATACCGCAAGACGTGGGTGGCCGGTCCAGGCCCGGCCATGACACAGAGGATGGGTCCGGCCGGGACACAAGCGACAGGCCCGGCCGGGACGCGATCGGCAGGTCCAGCCATGGCACAGGAGACAGGTCCAGCCACGATACAAGTGGCAGGTCCAGCCATGGCATAGGAGACAGGCCCGGCCGGGACACAAGCCATGCGCCCGGCCGGGACACAACGGTTGAGCAACGTGACGCTGTGCGCGAGTAGCTGGCCAGGACACAGCAGCAACGTCACGCTGCGCGCGAGTAGCCGGCCGTGACAACGGACGAGCGACACAATGCCACCTGGGGTAAAGCCCCGGTCCGCCCAGATCAAACCGCGCTGGTATCCACTCTCAGCGGAACGCGAGTCACGCCCGAACCGGCCTCTCAGTGGAGCGCGAGTCACGCCCGAACTGGCCTCTCTGTGGAGCGCGAGTCACGCCCGAACCGGCCTCTCAGAGGGACGCGAGTCACGCCAAAAACGGCCGACATCCCGTTGGTGAGCCCCTCGGTCAGCGCTGACCGCGTGTCGCGCTTCATCGATTCCGGGTCCTAGCTCGCGGTGAGCCGCCGCACCTGATGATGCTCGCTGTCGCCCACCAGCACGCTGCCGTCCGGGGCAACCAGAGCGCCGTGCGGCCGGGCCAGCCCCGAGGCGATCGTCGTTACGGTCCACGTGTTCGCATCGATCCGCCGGATGGCATGATTTTCCGTGTCGACGACGTAGATGTTGCCGGCCGGATCGATTGCCATCTCCTTCGGCGCGTCGAACACCGCAAGGCGCGCGTCGCCGCCGTCGCCGGCGTAGCCGCGCGCTCCGGTGCCGGCCACCGTCTCGATCACGCCGTCGCGGATGCGGCGGATGCAGCTTCCTTGCCGCTCCATCACGTACAGCGACCCGTCTGGTGCGAACGCCACGGCACGGGCCCCGAACACGCTGGCGCGCGATGCCGGCCCGCCGTCGCCGTCGTGCCTGGCCTCGCCGGTTCCGGCAAAGGTTTCGATGATGCCGCTCGCCAGATCCACCACGCGCACGCGGTGTCCGGCCACATCGGCGATGAACAGCCGGGTCTGGTCGGGGCTCAGCGCCAGCCCGTTCGGCTCCGCCAGGCCGGCCTGCGCAGCGGGGCCGCCGTCGCCGCTGGTGCGACCCGAACCGTCGCCGGCCAGGGTCGACACCACCCCGGCGGGGCTGATTACGCGCACCCGCCTGTTCAGCCGGTCGGCGAAAAACACCCGTCCGGTGCGGTCGGTTACCACGCCGTAAGGTTCGTTCAATCGCGCGTGTATGGCAGGACCGCCGTCACCGGAATAATCCCGCTCGCCGGTGCCGCAGATCGTTGAAATGATCCCGCTGATGGCATCGATACGACGAATGCAATGATTGAACGTATCGGAAAAAACCAAGCTGCCATCAGGGAAAAACGCCAGATCGAACGGATTGTTCAGGCTTGCCTCACGGGCGTCTGATCCGTCGCCAGAATAACCTGGCTGACCGGTGCCAGCGACCACGCTGACGGTCCACTCGGTGCCGGACTGGGTCTTGCTCATGCCGAATTTCCCCCTCGAAGGGGCACGATGGTTGTCGTGGCCTGCATGTCAAGCGTAGGATCGGTGAAATCGACGCCCAGTCGGAGGGAGCTAGAATGGACACGAATGTCGCAGCGGATCGGACCAGCAGCGTAGTCAGTGGTCTTTACGACAAGCTCGAGGATCGCTGCCTGATGCGCGACCAGAAAGGCGCCAGCGATGTCTATTACGACCTGGTGCGGGCCGGGAGGCCGCTGACCGAGATCATCGCCGAGGGCGTGCGTATCCACGCGCCCTACACCCACGTGCCGTACCACGAGCGGATCGACGATGGGTATCCGAATTTCGTCAACAACGATCACTGCCTGCTGTCCGCCAGGGCGACCGTCAACCTGAACCGGATGCTGCCGTCACATCTGGCGATGCTGCCGATGGCGCAGACGATCTGGTACATCCCGACCGGCCTCGATATCTGGAACCAGAAGATCGACAAGGCGCCGGGCCACTACACGCGGCATCGCGGCAACCTCGAGGTTGAGGAAACCCCGCCGGCGCCGGTGGTCTACTGGCCGGATCAGGAGGCGATCGCCCAGACCGGCCCGCTGAAGGAACGCCTGTGCAACTGGATGACCGAGGTGCATCGCGGCCACGTCATCGAGGCCTATCGCCTGTTCCTCGGGCTGATGCAGAACCCGGCGGAGCGCAAGGAGGTGCTGGCCGAAATGGTGTTCGCCGGCCTGATGGACGTTCAGGACCGGCTGCTGCACAACCGCTCCTACACGACCGGTCACAAGGCCTACCGAGCCCGTTCCACGGTCGAGATCGGCAGCGCGCTGGGATGGGACAACGCCCATAACGTGGTCTATGCGGGGGCGCTCGATATTGCCGTGGGGCCGCGCTGGTATTCGACCTATGAGGTCGCCTGCAACTACATCAAGATGATGATCGAGGGCGAAACGCTGCGGGCGATTCCGTACGGCGGCGTCAGCGAGGCGGAACTGGCGATCCTGCGCAACAGCCAGCCGGTGAACCAGCAGGACGCCGCGGAACTGACCCAGGCGGTCGTGCGTCAGGGCGAGATGGAGACGCTGGATGTCCTGACCAGGCTGCTGAAGTCGGGCCGTGACCCGCGGCGCCTGCTGGATGTGCTGCAGCTGGCGGTCGGGCAGATGGTGCTGGAGACCCGCGATCCCAACGCCTTCAACATGCCGCATCACTGCTACGAGTATCACAATACGCTCGCCTGGTTCTGGGACAACTTCGATCACCCGCGCCGGCTGCGGCTGCTGTATGTCGCGGCGATGTTCGCCAACCGCGTCGCCTACAACCAGCAGGGCCTCGGCGAAGTGCATCCGGTCGCGCTGCAGGTGCCCGCGGGTGCCGGCGCGCTCAGTGGCGATCAGCTGCTGGATCGCGTCGACACGGCGATCTGCGCCCTGAACGGCGAAGAGGCGATCGGCTGGACCCAGGCCTACTGCGACAACGTGGGGGAGCGTGACAAGCTGGTGCAGCGGATCGCCCTGGCGGCCTGCAAGATGGGCAACGATCCGCACAACCAGGAAATCGCCCAGTGCATGCTGATGGATTTCGGCACCAACCGCCAGCCGGACCGCGACAAGCTGCTGCTCGCGGCGGCCTATCACACCGCGATGCATCGCAAATACGGCGATCCCAGCGAGCCGTCGCGGCGCTTCGGCCATGCCATGGGTCTTGCGGAACTGCACTGAAACAAACGGGTATGGCACGTCTGGCCGGCCCGGCCGTCATCACACGCCGCCGATGCGGTCGGTCCGGACAGACCAGGCCATGACCCTGTAAAGGGAGGAAGTCATGACGTTGTCTATCCAGCCGATCGATCCCGTCGCTCGTCCGTTCTTTGCGGGCGAGGTCTCGGGGATCGACATCACCCGTCCGCTGACCCCTGAACAGGCGTCGGTGATCGAGAAGGGGATGGATCAGTACGGCGTGCTGGTGTTCCATGATCAGCACTTCGACGACGCGACCCAGCTGGCGTTTTCGCGCAACTTCGGCGATCTGGAGGAGGCGTCCGGCGACCTCAACTGGGGCAAGCCGCGGCGGATCGAATCCGGGCTGATCAACGACATTTCCAATCTCGACAACGACAACCAGGTGCTGGCGCGCGACAGCCGCCGCCGGCTGTTCAGCCTGGG
>DASWON010000321.1:0-3483 GCA_036398735.1 Rhodopila sp.
CTGCAGCAATGGGTGACCGACAGCGGCGCGGTGGCGCTGCTCGCCGACAATTATGCGGTCGAGGCCAGCCCTGCCCGCCCCTGCGCCGACGACCATTGCGCGATGCTGCCGTTGCATGCGCACTGCCTGTTCAAGCTGGGGTGCTACCTCGGGGAGATGTGGTATCTAACTGAACTCGCCGACTGGTTGCGGACGAACCGGCGCAACCGTTTCCTGCTCACCGCGCCGCCGCTTCGCCTGCCGGGCGCCGTGGGCTCGCCGGCCACGCCGGTCGCAACGGTCTGATCCTGATCCGAAGACGGTGAAGGCGCACGTTCGCGCCTGCCGCGGGGCTAGCTTGACCCCTCGGACAGGTCGACCGACTTGCTGCGCAGACTGTCCGCCAGGGCCTGCGCTCCGCCACGCGCCAGCAACCGGCGAAAGTCGGAACGCTGCACGGCTACGCGACTGATTGTGCCATCCGCCAGAACGTCCACCGCGCGCCAGCCTTGGCCGCCCTCGCGCATGACGTAATCCAGCTCATGCGTCTCGCCCGAGCGTGGGATGATCCTGGTCTGCACGACCTGTTCGGTTCCCACCGGCCGCGTATTGGGCGAAACCTCGAAGCGCTGTCCCTCATAGGCGTCGAAGTTGTTGACGTACGTCGCGACCGTGTAACGGCGGAACGCCTGACGCAGCATGGCCTGCTGATCCGGGGACAGCGTCGCCCACGGCGATCCGACCGATTCCTGCAGGATCGCCTCGAGGTCAAACGTCTTGTCGATGATCGGCGCCAGCATATCGAACCGCCGAACGAAGGGCGTGCCGGCGCCGGCCCTCATGATCTGCATCAAGCCATCCACCAGTTCCTGGACCGGAGCGGTGACCGAATCGTTGTCCGAGGCCTCAGCCGACACCGGAGCGGCGATGAGCAGGGCCGCGGCGGCGCCCCACAAAGCGGCTCGCCGGCGGCAATGAAATTTATTCATTGAATCGATCCTCCGACCCATTCGCCGTTCGCTGACCGCCCATGTTGGCGTGCCGGCAGACATCATCCAGATACATAGGCATTGTTGTGTTGAGATACATACTTTCGGGATGCTATCGGCTCACGCTTTTGTGTCCAGAAAGTCTGCCCGGTGGGCCCAGCTTCATTGGGGTATGGCAAGATCACGGCGCCGTTAGCGGGAGACTTGAATTTGACGATTACCACCTCGGCCTTGCGCCTTGCGGACAGTTTGGCTGCAATGCTGGGTTTGCTGGACCGACCACTGGAACCTGATCCGCTGATAGGCATCGCTCGGCGTCAGACCGGCCTGCGTGACTTCGGCGACACCTCGTTCATCGGGCCGCTGATCCGCCTGCTCGATTCCTGCTCAAGAGAGTCTGAGCTCAGTATTGTGGGACGCAGCGCGACGCGGTGGGACATCGTGCGCTTTCTGTCCAACCTGCTGATCCTTCATGATGCTTCGGTGCGGTGGCCCGAGATGGCCGAGACCCCGATTCGCCAGCCGATCTTCATCACCGGCCTGCCGCGCAGTGGCACAACCTTCCTGCACCGGCTGATGCTGACAGACCCCGCGAACCGGGCCCCCGCGGTGTGGGAGACGATCGCCCCCTCCGCTGCCACCGGCACGCGTGAACAACGGATTGCTCGCGTGGCGCGCCAGTTGAAGGCGTTCGAATGGCTGGCGCCGGAGTTTCGCGCCCTGCACCCGCTGGATGCCACCTCACCGCAGGAGTGCAGCGAAATCACGGCACATGTCTTTCGCAGCCTGCGATTTGACACGAACTATCACGTGCCGTCGTACCGGAACTGGCTGGATGCGGACGTGGTTCGGCATCTTCCGGCGTATCGCTTTCACAAGCACTTCCTGCAATTCCTGCAATACCAGGATGTTCAGCACAATGTTCAGGGCCTGCAACGCTGGGTGCTGAAGTGTCCCGAACACCTCTTTGCCTTACAGGCGATCCAGGCCGTGTATCCGGACGCAAGGCTGGTATTTGTCCATCGCGACCCGGTGAAGGTGCTGCTGTCGCAGGCCCGCCTGACCGAGGTGCTGCGGCGCCCGTTCACCCGTCGCCTCGATCCGCGCACGCTTGGCCCGAATGAGAGCCGACGTTGGCTCGACGGCACGCGCCGCATGATGGCGGTGGGCGACGATGCCGGCTTTCCCGAGGCGGTCTGTCACGTTCATCATATGGACCTGATCAGCGACCCGGTCAGCACGGTCGAGAGCGTGTATCGGCATTTCGGCATGACGCTGACGTCGGAAACGGCGTCGGCGATCGATACCTATGTCGCGGCCAAGCCCAAAGGTGGCTACGGCGCGCACAGCTACCATTTCGAGGATCACGGGCTGGACGAGGAGGAGGAGCGGGCAAAGTTCCGCCCCTACATGGTCCGCTTCGGTGTCACCGCGGAAACCGCGCCGGAGCAGCGGCGGGTTCGCGCGCCGGAACGCGTGTCCCGTGGTCAGGAACGGACGCTGCAGTCTTAGAGCCACAGAGCAGGCGCGCCGCAGAGCACGGACGCCGCAGAGCACGGGTCCGGCAGAGCAAGTGCGTCCAGAAGCGCGGGGTTCCAGAGCAATTGCTGACCCGTCCAAACGGAGATCGGCGCCGGGGCGAATGAGGGTCGTCCCGGTCGGCCGCGCATCAACGGTTGCTTCGAGACCAGCCTGTCAGGACGCGGCTCAGGGCCGCGCTGTCGCATCGGCAGCGTGCCCCGGGCTGCGTTCATGCGATCGATGACCGTAAACCGGATCAACTTCGCGCCCGCCGCGACCTCCGAAGAGCCGCAGCGGCGATCGGGCTGAAACCGCGGCCTACTGCCGGAATGCCGGCATCACCGCTTCCGACACCCATTGGAACTGATCCAGCATCATGGCCTCGGGAGTGCCCATCGGCGTGCTGAGATTGACGTCCTGCATGCCCGGATAGCGCGCTTCCAGTTCCTTCAGATAAGCCACGAGATCCTCGGGCGTTCCGGCGAACCAGGCGCCGCTCCTGATGTAGTCCTCGAGTTTCGGCACGCCCGCCTCGTACCAGCCACCCCGCCGGCCGATCGCCTCGACCTGGGCCGGCGTCGCGCCCGGCAGGAAGCCGAGGGGCGCAAACATCTTGGCATGTTCCTCGTAGAGCGGTCGCAGCGTCGCCATCGCCTTCTCCCGCGAATCCGCGAGATGGAAGAAGATGCCGAGCATGAGATTCTCGCCGAGTTGCAGGGTCTGGCCGGCGCGGGCGGCAGCTTCCCGGTAGGCGGTGATCGGTCCCTGCTGCAGCGTCGCCGCACCGCCGCCAACCGCCCCCTTGATCCCGTGCTTCACCATGAAATCGAGGCCGCGGGCACTGGCGCTGACCACTGGCTGCCAGCACTCGACCGGCAGCGTCACCGGGCGCGGCACGAGGGTCAGTTCCTTCAGCGTGTAACCGCGATACGGCACCTCCTGTGGCAGCGTGTAATGCTTGCCGCGGTGGGAAAACGATTCGTTGTTGAAGGCC
>DASWON010000322.1:0-1569 GCA_036398735.1 Rhodopila sp.
GTATTCCGCATGCGATCCATCACGGGTGAAGCCGGTGTCACCGCCGGTGCCCCAGACCTCGGCGCCGATCCATGCCGCCGGCCCGGCCTCGACCACGCCGGCGAAATCCCGCCCCGGCGTTCGCGGCAACGTCGTCTGCGCCATCGCGCCGGCCACGTTCTTGACGTCGCTCGGATTGATCGACGCGGCTTCGATCCTGATCAGGGCTTCATCTTCGCCCGCGACCGGGTCCGCTAATGCCTCGACGGTCAGCACGTCCGGCTTGCCGTGGCGGCTCATTCGGACAGCTTTCATCGCAGTGTCTCCGTGACGGGTGCCGCGTCGCTTGACGCGGCGATCAATCGGACGACACTGCCCCAACCGCGCGACGGGGGAAACACCGGCTGGGGGTTCTTCCCGTTCGGGAATGAGCGGCCTCAACGGCGAGAAGAGGAAACAGTGCAATGAGCGACGTCACGATCCTGGCGACTGGGTTTGGCTTTCCGGAGGGCCCCGTGGTCTGCAAGGACGGCTCGGTCATTCTGACCGAGATCCGTAACAATCAGTTGTCCAAGGTCGCGCCCGACGGCAGTTCCAGCGTGTTCTCCCGCTGCGGCGGCGGACCGAACGGCCTGGCTTTCGGACCGGACGGGGCGCTGTATCTGTGCAACAATGGCGGCAGCCGGTACGTCGAGGGCTACTCGATGGGGGTCGCGCCGCATCCGGACTACAAGTTCGGCTATATCCAGCGGATCGACCCGAAGACGGGCGAGGCCAAGACCCTTTACACCGAGGTTGACGGCCACAAGCTGTCGGCGCCGAACGATATCGTGTTCGACACCCAGGGCGGCTTCTACTTCACGGACCTGGGCAAGCGGTATGCCCGGCATCGCGACCACGGCGGGATCTACTACGCGTTGCCGGACGGCTCGAAGGTCATTGAGATCGCCTACCCGATCCTCAGCCCGAACGGCTGCGGCCTGTCGCCGGATGGCAAGACCCTGTATGCGGCCGACACCGAGGGTGCGCGGCTTTGGGCGTTCGACATCGAGGCACCGGGGGTCTTGCGCAAGCCGGCGCCGCACGCCCACCACAGCGGCCGGGTGATCGCCGGCCTGCCCGGCAACGCCCGCTTCGACAGCCTGGCGGTGCTGGCGAACGGCAACATCGCGGTGGCGACGCTGAACACCGGGTATATCACGGAAATCTCCCCGGCCGGAGAGATCGTCCGCGCGATCAAGATGCCGGACAGCTATCCGACGAACATCTGCTTCGGCGGGACCGATTTGCGGACCGCGTATATCACGCTGTCGGACACCGGCCGCCTGGGCGTGATGCAATGGCCGACGGCGGGATTGAAGCTGAACTTCGGCTGAGCCGGGGTCGCGACGGGACTGCCGTGCGATGGTGCGGCCTGTCCCATTGCCGGCTATCATGATCGGGACCGCGCCAGCCGCCCTGCGGGGCGCCGGTTCTGAGCCGCGCTTTATCGAAGTCCAGGTCCCGGGTCACCGGGCCGGCCGCTCACTCGCGTGCTCGCTCCCCGCTGACGACACCTGGAGGTGGCCACCGCCCGCTGATGACACGGGG
>DASWON010000323.1:0-20324 GCA_036398735.1 Rhodopila sp.
CCGGGTGCCCTGCTTCGGCAGGCCGAGGATGTAGGGCGCCATGTTCGACGAATAGACGAACGTCACGGCGGGGCGGACCGCGCCGACCACGCCGCGCACCCAGTCGGCGAGGCCACGATCGCGGAAATAGGTCACGCTGAGTGCTTCACCGGTCCACAGCCCACGCAGACAGCTCAGGCGTCCGAGGCGCCGACTGATCCTGGCGATATACAGGTCGCGGCACATCGGACGAAGTGTGTCTTCGTAAGGGACGTCTTCCGGGTCGTCGATCAGGCAGCCAAGATGGATGTCATACCACTGCGCGAGATATTTCAGTTCGTGGTAGGCACGGATCTTCTCGCCTTTGGTCGGCGGATACGGCAGACGCTGCGCCAGGAACAGCAGATCAGGCATTGTCGCGGACCAGATCGCCGCCGCGTCGCGTCTCATGCATGCAAGTGTATGACTGCATGGCTAGCCGACCCCGCGCACGATCAGCGGCCCCAGCAGGTTCGCCACCGGCAGCGGCAGCCGTTTCCAGGCCGCGATGAACATCCGGTATTTCGGGTTCAGCGGGTTGTGCTCCGGGATGGTCTCACCCGGTTTCAGGCGAAACCGGTAGTGCAGCTTTTCCGGCTCGAAGCCCCAGTTGTGCTTGAACGCGAAGGCGCCGGTGCCGATCTTGCTGCGGCCGAAATCGAACAGTCGAAAGCCACGATCCGCGGCCCGCCGCATCGTCTCCCAGTACAGGAAGTCGTTTCCCGCCCGAACGCGGGCGGCCGCCGAACCGCCGCCGTAATAGGGCAGCACCTCCTCGCGGAAGTAGAAATTCATCACCGCGGCGATCGGCACCTGCTGATCCAGAACAGTGACGATATCGGCTGCGTCGCCGAACACATCCATGAGGATCTGAAAGTAGCGTCTGGCGAAGACCGGCGTTCCCAGGTTCCGTACGCTCTCGGCATAGATCCGGTGCAAAGCGCCCACGTCGCGGTTCGCGGCTGATGCCAGTCCGTTCTGGATGCCCTTGCGCACCATGGCGCGCTGCTTACGCGGGATCGCCTTCATGTTGTGCTCGTGATCCGCCTCGATCGCTTTGCGGAATGTGACATACAGATCAGGCTGTTCGACCCATTCGCCGGTGATGGCGGCTGCGGTCGACCGCACATGGCGGAACTCAAGGGCACTGGCCCCGGTGCGTCGCAACAGGCTTTCGGCATGCGCAGTCAGCGCCGCCTCGCTTTCCGCGTCGGCCGCCAGCGGGCCTCCGTAGACGCAGAATGGGCTGGAGATCAGCGTATCGCCGAACAGCAGCGTCTTGACACGGCCAAGCGGCAGCACGCCGGTAATCGCACCGTCGCGTTCGGTAAAACTGTAGTGCGTCGCGTGGCCGAACGCCTTCTCGATCACCTTTGCCCAGCCGGCGCGGTGAAAGAACGTACCCGTCGGCATCGCCAGCACGAAACGGTCCCAGGCGGCTTCTCCGGCGTCCTCCAATGCGCGCACGACAACAGACATCCGTTCAGCCCGACGCGGTGTCAGCGCGGGCCAGGACGGGCGCAAACACGCGGTCCATGCGATCCCAGGCGAAATCCCGCAGCAGATCGTCGATATCCTCCGCCATCCGCGAGAGGTTGGTGTAATGCCGCAGGCGCGACTTCCAGCCGGCGTTTCGGATGTGCGGTTGGCCTGGATCGATCTCCCACGGATGGAAATAGAACACCGCCGACTGCTGGTCGTGCCGGTTCACCCGCGTCAGTCCCGCCCGATACAGCGCTGTCGGCAACAGGCGGAAGTAGCCGCCGCCCGAGCAGGGCCAGTTGCGGCCAAACAGGCGAACGGTCGTCATCGGAATCTCCAGAACGCCGTCGTCGGCGGGCCGGAACGGCACGCGCGGGCCGTCCGGCATGCCGTACAGATCGTGGCGGATCGGGTTGATGCTCGAACTGTAGGTGTAACCTTCCTGGCGCAGTATCGGGAATGCCCACAGATTGCCTGCCCCGATCGAGAATGTTGCCGCGCGATAGCCGTTGACGGTTACCCCGGTGGTGTCCTGCAGCAGCGCGCGGGTTCGCCGTATGTCGGCGCGAAACGCCTCCGGCTCCTGCTGATCGACCCTGGTGTGGTCCCAGCCGTGGCTGGCCACTTCGTGCCCGTCCGCCACGATGCGGCGGATCAATGCGGGAAACCGTGCCGCCACCCAGCCCAGGGTAAAGAACGTGGCCTTCACCCCGGCGGCGCCGAACTGGTCGAGAATGCGGTTGGTGTTCGCATCGACCCGGCAGGGAAAGGTGTCCCAGTCGCTGCGGTCGATACAATGCGCAAAGGCCTGGACCTGGAAATAGTCCTCCACATCCACCGTCATCGCATTCCGGACGGGGGTCATACCTGGCCCGTCGCGTTGGCTTCCAGCAGGTCCAGCACGCGCTTGAAAACCTGTTCCTGGCGCAAAGCGTGGCGCTCCAGCGATTCGATCCGGCGCACCAGATCCTCATCCGTCGACCCTCGCGCTACCGGCGCGGGCGGCGGTTGCAGCCCCGCACCCAGGTCCCGGTTCAGTTCCTCGGCCGTGTCGTCGACCATCCGGCCGGTGATCGTGTGGACTTCCTCGAGCGCGCCAAACAACAGCACGCGCGAACAAAGGGTGTTGATGCGCCGCGGAATGCCGCCGGTCTGCCGGTGCACGGCGGTGAAAGCCCCATCCTCCCACACCGGATCGTCGTGCCAGTCGACGGTGCGCAGGCGATGCTGGATGTAGCCGCGGGTCTCTTCCTCGGTCAGCGGCCCGAGGTGATACGAGGCCAGCACGCGCTGGCGCAGCTGCTCCCAGTCCTTGCTTGCCAGAATCGGCCGGAACTGCGGCTGACCCAGCAGGATCGTCTGCACTGAAGCCTTTCCGTCCACGGTGATATTGGACAGCATCCGCAGCTCCTCCATCGCCGCCAGTGAGAGATTCTGCACCTCGTCCACGACCAGCAGGCAACGCCGCCCCTGCTTGCGCTGATCGCGCACCATATGCTCAAACCGGCGCAATAACGTGGCCTTGTCGGTGCCGGGCGTGTCTCCAAGCCCAAAATTCGCCATGGCCAGCCGCAACAGGTCGTCTCCCGACACCTGCGTCGTCACCACGCGTGCGACCACGTAGGTGTTACGGTCTAGTTGCGACCACAGCTGCTCCGTCAACGTCGTCTTGCCGGCGCCGACTTCGCCGGTGATGACGATGAAGCCTTCCTGCTGCGATAGCCCGTACACGAGATGCGCAATCGCCCGGCTGTGCCCGCTCGATCCGAAAAAGAACCGAGCATCGGGTGTCAGCAGAAACGGCAGGCCGGAGAGGTTGTAAAATTTATCGAACACGATGCACGATCAGAAGCGCTTGGAGATGCCGAGGATAAGCATATTTTGGTACATGTCATAAATTGTAACGGCCGATTGCCGTTCGAAGAAAGAATAGCGCACACTGGTGCTGACTGTATCGGAAATCTGCCACTGCCATGCGAGAGTCATCGCGATTGAGGTATTGTTGCCCGGATTGAACGCGGAGACGAAACCGTTGCTCTGATCCTGAACCGCGTAGGAGATCGCGGCGCTGGCCGTCATGTCGGGGCGCATCTGGTGCAGCCAACTCACCCCGGCGCTCTTGGTCTCGTTGCTCGAGGCGTTGACGTTGGTGCCGGTATTCGTCTGTTTGGCGCTCTGGAAGGTGACCGAGATGATATCGCGGTCGAGCGTCGTCTGACTGCCAACGGTCAGCGTGGTGGTGCGGAACACCCCATCTTCGACCCCCAGCGCGTTGGTGGCGCCAAACAGTCCCCCGCCGGTCTGCCCGTTCACCAGCGTGCCGTTGGAACCGGCGGTCGCCAGATTGAGCTGGTTCTGCACATACTGAAGCTGGGTGCCCAGGGACGTGCCGTAGCTGAGCGTCAGCATGGTTCGCGCGGTCAGGGCGTAATGCCCGTCCGCGGACAGTGAAGTGTCGCCGTTCAGATGCCCGTAACTGACCGTCAGGGAACTGTCCACGTTGGGGGTCAACGTGGTACCCAGGCTCCAGGTCAGATCGTGGATCGATTGCGCGCCAATCCCCGTGTAGGTGATGTCTTCATGACCGCCCGACGCAAACACGGCGACGACACGGTTGACCTGGTAGGTGATCTGGTCGGTGACCAGTGCCCGTGTCGATGAGGAATTCTGTTCGCTCTGGAGAGGAAGCCCGGTGCGGAAGTCGATGACGCCGGCGCCGCTCGTGGTCTGAGTCTGTTGCAGGTCGATGTCGAAGGCGTCCTGCAGATACTCCATGAATTCGCCGGTCTGGAAGTGGGCGATCTCCTCCTGCGATATCAGTGTCTGGGCGTTGTCGCCGCCGGAGGGAAAGGGCGAGGCGGCAAAGCCGCTCAGCGTATTGGATTTCGTCGCGTCCACCGAATAACCAAGCTTGCCGGTACCCCACTCGCCAAAGCGCCGCAGCAGATACGGCGACACCCCGAAGCTCGTGGTCTGGACTTCGTTGCTCTTGTTCAGACCCAACGTGTTGCCGGCCAGAACCGGGATCGCGGACTGTGGCGTGGCGGCGGAACCGGCGGGCACACCCAGCGCGCCCAGTCCGCCCAGCCCCCCATACTGATTGTGCACCCCGGCCACGGCTCGGACATCGACATAGGCCAGGTCAGGCACCAGCGTGACCGTGCCCAGTCCGTTCATCTGTTCGGTGAGGGAATTCAGGTCGCCGGTGCGGGTATAGATCGAAAGCGTCGGCGCGAAGTCAAACGTGAGTTGCAGCCGCGGCAAGTCGCCGGCGATGCCGATGCCGGGCGAGATATACGTGACGAGATCCGACTGCCGCGGGCTGTTCAACTGCTGCACATTGTCGGTCAGTTCCTCCTGCCAGTCGATGCGCGGGATGATGGTCCAGCCGCCCCCCAGGGGCGCGGTGAGCCCGTTCACCAGCTGCAACTGATGCTGCAGATCGTGCACGTCCGGCGTGGACAGTTCCGTGCCTTGCGGGACCTGGTCCGGGCTGGAGGCGTCGAGCAACGGAAATGCCCCGGCCCCCGCGGTCCGCCCCAGCACCAGCGCCGCCGCGAATGCCGCGAGCGGCAGGCGCGGCGATCGTGGCACGACGCTCCCGGCGTTGGACGGGTGGCATTCGCCGATGGTCATCGCACGATTCACCATCGCGTTGCCGCAGGTGCCGGCTCAGGACGAGTAGTACGAGGAGTAGGCGCCGAACGTGTAGCGCGACGAGATCTGCTGCTTGTTCAATACCATCGTGATGGTCGGACAAGCCTGGATCAGGTCCAGCGAGGCCTCGATCTCGTCGCGCTGTGTGCGGTCCGCCTCCACAACAAACAGAATCTGTCCCACCACCTGCGCCAGGACCGCTGGGTCGGACGTGGACAGGCAAGGCGGCGCATCCAGGATGAGCAGGCGGTCCGCGTACCGCCGCCCCAGGCTCTGAATCAGACGCGTCATCTCCTTCGTCGAAAACAGTTCCGCGCTGCGCTCGCGCTCGCGACCCACCGGCAGGATCGACAGACGCTCGATCGGGGTCTTCACGATGAGTGGTGCGGGATCGAGCTTCGGGTTCGCCGCGAGGTCCAGCAGCCCGCGCGACTGCGCGAGACCAAGGCTGTAGCAGATCGAGTCGCGCTTGGAGTCGGCATCGACCAGCAGCACATGATGGTCGCCCTGGCGCGCGATACTGCCCGACAGGTTGGTGGCCATGAAGCTCTTGCCCTCGCCCGGCCTGGCGCTGGTCACGAGCAGCAGGTTCGAGAATCCGGGTTCCGCGCCGGGCCCGAAGGCGGAGCGGATGATCTGGCGCTGCACCAACCGAAACTCCTCGGAGATCCGGGTGCGCGTGCGCGACCAGTCGACCATGCCGGCGCGTTCGAGAGACACTGCATCGATCGACGCCGCGCCCTGCAACATTCCAGCCGCAGGATCACCCGGTGCGGGCCGCCTGCCGAGCGGTGGCAATGACGGGAGGTCGGCATGGGGATCGAACACCGAGGACCGGCCGGGCGGCGACGCCCGCCTGGCAGTCTGGCCGTCCGTGGACGGTGCCGCTCCCGACAACGGATCACCACCGGCCCCCGGGTCGGCGTCGTCCGGCAGCGACTGCTCTCCGCCGGTCGCGGTGTCCGGCACGGACGGCGACGCCACCGAGCCGCCCGCGAACGCCTCGGCCGGTGCTGCGCCCGGCTTCGCCCATGCCGGCGGTGGGGCAAACAACATGGATCGCCGAGGCGGCACGGGGGCAACCTGAGATGACTCCGGCGCGGCGTAGGGCCGCGGTGCCGCGGCGGGCTGAGCGGCCCCCGGAGTGGCCTCCTCGGCCGCGGCGCCGAAATCCGCCGCGTCCGCTTCCACTTCGTCACCGGTCGGGCGCAGCAGTTGCGCCGCGGACTCGTCCAAGGCGCCGGAACGCAGCAAGCGCTCCGCGACGCGCTCGACCAGATGCGGTGGCTTCGGAATCAGCATGAACGGGTCGCTCCATCTGCCGGGGCTATCGGTCGCCGGCGCACCGTCAGAGCCGGTTTCGCATACCCCTGCATGATCATTCTCGTGGCTTTCGCTTCGCCTCCGCCGAACGCGGCGGTTGCGGCGGTGCCTGGCGCTGCGGCCGCGGCCTCACGGAGCGCGAACTCCACGCGTGGCGCGGGCATCGGGTTGCGGGAATGGGGCACTAGATCAGCGCCGCCGACCGCAGAATATGGACCACGAGGCCGCCATAAATACACACCAGCACCACCACCGCGGCACTGAAACGCATCACCGCCATCAGCCGGTGACGCAACGGCACGAGACCCAGCACGGAGATGCCGCCAAGCACCGGCAATCCCAGATTGCGCAGCTCATCCACGGTGGAGAATGAGCGGTCGAGTTGACCGAACAGGATGGTAATGCCGACGCCGGTCATCAGCCCGCCGAACAGCACACCGGTCACCAGCAGCATCCTGTTCGGTGCCACCGGCAAGCGGGGAATCTCAGGCGGGTCGATGATCTGCAGTTTGACCTTGTCAGCCTGGGTGTCGGCTGCCTGCGCGATGTTCGCCGACTGCAGACGTCCCAGCAGTTCCTCATAATTGTGCCGCAGCACGTTGTAATCGCGATCCATGTTCTGGTACTCCGCGATCAGGCCCGGCTGCTCGCGCTGCACCTTCTCCAGACGCTCCCGGTAGCGCACCGCCTCATCGCGCTGCCGCTGGAGCGAGATGACGTTGGTGTCGGCATCGATCAGCTTGACTTTCAGCTGATCATAGACCGCGTTGGGGACCGAACGTTTCATGCCGCTGCTGGCTGCGTCGCGACCGGACGCATCCCTGGCCGAGCCGTCCCCCATGCTGTCTTTCGGTGCGTTCTTGAGCGATTCGATCAGTTTGCGCTGGGCGATGACGTCGGGATGCTGGTCGGTATCCTTCAGCAACAGCATCCGCAGCTGATCCTCCGCGTCCTGCAGCCTGGTCTTGGTAGCCGGGCCCAGCGGACCGTTCGGACCGCCGGACTCGACGACCAGCATCGGCGGCGTGTTCTCCACCTCCTGCTTCAGCGCATCGCGTGAGATCAGGGCGTCCTGCAACCTGCCTTCCAGCGCCGCGGCCTGGTTGCGGGCCCCTTCCAACGCCGGAACGTTAGGATTGTTGTCCGCCGGAAGGATCTCGATGTAGCGGGCGCGGAAATCCGCCCGCCGCTTCTCGGCGGCGCGAAGCTGCTGCTCATAGGACTGGATCTGACGCTCCAGGAAGCGGCGCGCGTTCTCCATGTCGGTCCGTGAACCACCCGTCGCACTTTCGACGAAGATCGTCAGCAGGGTCTGCACCACGTCGTGCGCGAGCTTGGGACTTTTGTCACGATAGTTGATGGTGAACAGGTTCCTGGTCTGCGGGTTGACCTTGATCTCGTTGCCCAGGCGGGTGATGAGCCGCTCGCGATCGGACGGGCTGTTCAGGGTGAGATCCAGGTCGGTCTTCGAAATCAGCTTTTCCAGGTTCGGGCGGCTGAGCAGGGTCCGCTGCAGAATTTCCAGCTGGGTGGTCGGGGCGGAGTCTGCCGCGAGACCGCGCAGCAAAGGCGTCAGCACGGCGTCCGCATCGACGAACAGACGGGCGCCGGACTCGTACTGATTGGGTATCGTGTAAACGGCGACCCAACCAATCCCGCAGACCAGCCACGCGACGATCACGCCCATCCAACGCCGGCGCCACGCCGCGCGGAGGTATTGGGAGACCAGAGCACGCACTGAATCCATGACTGACTGCTCCTCAGAACCAGGATTGCGGTACGATCAGGGTGTCACCCGGACTCATTTCAATGTTCTGGCTGATATCACCGTCCTTGATCAGGTCGCTCAGCCGTACCTTGATGGTCTGCTGTTTGCCGGCCCCGTCGACACGAACGATGACAGCACGGTTTCCGGCGGCGTATTTCGTCAGCCCCTTGGTGGCGATCATGACATCCAGCAAGGTCATATGGTCTCGATACGGGATCGCGATCGGGTCAGTCGCCTCGCCGATCACCCGCACCTGCCGGTCGGGCGGCCCGATGAAGCCGCGGACAATCACCGTCACATTCGGCTCCTGGATGTACTTGCCCAGCCGCTCCTCGATTTCCCGGGCAAGCTGCGTCGGCGTTTTGCCGGACGCCACGATATCCTCGATCAGCGGCGTCGAGATGCGTCCGTCGGGCCTGACCGCGACCGCGCCCTCGCTGAGATCGGGGTTATGATAGACGAAGATGCTGAGCGAGTCACCGGATCCGATGATGTAGTCGTCGGAAACTTTCGCGGCACCTTTCTCGACTACAGGCGGTCCAGCCGGGGGACCGAACAGCGTGGCGCACCCCGGCAATGAAAGTGCCAAAGTCGTGGCAAGAATCAACGCGAAACAATTGGTCCACGGCATGGCAATGCATCCAGGGGGCGGCAACGAACCGCCAAGTAACCGGATACGGCGTGTCAGCCAAGAAATGTCTGGTCGCGTCTGGTCGAGCCTGTCGTGGTTCACGTTAACCTCTGGAGCACCGATGAGTGCCATGATGGTGCCCCGAGCGCCGAACGGGGATCGGGCAGGATAAAGCCGGCGCCTCGGGCAAGGGCGCATAGGCGCGACCGAAAATGAATTCCCCCCTCCCGTCTTCAAGCAGCGCTTTGGCACTGAAATACGCGCCTTCCGGATCAATGAAGCCGACCATCTCAAGACCTTCCACGTTGGCGGAAGCGTAAATGACGACCTCTCCAATCCGTGAGCGTGGCTATAACACCCTTGAGTGTGATAGTTCAACGCGGACATACAACCGGCCGCAAAAAGTAGGTGCGTCGCTGCGTTTTCATCTGTAGGTTGCATAATTATATATTAGCTTGGTGCTTCATCGCGCCACGACTTCTCTTCGCATAAGCTTCGTCTAAAATAGCGGCCATTCTGCCGTAGTGGATACTTTTTTCGAGAAATACGAATAAATCGGGAATTCCGTTGACGAACCACACGCCGCCCTTTAACGTTATTATCTGTTATCAGTGTGGGTATCGACACAAACAGCGCCACGAAGAAGAAGTCCCGCGATGGTCCGCCTCGTCCCGCCGCGACCAGCACCGCGCCCTATTAGGGCAGCGATCGGCGGATTGAAAGGAAAGCCTGATGCAGCGTGTAGTGGCGCATTATCTTCCCCGGGAAATGGCTGTCCTCGGTCTCGTCGAGCTTATGTTGTCCTTCGCCATGATCGACACCGTGATTCAGGCCACGGGAACCGCGGGGACACTGCCCGCAGCGATCGAAAGGCTGCCGCGCGGTGACATCGCGTTGGCCATCATCCTCGCCCTCGTCAGCGGCGGCGTCGCCCTGACCATTGGTCTCTACCGTCCGGAGGCCTTTCTCGAACGCAAGAAACTCCTGTCGGCCGCGGCTCTCACCGCGATCATCACCTTCACCGTCCTGCTCCTGGGCGGCGGTGGTCCGCCGGTAAGCCTCGCGAGCCCTCGCTCCCTGCACATGGCGGAACTGATCGCCGCATGGCTCGGCGGAATGACCCTGGTCCGTCTGGCCTACGGCCTTGCCATCGTTCGCTCCTCGCTTGGCCGCCGCGTGCTGATCCTCGGCGATCCGCGGCAGGTCGGCAGCCTCCGACTTCACCTGCGCTCCGGCCGCGGCCGCCTGTTTCGCCTTGTACAGCCGGCGGACCTGATCGTCTCATGGCCGGCACTGCGCCGCCACGGCATATGGGGCATCGTCATGGCCTCGGAACCCGAGGGCCTCGCGGTCGATGCATTGCTCGATTGCAAGCTGCGCGGCATGAACGTCCTGTCCGGCGCCGCATTCCGCGAGAATTATCTTGGACGGATCGATCTGGATGCACTGACCGCGAACCAACTTCTGCTGAGCCCGGGCTTCACGGGAAGTTGGATCGCAGCGGCGCTGAAACGCCTTTGCGATCTGACCGTCGGCATCTTCATGTTGCTGTTGCTGCTGCCGCTGATGGCCGTCACGGCGGTGGCGATCAAATGCGACAGCCGCGGCCCGGTGTTCTATCGCCAGCAACGTGTTGGGCTGTTCGGCAGAACATTCACGCTGTTCAAGTTTCGCAGTATGTCGGCCGACGCTGAAGCCAGTGGCGACCCGCGCTGGGCGCAGCGCCAGGACCCTCGCATAACCCGGGTCGGCCGCTTCATACGCGCCACCAGGATCGATGAACTGCCACAGCTGGCAAACGTGATACGCGGCGAAATGAGCCTCGTCGGCCCGCGCCCTGAGCGCCCCCACTTCGTTGAGCAACTGGCCCGTGCCATCCCGTTCTACCGCCAGCGCGCCTATGTCAAGCCCGGCCTGACCGGCTGGGCCCAGGTGAACTTCCCCTATGGAGCGTCGGTCGAAGACGCGCGCGAAAAGCTGGCGTACGACTTGTACTATGTAAAGCACCGCGGCTTCCTCCTCGACATCATCATTCTGGTCTCGACCATCCGCGTGGTGTTGTCCCGTGAGGGCGCTCGCTGACCACGCGGCCGGCGTGTCGGCAAGCCGCCCTATGGCGGATTTTTCTGGACCTGGCCGCCTGACGATGCGATTGCCCGGCCCCGAGAGCGTGACATCGCGGGGTGGAACATTGGGGTGTGATGATCATATCGTCCAACAAAGGGTCGGATCGCCTGACGCCGTGCGGTCAGCCTGAATACAGCCTCGCGGCGCCTGCATGATGACCTCCGAGCTTCCCGCGATCGTGGTGCTGCATGGAGCCTGCGCGGGGGTGTATGCGCTGCTCACGGCACTGATCATCGTCCGGCCGCCGCTCAGCCGCACCGGCGCATGGCTCGCCTTCGCCTGTGCAATGACCGCGACCTGGGCCACGGTCGTGGTACTGTCGGTGCAGGTGCCGGCGGGCCGCCTCGCCTCCTGGCTCGAAGTCGGACGTTCCGCGGCCTGGTATGGTTTCATCCTGCATTTGTACCGGCGTTCGGTGGGATCGAACGAACAGGTATCGAGCGCCTTCAAGACGATGGGGCTGCTGGCGCTGCTGATCCTTGGGGGCACGCCACTCATTGAATGGTTCACCGGCCCGGCTACCGCCGGCGCGCTGTCACTGGGTACCGCCACGCGGCTCGGCCTGGCCATCTGCAACGTGCTGTTGCTGGAGAACCTCTATTTCAACACGCCCGCCGATTCACGCTGGCACATCAATCTTCTATGCGTCGCCCTCGGCGGAATCTTCCTCTATGACCTGCTGTTGTACGCGGATGGAATCCTGTTCCACCGGCTGTCGTACGCACTCGTCGAAGCACGGGCGCCAATCATCATTCTGGCCGCCCCGCTGATCGCGCTGGCGGCTGTCCGGAACCGTCGCTGGGCGATCGACATCCATCTCTCCCGCGACGTGGTCTTTCACAGCTTTACCCTGATCGCCAGCGGCATCTTCCTGCTGGCGATCGCCCTGATCGGCGAGGTGTTTCGCCGCGGCGGTTCCGAATGGGGCCGCGTCGCCGAAACCTCGCTGATCTTCGCCGCCATTCTCGCCGTCGCGGTCGCCCTGACCTCAGGCTCCGCCCGCTCCCGTATCAGAACGATCGTGGTCGAGAATTTCTTCAGTCACCGGTATGACTACCGTCGCGAATGGATGCGCTCCATCGACGCGCTGACCGCACCGGACGCGTTCGTCGCGCTGCACAAACGGGCAATCCGCGCCGCGGCCGAGGTGGTGGACAGCCCCGCCGGCGCGTTGTTCGTCCGCCCGCCGCAGGATGTCGCGTTCCAGTGGGCGGGCTCGTGGAACATGCCGGCAGTCAGCACGCCGGTCCCGCCGGGCCATCCGTTGGCCACGCAGTTCAAACATGGAGACTGGATTGTTAAACTCGACGAACATCCGGACGGACAAAGCTGGCTCCCCGAACTTCCGCGCGCCTGGGTGGTGCTGCCGCTCAATCATTTCGGAGCTCTCATCGGATTTGTGGTCCTGGCCCGTTCGCGCGCGCAATTCAAACTGGACCGGGAGGCGTACGACCTGCTACGAGTGATTGGTCGCGAAATCGCGAGCCGGGTGGCGGAACAGCGTGCCATGCAGGTGCTCACCCAAACCCAGCAGCTCCGCGAGTACAGCCAGCGGTTCGCGTTCGTTATTCACGACATCAAGAACGTGTCCGGCCAGCTTTCCATGCTTCTGACCAATGCCGAGGTGTATGCGGACAATCCGGAGTTCCAGCGCGACATGCTGGCGACGGTGCGAGCCGCCGTCGGCAAGATCACGCGGCTGCTTTCGCGCCTGCAGGTCGAGCACCAGGAACGCAGCCACGCGATGATCACCCCGGCGGAGCGGCTGCCGCACCTCGTCGATGCGTGCCAGACCATACGGCATCGGACCATCGTGTTTTCTGATCAGAGTGGCGGTGCCGGGGCGGCAATCGATCCGGACGCCTTCGACGCAGTCGTCACGCACCTGCTGAACAACGCGGTCGAAGCGTCTGGACCCGGCGCGGCCGTGACTGTCTTGCTGCGGGTGGAGGCGCACGGCGTAATCGTGGATATCGTCGACGGCGGTGCCGGCATGACCCCTGAATTCGTCCGTGATGAATTGTTCCGCCCGCTGCACACCACCAAAGGCGACGGCCATGGCATTGGTGCCTATCAGGCCCGCGAACTGCTGCGCGAAGCAGGCGGCGACCTACTGGTCATCAGCCGCCCGCAGACCGGTACCACGATGCGGATCATCCTTCCCTCGGTACGGCCGAACGTCGTTCAACCGGCCGCCGCCGAGGCATGATTGGAAACGCGATGGCGAAGCCACAACTGCTGATCGTCGAGGATGACGAGGGTCTCTGCTCCCAGTACCGCTGGGCCTTTCCTGCGTGCGAGGTGCTGCTGGCGCACGCCAGGCCCCAGGCGGTCGCGCTGGTGAAACGGGAAAACCCACCCGTGGCGATCATGGACCTTGGCCTGCCGCCGGACCCGGATGGGGTCAGCGAGGGCTTTTCCACATTGTCCGAGGTGTTGCGGATCGCCCCGCAGACCAAAATCATCGTCGTCACCGGGAATGGTGAGCGCAAGAACGCCCTGAGAGCCATCGCCGCCGGCGCTTACGATTTCTGCGAGAAGCCGGTCGAGATCGAGGTATTGCGCACCATCATTGAACGCGGCCTTAATCTTTATCGGCTGGAGGCAGAAAACCGCCGCCTCGCAGCGGTGCCCGCGCGCTCTCCGATCGAACGGATCATCACCGGCAACGCGGCGATGCTGAAGGTCTGTCGTGATATCGAGAAGATCGCGACGACCAATGTTCCGGTTCTGCTGCTGGGCGAGAGCGGCACCGGCAAAGAGGCGCTGGCGCGAGCGGTACATGATCTGGGGCCTCGCGCGAAGCAGCCGTTCGTCGCCATCAACTGCGGCGCCATCCCCGAGAATCTGCTCGAAAGCGAGATGTTCGGCCATGAGCGCGGCGCCTTCACCAGTGCGGTGAAGCAGACCATCGGCAAGATCGAACAAGCCAACAAGGGTACGTTGTTTCTCGACGAGATCGGCGATCTGCCGCATCCGCTGCAGGTCAAGCTGCTGCGGTTTCTGCAGGACCAGATCGTCGAGCGCATCGGCGGACGGCAAAAAATCCAGGTCGATGTGCGCATCGTCTCCGCGACCAATGCCAATCTCGATGAGAAGATCAGCCAGGGCGTGTTCCGCGGCGACCTGCTGTACCGCATGAACGCCTTTACCACCCGGATCCCGCCGCTGCGTGAACGGGGCACCGATATCATACTGTTGGCGAATTTTTTTCTGAACCGCTTCAATCAGGAATTCGGCCGTGGCATCCGTGGCTTCACCGAACATGCCACATACGCGATGAACGCACATGAATGGCCGGGCAACGTGCGGGAACTGGAAAATCGGCTCAAACGCGCGGTGGTCATGGCAGATCGGCGACTGATCGATGCCGCGGATCTGGAACTGACGCCGCCGTCCGGCGAACTTCCCGATCTTGATATCCGCGCCGCCCGGCTGCGGGCGGAACGCGACGTCATCCAGGAGGCGCTGGTTCGCTCCAACAATACGCTGTCGGTGGCAGCGCGCCTGCTGGGCGTCAGCCGCCCCACACTCTATGGCCTGCTGGAAGCCCACGGCCTCGCGAACGAGGCAATCAGGTCCGCCGATGCCGCCGCCACCGAAACCACGCTGCAGAACGATCGAGGGTGAAATTCATGCGATACAGATCTCTCGGCTGGATCATGATGGGTGCCTGGATCGGCGCCTTCCCGATCGCCGCCCACGCGGACTATCTGTCCAACGCCAAAGCCGCATTGAAGAAGGGCGATCTCAAGTCCGCCCAGATCGATCTGCGCAACGCCGTGCGCGGCGACCCGCAGAACGCCGAAGCGCATTACTGGCTGGGTCGGGTAACCTTCGAACTCGGGGACCCGGTTGCCTCGGAACGTGAGGCGCTCGCCGCCCGCGACCGCGGCTTCGACCCGCACCAGACCGTCCCGCTCCTGGCTCAGGCGCTGCTCGCACAGAACAAGTTCGATGACCTGCTCGACACGCTGAAGCCAGACGGCAAGGATACGCAGCTTGATGCCTCCATCCTGGTGGCCCGCGGCTACGCCCAGGTCGGCCTCAAACGCCCAGGCGACGCGCAGAAATCGTTCGCCGAGGCCGAACAGGTGGCTCCCAACGCAGTCGAGCCCTTGCTGGCCGATGCTCGGCTTGCCGTTGCCCGCGCCGACCTGGCCGGTGCTCAGGCCAAGATCGATCGGGCGGTCGCTGCCCAGCCGAAGTCCTCCGAGGCACTGCTGGCCAAGGCACAGTTGCTGCGCCTGAAGAACGATATCACCGGCGCGCTCGCCGTCCTCGATGAACTGATCGCGGACCAGCCCAGTATCATGCAGGCCCGGCTTGATCGTGCCAGCCTCGAATTGTCGGCAGGCAAGAACGACGCTGCGAAAGCCGATATCGACACGGTGCTGAAAGGCACCCCGGGAAACGTCCAGGCGATCTATCTGCAGGCGGTGATGGAGGCGCAGTCACGCAACTACAAGGCCGCCGATGCCGACCTCGAGCGGATCGCCGGCTATGTCGGCCGCATCCAGCGCGCCTATTACTTGCAAGCAGTGGTCAAGGAGCAGCTCGGCCAGTTCGAGCAGGCGGAAGAAGCGGCCCGCAAATACGTCGGACGGGCCCCCAACGACCTGGCCGCCTACAAGGTTCTGGCAAGGATCCAGTTTGCCAAGCATCGCCCGGATCAGGTTATCGACACACTCGCCAAAGTGGCTGAATCCGGCAAGGCCGACGCCGAGGCCTATGATCTGCTCGGCCGGGCGTACGCGGCAACCGGACAAGGGAACGAGGCTATCGCGTCGTTCCAGAAGGCCGAGGCACTGGCGCCCAACGATGTTGGCGTGCAGACCCGCCTCGCCTCGGTCCGCATGGGCATGGGCGACGTCGACACCGCCATGGGGGACCTGGAACACACGCTGGAACTCGCACCCAAGCTGCCGGCCGTCGGAGAGGCGCTGTTCTTCGCCGCACTGGCGACCGGCGACACCGCCAAGGCGGGCGACGCGCTGGCGAAAATCCGAGCCGCCCAGGGATCGACCGAGATCGTTGGCAACCTCGACGGCCTGTTCAAGCTCGCTCAGATCGATTTTCCCGGCGCCAAGGCGACGTTTGACGATCTCGTTCAGAAATACCCGGATTTTGTGCCGGCCAAGATCAACCTCGCCCGCGTCGACATCATGATGGGCGATCAGGCCTCGGCCAACAAAATCCTGAACGATGTCCTCGCCAAACAGCCAACCGCGGAGCCGGCGCTGTCGATGATGGCGTCAAGCTATGTCCAGTCGAACCGGCTGCAGGATGCGACCGATCTGCTGGAACGCGCCCATGCCGCCGAACCGAGCCAGACGCGGGTAACCGTGACGCTGGGCGACCTCTACATCCGTGGCGGCACTCCCCAGAAGGCGCTCGACCTCGTGGCGGCGGAAAAGGGATCCAACGCCGGTTCGACCGACATCATGAGCCTGAAGGCGGCCGCGTACCTCGCGCTGGGACAAAAAAAGGAAGCCCGCGCGACCTATACGGATATCCTGAAGAGCGACGCCAACGTGGTAGGCGCGAGACGCCAGCTGATTGCTCTGCTGATCGAGGCCGGCGACTTCGAGAGCGCGCGCAACGTCGTGACGGCCGGGATCGCCGCCAGTCCGCGCAACTACCAGCTCTACCAGGACTATGTCATGATCGACCTGAAGGCGACGGGGATGGACGTCGCGCTCGCGACCGCCGACCGCCTGCAATCCCAGGATCGCGATTTTCCCGGCATCAGGGCATTGAAGGGCGACATCTACCTGGCGGCCAACCGGCCAACGGATGCGGTAGCGGCGTACACCGAGGCAAACAACGCCACTCCCTCCAGCCTGTTGGTAACCCGGCTGGCCGGCGCGCTGTTGCGTTCGGGTCGGATGGATGATGCCAACACGCTGCTGCTAGGCTGGCTCGGAACGCATCCCGACGACATGGTCGCGGCCGAACAGGCGGCCGAGATCAACATCGCCTCCGGCAAGTTCGACGAAGCGACCCGGTATCTGGAACTGATCCTGAAACAGAAGCCGCATGATGCGATCGCGCTGAACAACCTCGCCTGGATCTGCCAGCAGAAGGGTGACGACGCCCGCGCCCAGACCCTGGCCCGTCAGGCCTACGTCCTCTCACCCAGCGCGCAGACCGCGGATACCCTCGGGTGGATCCTGACGACGTCCGGAAACGCCCAAAGCGGCGTGGCGCTGCTGCGCCAGGCGAGCGGCGACGGGGCCTCCGACCCGCGCATCCTTTATCATTACGGGGTTGCCCTGAAGGACACCGGCAACAAGGACGAGGCCAAGAAGCAGCTCGAAATCGTTGTCGCGAACAAGTCCGACTTCAAGGAAAAGGTCGAGGCGCAGAAATTGCTCGAGGACATGGCGAAGGGCACCTGATCCGGCTCGTCCGATCGCCGGTGCGTCCGGCTGGACGTCCCTGAGATGGTTCCTGTTCGCCTGCTGACATTCTCGACGCTGTTTCCGCATGCGGCGCGGCCGAATCACGGGATCTTCGTCGAAAACCGATTGCGGCACCTGCTGGGCAGCGGCGAGGCTAGCAGTACGGTTCTGGCACCGGTCCCCTGGTTTCCGTTTCAGTCCGAGCGGTTCGGTGACTGGGCACTGAACGCGCGTGCCCCGGCGGTGGAAACACGGCACGGGATCCCCATCCTGCACCCGCGCTATCCGATCATCCCGAAGGTCGGAATGGCGGTAGCTCCCTGGCTGCTGTACCGCGCGATGGTGCCCCAGGTCGCGCACCTGCTGGCTCAGGGGCAGCGGTTCGATGCGATCGACGCACATTACGTGTATCCGGATGGTGTCACCGCCACCTGGCTTGGACGCCGCTTCGGTCTGCCGGTGGTGATCACGGCCCGCGGCACCGACGTGAACCTGATCCCCCGGTATCGGATCCCGCGGCGCCTGATCCAAGGCGCGATCCGGGATGCGAGCGCCCTGATTGCGGTCAGCCAGGCCCTGAAGCAGGCTCTGATCGCTCTCGGCGCACCCGAGGCCAAGGTCACGGTGCTGCGCAACGGGGTGGAGACCACCCTGTTCCGGCCGCCGCACGACCGCGCCGCGGCTCGGGCAGCCGTGAACCTGACCCGTCCCGCATTGCTCTCGGTTGGAGGCCTGATCGAGCGGAAAGGGCATCACCGCACGATCGAAGCCATGCGACAGTTGCCCGAATACGAACTGCTGATCGCCGGCGAGGGGCCGGAACGCGAGCGTCTTGCAACATTGATCGACACGTTCGGCCTGGCTGACCGGGTGCGGCTGCTGGGTCCCCTGCCCCACAGAGGACTGCCCGCGCTGTATGGCGCGGCGGACGCGTCGGTTCTGGCCTCCTCACGGGAGGGATGGGCGAACGTGCTGCTGGAGTCGATGGCCTGCGGCACCCCGGTGCTCGCCGCCAACATCTGGGGCAACCCCGAGGTCGTGGGTGCCCCGGAGGCCGGCCTGATCTACCAGCCGAATACGCCTGACGGCATCGCGGCCGGCGTGCGGCGCCTGTTCCGCGCCCTGCCCGACCGTGCCGCAACGCGCGCTTATGCTGAACCCTTCAACTGGGACGCGACGACGGCCGGCCAGCTGGCACTGTTCCGCCGCGTGATCGCGGAGCATCAGGGCGTGATCGCGGACCGTCAGGGCGTGCCCCCGGCCGCGTGATCGGTGACGTGGCGTCGCCCGTCGGGCTGCTGCCTCAGACCAGCCGGGCCTGACGCACCGCCGCGGCGATGAAGCCGGCGAACAAAGGATGCGGCGCGAACGGCTTCGACTTCAGTTCCGGATGGAACTGCACGCCGATGAACCACGGATGGTTCGGAAATTCGATGATCTCCGGCAGCACCCCGTCAGGCGACATACCCGAAAAGCGTAAACCCGTCGCCTCCAGCGCCGCACGAAAGTTGACGTTGACCTCATAGCGATGGCGGTGGCGTTCCTCGATGACCGGCGCTCCACCGTAGATCGTGCGCACCAGGCTGCCCTCGGCCAGCAGCGCTGGATAGGCGCCGAGCCGCATGGTGCCGCCTTTGGCATCCTCCTCGGAGCGGCGCTCGATCTGGTTGCCCCGCGCCCATTCGGTCAGCAGGCCGACGACGGGGATGTCACACGATCCGAACTCGGTCGAGGAAGCGTGTGGCATGTCGGCGAGGTTGCGTGCCGCTTCGATCACCGCCATCTGCATGCCGAAGCAGATACCGAAGAACGGCACCTTGTGTTCGCGGGCGAAGCGAACCGCCTCGATCTTGCCCGGCGTGCCGCGTTCACCGAAGCCGCCTGGGACGAGAATGCCATGCACGTCCTCCAGGCGCTGCACGGTTCCAGGCTGTTCGAATATCTCGCTGTCCACCCAGTCGAGATGCACTTTCACCCGGTTTGCGATCCCGCCATGGGTCAGCGCCTCGGACAGCGACTTGTAGCTGTCCAGCAGGTTGGTGTACTTGCCGACGACGGCGATCCGCACCTCCCCTTCCGGGGTTCGCACGTTGTCGACGATACGGCGCCAGCGGGACAGATCGGGCTCGCTATCAAAATTGAGTCCGAAGTGGCGCAGGACCTCGCGGTCCATCCCCTCGTCGTGATAGGCGATCGGCACCTGATAGATTGTGCCGACATCCAGCGCCGGGATCACCGCTTCCGCGCGCACATTGCAGAACAGCGCGATCTTGCGGCGCTCATTATCCGGGATCGGCCGGTCGCAGCGGCACAGCAGCATCTGCGGCTGGATGCCGACGTTGAGCAGTTCCTTGACCGAGTGCTGCGTCGGCTTGGTCTTCAATTCCCCAGCCGACGGGATGTAGGGTACCAGTGTCAGATGCACGAACATCGCATGGTTGGGGCCAAGCTCATTGCCCAGCTGCCGGATAGCCTCCAGGAACGGCAGGCTCTCGATATCGCCGACCGTCCCGCCGATCTCCACCAGCACGAAGTCGCACGCGTCGGTCTCGCGCAGGATGACTTCCTTGATGGCATCGGTGATGTGGGGAATCACCTGCACCGTGGCGCCCAGGTAATCGCCGCGCCGCTCCTTGGCGATCACGTCCTGATAGATCCGCCCCGTGGTGGCGTTGTCGAGCTGGGTCGCGTGCACGCCTGTGAAGCGTTCGTAGTGCCCGAGGTCGAGGTCGGTTTCCGCGCCGTCGTCGGTAACGAAGACCTCGCCATGCTGATACGGGCTCATGGTGCCCGGATCGACGTTCAGATACGGGTCGAGCTTTCGAAGTTTGACCGCGTAGCCGCGGGCCTGCAGCAGCGCGCCGAGCGCCGCCGCTGCGATTCCTTTGCCCAGGGATGAGACCACGCCGCCAGT
>DASWON010000324.1:0-23322 GCA_036398735.1 Rhodopila sp.
CGCGATCTGGCAAGCGATCTGACCCACACCGCCGGCCGCCGCCGAGACCAGCACGCTGTCGCCCGGCTTGACCGCGCCGATCTCACGCATGCCGAAATAGGCGGTTACGGCGCTGAGCCCGAGCGGTCCGATCCACGCCAGCGCGTCGCCACGCGTCTGGTCGACCTTCTGGAGGTATCTGGCCGGCAACGTCGGATGCGTCTGCCAGCCGAGGCGCGCCTGCACCAGTTCTCCCGGCTGGAAACCGGCCGAACGGCTGTCCAGGACACGCGCGATCCCGCCGCCGCGCATGACGCTTCCGAGCGGCACCGACGGTTGGTAGCCGGGGTTCTCGCTCATCCAGGACCGCATCGCCGGATCGATGGACAGGTAGATCGTCTGCAGCAGCACCTCATCGGCGGCGGGCGCGCGCAGCGGCACAGTGTCCGCCACGAAGTTCTCCGGCACGGGGATGCCCGGGGGCCGAGACCGCAGCAGGATGCGGTGATTGTTCCCGGTCATCGCGTCCCCTCAGGCGAAGGCGCGTTCGCGCACCGCCTCTGCGATGCGTTCGGCGATCATGATGGTGGGGATATTGGTGTTGGTGCGCGACACCTCCGGCATCACCGATGCGTCGGCGACAAACAGATTGTCGGCGCCGACGACCTTGCCGCCGGGGTCGACCACCGTGCCGGCATCCGCCGGATCGCCCATCCGGCACGTGCAGGAGGCGTGCCACGCGGACTGCACGTTGTCACGCACATGTCGCTCCAGCGCCGCAGGGTCGGCCAGCAGGTCGGGCAACGGCGGACAATCGCTGATGACCTTGTCGAACAGCAGCTTCCGTAGCGTCGCCGAACTATCCATCATCATCGCCGCGATATTCGTCACCACGGCGTTACGGAAATTCTTCTGGCTGACGTCGCGCACGCGCTGGGAGAATCGGGAAGCAAACAGGTTGGAGATGTACTGCGGCACGGGGTCGCTCACCAGAATGCGCGCCATGCGGCGAAATGCGTCGACCATGCGGTCCAAATCGCGCTGATCGCTGAGCCAGTTGAAATCCACATACGGCTCGTCATCCGGATCGGGCGAGGCCAGCCGCACCTCGCCGGTCGAGTAGGAGCGGCCGATATAAGAGGACAGCGTGCCGATCCGCACACCGATCGCATGCCAAGCGGATCGACAGACCGCCATCATCACCATGTCCGCCTCCGGCACATCGGCCAGGCCGGAGGACCAGCGCAGATAGGTGTAGTTCCGCCGCAGCACCATCTTGTGCCGGGCCACCGGGCGCAGATAGCCGGAAATGTGGATCGCCGGGTGGTCCATGAGGTTGCCGCCCACGCCGGGCCGGTCGAGTTGCACCGGAATGCCGTGCTGGCGCAGGTGGTCCGCTGGGCCAATGCCCGACAGCATCAGCAGCCACGGGGTATGCAGCGCGCCCGCGCAGACAATCACATGATCGGCGGTCATGGTCTCGATGCCGCCGCCACGGCGGACCTCCGCCCCGCTGGCCCGGCCGTTGGCGAACAGGATGCGGCGCACCTGGGTGTCACCGAGGATTTGCAGGTTGGGCCGCCGGCGCGTGGCGGCGTCAAGATAGCCAACCGCCGAGGATCGTCGTGCAGTGCCATCGTTGGATAGGGGCAACGGCGAGTAGCCCTCTCCGAATGCACCGTTCATGTCCGGGCGCAGCGGATAGCCGAGTTCGTTCCACACCTTGGTCACCGAAAGGGTGAAGTCGTCCCACTGCTCCATGGGCATGCGACGGACGGTGATGGGACCCTGGCCGCCATGCAGCTGGTCGGTAAAATCAAGGTCCGTCTCCAGCCGCCGGAAATACGGCAGCACCGAATTCCAGTCCCAGCCCCTGGCGCCGATTGCGTGCCAATGGTCGTAGTCCTCCGGTGCCCCGCGCAGCGCCACCTGACCGTTGACCGACGATCCGCCGCCGAGCACGCGCCCTTGCTCGTAGTAGGCGGGGGCAGCGTCGGCTCGACGTCTGACCTTCAGCCCCTTCCAGAAATAGGACGGGTTCATCAGGGCGCTGCCCGAATAGGTGTCGCGGAGATCCGCAGGCGTGTGGTCTGGCGCGTAATCGCGGCCGGCTTCGAGCAGCACGACCGTGTTCGCCGGCGTCTCCGACAGACGCGCTGCCATGACGCAGCCGGCCGAACCGCCGCCGATCACCAGGTGCGTGGCGTGCATTGTCTCGGTCCCCCCTGCTTCCATGCGGACTGATCCTGGACGCGGATGGCCCGCACGCCAAGATAGCCGGCCGCCACCGCGCGCAGCACGAGACCCCGGGACGCGGTGCGGCCTGGGCGGCCTGGGCCAAAGCGCGGGCGAGGCTAATGTGATTGTTCTGACGCCAACGCACCTCGGATCGGCACCGCAGCGCACTTCAGAACCATGAACCACGCTGGAAAACGATCGTTCGCCGGTGTCCTCGTCGATCCGGAAGCTCGTCGCAAGTTGATCCACGGCACAACGAAGCCGCGAACCGGGGCACGAGGGCCGAAGCGGAGCGAAGCCCCCGGAGCCACCGGGCATGGCGCGATCAAGCCCGCCAGGGGCGCAAAATTGCGCGGCGAAACGGGGTCGTGCTATCGACGTTACCGGTATCAACGGCGGCGAGGCTGCAACGCGGCAAGCGGTCGCGGATGGCTCCGTCAGCGGAAATGCGGAACGGAGCGTCCACAACAATGCCAGTTCAATGGGATATCGAAACCGACGTCGTCGTCGTTGGCTTCGGAGCTGCCGGTATGGCCGCATCCGTCACCGCCCACGAGTTGGGAGCCGACGTCGTTATCCTGGAGAAGGCTCCGGAGGGGCAGGAAGGCGGCAACACACGGGTCGCCGGCCAGGGCTATCTGAATACCTCGTCGGCAGAGCAGGCCGTCGCCTATCTTACCGCTCTGTGCGGGCCATACACCGTGCCGGAACCCATGGTGAAGGTCTGGGCGGAAGAGATGTGCCAGAACAATGCGTGGCTCCGGAGCCTGGGCGGCGATCCGCAGGAGCATCAGCATCCGCCCGTCGGGATCGAGTTTCCCGATCTGCCAGGCTCCGACTGTGTGCACAAGTTTCATGACGGTCCGACCTACGGGTACTCCTACACCTGGAAATTGTTCGAGCGCCTGGTCAAGGAGCGGCCGATTCGGGTGGTGTACGAGACACCGGGGCAGCAACTGATCCAGGACGACACGACGAAGGAGATCCTTGGCGTCCGTGCCGTGCGCGGAGGCGAGCCGGTTCATGTGAAGGCGCGCAGAGGCGTGGTTCTGACCTGCGGCGGCTTTGAAAACAACCAGGAAATGATCCGGGATTACCTGCCGGGGGTGCCGTATTGTTACACGTCCGGGAGCCCATACAACGAGGGCGACGGCATCACCATGGCGATGTCGGTCGGGGCGGACCTCTGGCACATGAACAACTATGCCGGGCCGTCGATGGCCCTGAAGGTCCCCGAAGTCCGCACCACCTTCTCGATGCAGGCGTTGCACTACAGCAAGGAGACGCCCGGCGGCATGATCGTGGTCGGCCCGGACGGCAGGCGCTTCACGGACGAGAAATTCAAGACCCGCCACGGCAAGGTTCCGGTCAACGGCCGCTGGCTGCCGCTGTCCACCCCGTGCCCGATGTTCCTGATCTTCGACCACCGGCTGTTCTCGTCCGGCCCGCTGTATGACAAGCACCCGAGCCATGGATGGACGCAGATCATCGAGCGCTATGAGTGGAGCGAGGACAACAGCGTCGAGTTGGCCAAGGGCTGGATCAAGACCGCCGAGAGCCTGGCGGTGCTGGCTTCCATAGTGGGGCTGGATCCCCGGGCGCTGGTTGATACGGTCGATCGATGGAATCGTTACGCGGAAGCGAAGAGTGACCCGGAATTCGGCCGCAGCCTGATGTTGGCCCCCATAGTGGAAGGGCCGTTCTACGCGGTCGAACTGTCACCTTCGATGCTGAACACGCAGGGCGGCCCGCGACGCAACGAGCGGGCACAGATCGTGCGGCCGGATCGCACACCGATCCCCCGGCTGTACAGCGCCGGTGAACTGGGCTCGATCTACAGCTACCTGTATCAGGGAACCGGTAACATCGGCGAATGCCTGGCGTTCGGCCGTATCTCGGGCCGCAATGCCGCCGCGGAAACGCCTTGGGGATAGGCTTGGGGCTTTGTCATGAGCGCAATTGTGCTGCTCGTGGCGCGTCATGGCCGGGCGAGGCGGCACGCGAGTGCGGGCTGGGCCGGCCATGATTTGCAGTATGGCGAAGTGCAGTCGCGGGTCACCGGGCCAAGCCCGGTGATGACACAGGGGTGGTGATGCAGGGACGACGACACGAGGGTGGTGACACAGGGGTGGTGATGCAGGGGCCGGCGATTTGCCGGTGTTTCCGCCCGTAGCGTGAAAGCTTCCGGCGGCGGGACATGCGGCGGAGGCCGGGCACGCTGCAAACGTTCCGGACACGGAGCAAAGGCACCGCGCCCAGCCCGCGCCACCTCTCCTGTGTGACGCCGCCGGCGGTCAGGCCCCTTTGAACTTCGGCTTGCGCTTCTCGACAAAAGCGCGGCGGGCTTCCTTTGCGTCCTCGGAATGCTGCAGGATCGGGCTCGCGTTCGACGTCAAAACCATCGTCGCATCCAGCGTGGTGTCGAGAGCGGTGCGCATGATCCGCTTGCTGATCCACTGCACCAGCGGCGGCCTGGCAATGATCCTCTCGCAGAGCTCGCGCGTCGTCTCCTCCAGTTTCTCGGACGCGACCAGATGGTTGAGCATGCCCCACTCGTACGCGCGTTGCGCGGTCAGCTCACCGGTGTAGACGAACTCCAGCGCCCGTCCGAGACCGACCATCTTCGGCAGGTAATAGGAACCACCGTTCTCGATGATCTGGCCGGCGTTGTGGTACGCAATGAAGCGGGTGTGCTCGCAGCCAATGCGGATGTCGCAATGCAGCGCCATGTCCATGCCGGATCCGACCGCCGGTCCGTTGATCATCGCGATCGTCGGCTTGCGTATCTTTGCGATATCAAGATGCAGCTGCGTGAAGCCATGGAAGAAGTGCTGGCGGGTGGCGTCGAGGCCCTCGTGCGATCCGCGGTTGCCCGGAAAGTTGTCGCCGGCGACGTCCCGCGCGGCGCTGGCACCCAGATTGGCGCCCGAACAGAAGCCGCGGCCGACGCCCGTCAACACGATGACGCGGACATTCGGATCGTCGTCGCCGGCCCGCATGTATTCGCCGACCTTGGCGACGGTGCCGTTTTCCTCCGCCGTCCCCACCAGCGCGTTCAGCCGTTCGGGACGGTTGAATTTGATCCAGAGGATGCCGTTGTCCTCGGGTTCGTACAGCAGGTAGTCGACCAGTTTTGGTCCCGTCATGTCTCTCTCCATCAAGCAAATGAGTCGGTCATCGCCGAGTAGACCAGCGTGCGCAGGTCGCGGCGCAGTGTCAGGCGAGCGTCGCTGCCGATCACCTGGGTCATGAATACGACAGCAAGTTCTTCCTGCGGATCGATCCAGAACGCGGTCGATGCGGCGCCGCCCCAAAAATATTCTCCGAGTGTGCCCGGCAGGCGGGTCTTCGCCACGTTGACGTTGACGCCGCAGCCGATCGAGAAACCGATGCCGGAATAGCCGGCCTCGCTGAACAGCCCGGGCGGCGCCATCTCCGCGAGTTCCTGGTTGTCGGGCAGATGGTTCAGGCTGAACAGCGCGACGGTCTTGGGACTGAGGATCTGCACGCCGTCCAGCGTGCCGCCGGCCAGCATCATGCGGCAGAACCGCATGTAGTCATGCGCCGTGGAGACGAGGCCGCCGCCGCCGGATTCCAGGTTCGGCGGCGCGCCGAAGATGCTGTTGCCAGCGTCGTCCTGCAGCTTGATCCCGCCCGCGCCATCCGGCATGTAGCAGGAGGTGAAACGTTCACGTTTCTCAGGCGGACAGAAGAAGCCGGTGTCGGTCATGCCCAGCGGCTGGAACAGGCGCGTGCGCAGGAATTCGCCGAAACTGACGTTGCTGAGCTTCTGCACGAGATAGCCCATCACGTCGATCGAGACCGAATAGTTCCACGCGGTGCCCGGCGAAAACTCCAGCGGCAACATGGCGAGCTGCTCGATCATGGCGTCGAGCCCGCCCTCGGCGTTGAATTCGGCAATGCGGGCGCGGCGGTACGCAGCGTCAACGTTGGTGCGGTTCATGAAGCCATAGGTCAGCCCCGAGGTATGCGTGACGAGGTCCACGACCTTCATGGGCCGCTTCGGCGGCGTGGTCAGGAAGGCCGGGCCACCGGTCGCGACGAGCGCCGGGAGCCCGGTGGCGTAGACGCCGAGGTTCTTCCAGGACGGGATGTGGGTGGCCACGTCGTCGTCGAGCCCAAGCAGGCCCTCCTCGATCAGCATCATCAGCGCGACGGCGGTGATCGGCTTGGTCATCGAGTAGATGCGGAAGATGGCGTCCTCGCGCATCGGCTTGCCGCGTTCGAGGTCGATGTGACCCGAGAGACCGGTGTGGGCGAGCGTGCCGCGGCGATAGATCATGGTGAGCAGGCCCGGCAGGCGCCCGGTGTCGACGTACCGGCGCGTCATGACGTCGTCCAGGCGGGCGAGGCGCGCGGCTGACAGGCCGGCTTGGGCTGGGGTCATCGGTGTTCCTCCCAGGTTGGTTGGGTCGCGGGCGGTCAAAATGGGCTTGGATGGGGCGATCGGCAAGTTTGGCCGCGGGTCGGCCTCTCGCCGCCACGCGCGCAAGGTTCCTGCTGTTCGGCTCCGTCGGCCGTCTCGGAGCCAGCCGCGGATTACCGTTGCAAAACCGGTTGCGCATTCCCGAGCCGGCCCGGGGAGACAACAATAGGAAGCGCAAAGACAGGCCGCAATATCGGCGTCGGCGTCCAGGATGATGCGGACGGATACAAACCAACCCGCCGTATGCTGCGGCCCCGGCTTTGAGCGCATCGGGCCTGCTGCGACGTTACGATGGTAACCAGTCCGGAACGCGTTGCAATAACGCTGCAAATCGCCGCGCCTATTCCGCGACGACCATAGACGAGACAAAGGGACCAGCCGTGGATTGCGACCTAGCAGATTATAAGACCAACTGTATGGAGTTGCCGTCATGCTAAGCCCTGAAGCGACCGCAGCGAAGTTCGACGCCCGCGTTCGGGCCAATCAGAGCAGACGCGCCGCCGAACTGCAGTCCTCATACGATTTCGTTATTTGCGGAGCCGGCTCGTCGGGTTCCGTCGTGGCACGCCGTCTTGCCGAGAACGCCGATGCCTCGGTGTTGCTGCTCGAGGCCGGCGGGAGCGACAATGTGCCGAGTGTCATGGAGGCCGGCCGCTGGCCGACCAATATCGGCAGCGAGCGCGACTGGTGCTTCAGTGCGCTGCCCACTTCCAGATTGAATGGTCGCGCGCTGCCAATGTCGATGGGCAAAGTGCTCGGCGGCGGCTCGAGCATCAACGTCATGGTCTGGTCGCGTGGACACAAGGACGACTGGGACCATTTCGCCGCCGAAGCGGCGGATCCGTCGTGGGGCTATCAATCGGTACTCGACATCTATCGCCGGATCGAGGATTGGCGCGGCGTAGCGGACCCGCTTCGTCGCGGTACCGGAGGGCTCGTGTACGTTCAGCCGGCACCGGATCCGAGCCCGGTGGCGCTCGCCATGCTGGAGGGTGCACATAGCGTGGGGATCCCGACGTTCGACGATCAGAACGGCATCATGATGGAAGGCGATGGCGGGTGTGCCATCGCCAATGTCCGGATCCGCGACGGACGCCGACTGTCAATCTTCCGCACTTATACTTATCCCTTGATGGTCCAGCCCAATCTTACGGTGCTGACCGGCGCGTTGGTCACGCGCATCCTGCTGGACCACGGCAGGAGCACCGGCGTTGAATTCGTGCTCCAGGGACGCAGTGTTCGCGTGGGTGTCCGGCGGGAGGCCGTGCTGTCACTAGGTGCGGTCAATACCCCGAAAGTGCTGATGCAATCAGGCATCGGCGACGAAAATCATCTGCGGCAGGTCGGCATCGACGTGACCCAGCATCTGCCCGGCGTCGGAGAGAACTTCCAGGACCACCTCCTGGTCGCCGGCTGCATCTGGGAATACCAATACCCGCTTGAACCGCGAAACAATGCTGCGGAAGCGACCCTCTTCTGGAAAAGCGATCCGAGCCTGCGCTCGCCGGATCTGCAGCCATTTCAGATCGAGGTCCCTCATACGTCCGACGCGACCTCCCGTCATGCGCCGCCAGCGGGGTCGTGGACCCTTGCGCCCGGGCTTGTTCGCCCCAAGAGTCGCGGACGCGTGCGGCTGACGGGAAGCGGTCCGCTCGATCCGGTTACACTCGATGCAGGAACGTTCGCAGAGCCTGAAGATCTGAAAGCCCTGATGACAAGCGTCATGATGTGTCGCGAGATCGGCAATTCGCTGCCGATGCGAGCCTTCGTGAAGCGAGAGGTGATGCCTGGAGATCTGCGGGGAGAGGCGCTTGCGGCGTTCGTACGCGATGCCACCGTCACCTACTGGCACCAGACCTGCACCGCGAAGATGGGCCGCGACCGCATGGCGGTGGTCGATAACCGGCTCCAGGTCTACGGTATTGAAGGGCTGCGCGTGGCCGATGGGTCGATCATGCCGCGCATAACGACGGGAAACACCATGGCGCCCTGTGTCGTCATCGGAGAGCGGGCGGCCGAATTCCTCAAGGCCAAGCATGGATTATAGACCAGCTTCACGGACACTGGAAACGCCACCGGGTGGCGGTCCCTGGTGTCACCAGCATGACACGAGGGGCGAGCAAAAACGGTTCCAATCGGGGGTATGGCGCGCTCATGTTCGTTGCGAAAGCTCGTCGTGTCGCTCAGCACTCACCCCATCCCCTACACCACCAGATTCTTCGGCACATCCCGGAACGGCCGGTCGTTGTCGGTCCGCGGCTCCTTCGGCATCCCCAGCACCCGTTCGGAGATGATGTTGCGCTGGATCTCATCCGTGCCGCCGGCGATCGAGCCCGCCGGCACAGAAACGAGAATCTCCGCGATCACCCCACCCATCGGGCTGTCCTCGCCGGTCAGCATCGCATCCGCCCCGGTGATCAACGTATGGACATGCGCCGCCGCCCGCGCCACGTGGCTCGACACCAGCTTGCCAAGCGAGCCCTCCGGCCCCTGCGGCTTGCCCTGCATCTGCGCGGCCCGGGCACGCAGCGCGGTCCACTCCGCTGCCTTCGACAGAGTGAGAAGCTTCGCGATCTCCTGCCGCACCACCGGATCGGTGTTCCGCCCCGTGGCCTTGGCCCGCTCGATCACCAGGTCCACGCGCCCGGCCCGCTGCGGATACCACTTGTACGGCTCAATGATGGTGGCGTTCTCGGCGCGCTCTTCATCGTAGATGCGACCCTGGCGATTGGACGATTGGCCCCAGCGCCCGACGCCGTCCGCACCCCGCCGCTCATGCATCAGCGTCGTCGTCGCCACCGCCCAGCCGCGGCCAACCTGCGCCACCAGATTCTCGGGGGGCACCTCGGCGTCGGTGAAGAACACCTGGTTGAACGAGGCGTGCCCGTTCATCTGCCGAAGCGGGTGCACCTGCACGCCCGGCTGGTGGATGTCGATCACGAAATACGACAGCCCCTGATGCTTCGGCACGTTCGAATCGGTACGCGCCAGCAGCAGGCCCCAGTCGGCATGGTGCGCGCTGGTGGTCCAGACCTTCTGCCCGTTGATCACCCAGCGGTTGCCCTTGAACTCCGCCCGCGTCGTGGCGCCGGCCAGGTCGGATCCGCTGCCCGGCTCGCTGAACAGCTGGCACCAGGTGTCCTCGCCGGTCAGGCTGCGGCGCAGATACTTTTCCTTCTGCGCGTCGGTGCCATGCGCCAGCAGCGTTGCCGCCGCCAGCCGGCGAATGCCCGCCTTCGCCACGCCGACGGCGCCGATGCGCGCCATCTCCTCCTCGACCACGCGCTCCAGTGCCAGCGGCAGGTCGCGCCCATACCATTCCTTCGGCCAGGACGGCACGCCCCAGCCGGAATCGATCACCATGTTCCGCCATTCCACCAGGCCGCGGTCGGGGTTCCAGTTGGCCTCGAGCCAGGCGCGCGCCTCGGCGCGGACGGAGGCTTCGGTCGGTTCGCTCATGGTCATTCCCTCCGCTCAGACTGATCTTTGAGGCCGCGATCGGTACGCCGCGGCGGCGCCTCGCACACGCATCGCCTAGACGCCCCAGGCGCGCATCATCAGCTCCCGGTGCCAGGTCGGATCCCCCAGGAACACCTCGGAGCTCTTGGCGCGCTTGAACCAAAGGTGCGTGTCGTTGTCCCAGGTGAAGCCGATCCCTCCGTGAATCTGGATCGTGTGGATTGCCGTCTGCATATAGGCGTCCGACGCGCACGCCTTGGCCAGCGAGGCCAGCGCCGGCAGCTCGGGATCATCCTCGGCGGCTGCCGCGGCGGCGCAGTAGGCGGCGGACTTCGCGAGCTCGACGTCGACCAGCATGTCCGCCTGCTTGTGCTTCATCGACTGGAACGAGGCGATGGTGCGCCCGAACTGCACCCGCAGGTTGGCGTAATCCAGCGCCGACTGGCGCAGCCGCTCGGCACCGCCCACCATCTCATTCGCCAGACACACCGCCGCCTGGGTCAGGGTCTTCGTGAACGGCGCGGCGCCGGCGCCCTCTTCTCCCAGCAATTCGGCCTCTACGGAACGGAATTCCAGCAGCGCCTGTTTGCGGGTCGGGTCGAGCACCTTCAGTGCCCGGCGCGTCAGGCCCGCGGCGTCACCCGGGACGGTGAAGAACGACAGCCCCTCGTCGCCGGCGGTCCCCGGGCGGCGGGCCACCACGACGATCAGATCGGCCGTATGGCCGTCGAGCACGAAGCTTTTCACCCCGTTTAGCCTGAACCGCCCGCCCTCCGTCGTCGCGGTGGTTTCGATCCCCGTTGCATCCCACCGACCGTTCGGTTCGGTAAAAGCCAGCGTGGCGATGGTGTCGGCGTCGGCGATGGGTGGCAGCAACGCACGCTTCTGCGCCTCGGTTCCGGCGTTCAGGATCGCAGTTGCCGCGAGCGCCGTCGAGGCAAAGAAGGGCGCGCAGAGCAAGGCGCGGCCCATCTCCTCCAGCACGATGCCCAGCTCCACATAACCGAATCCCTGGCCGCCGTACACCTCGGGGATATGCACGGCGGATAGTCCGAGCTGCTGGTTCAGCTCACGCCAGCTGTCACGGTCCCAGCCCGTGTCGGTTTCCATCAGGCGGCGCACGGCCGTGGGGGGCGACTTCTCCTCGAGGAAGCGACGAAGCACCGAGCGGAACTCTTCCTGCTCGCTGGTAAAGCTGAACTGCATGCGGCCTCCTCCCCCGGTGCGCACTCCGCCCCGATCCGACGGTCGCGCCTGATGCGGCTGTAGCGTACGTGTGGGTGGACCGAAAGGGCCGCGGCGCGGGATCGCGCCGGTCGCGCCACGGCTTGGCCGGACGTGTCATGGCGATTTCGGGCGTTATGGGGTGGGCATTGCGGCTTGCTGTCCTGGCATCGATCGGGGAGAAGCGGTCTTTCCGGCGGCCCGGCGATAATCGTTGCACCCAGGGTCTCGGCCCATGCAGCGACGGCTGCCGGCCGGACATCGCTATGGAAATCGGAGCGCACCGCCGAGCATGCGCTCAGGGCACCGGTTGCATATGTGCCGGCCGGATGGTCGCGTCGTGGAAGTCACCATCGGAAACACGGGATCGTCGCGGGAAACGTACGTCCGAGGGGATGCGCGGCTATGGCATTTTCGATTCCAATTGAAGGATCTCGCCATCGACCACGAAGCGACCGTATCCCTGGTGGTGAATGGTCCTGGGATGCTTTTGTGCCCGGTCGATCCACGCCTTGAGCACCTCCAGCACAAACAGGTTGTATTTGTTCACGAGCCTGGTGTCGACCACCTTGCATTCAAGATTGGCAAAGCATTCGGCAATCAAAGGCGCCGCCACGCGTTTTGCCGGGACTGGCGTGAGGCCGAATTTCTCGAATTTTTCGTGGTCTCGGCCGGAACAGTTGCCCACCGCCACGACCTTCGCCGCCAAATGGACCGCCGGAAGCGCGATCACGCATTCCTTGCTGGCCCGCAACGCGCGGAAACTGTGATCGCCGCTGCTCACCACGCAGGCCACCAGCGGTGGTTCGAAATCCACCATCATGTGCCACGACATCGTCATGACATTGGCTCGACCGTTGCGCGCGGTCGTCAACAACACCACCGGTCCAGGTTCAAGCAGTTGATACACTTTCGACAGCGGCAGGTCGTCCATCGTGCATCCCTCCGGCGTCTGGTCCATGGAAACAACCGGCGCCGTTGTGCGGTCCACGGATCAGTGTGCGATGAACACCGGAAGTGTCATTTCGCGCAGAATGGCCCGCGTGGTGCCCCCCAGGATGACCTCGCGGAGCCGGGACCGCCCATATCCACCCATAACGAGCAGGTCCGTCGGATTTCGCGCGGCATGGTCGAGCAGCGCGACAGCAACGGTTGCCGTCCCGATCTCCTGAATAGACGCTGTCGCCGCAACCCCGTGGCAAGCCAGATGAGAAACGATGGAGGCTGGATCAGGCTCATCATTCCGTGGCTCCGGCTGCCCGGATACGCAGGTCAGCACTGCCACCGACCGGGCTTTCTCCAGAATTGGCAAGGCATCATTCATGGCACGGGCGGCCTCACGGCTGCGGTTCCACCCGATGAGCACATTCTCGCCGATCGTGTCAAACTGGCCGATGCAGGGAAGTATCAACACCGGACGGCCTGACTCCAGCAACAGCGCCTCCGGTACGAGCCGCCTGGTGCCGAGCGGTGGATGCGCCGGATCGATCTGTCCCGCGATCGTCAGGTCGAAGTCACGTGCGTGGATACCCGCCGTGTAGGCGACCATTCCCTCGGGTGCGTGCCAATCCCCTGAAAGCCCGGTGCGGTTGAGTTGCTCCCGGAAGATCGTCTCGGCGCGATCTGCCGTCGCCAGCGCGAATTCCCGGATCATCGCCAGCGAACGGGGCGGGCACAGTTTGCCGAACGCGTCTATCGAGTCGGTCCCGGTCTGCGTCGGCAACGGAAAACCGACGACGTGAAGTCCGCTCAGCCGAGCCTCGTGCCGCTTCGCGAAACTGGCAGCCATCTGCATAATGACTTCGCTTCGATCCGAACCATCGAGGTAGACCAGAACGTTCTTGAAATTCATGAAGCGCTCCTATTCGATCAGACATTCCACGGCCGGCGTGGCGCGGCCGAAGATAGAGCATGATGATGACCCCCCTGTCCCACCCTTCGCGCGAAATCCGGGCAGCGATCGTCTGGAATGTTGACGTCGAGGATCAGGGCCGAACCGCCGGCCGGTTCTGTCCATGGTGAAGGCACTCACCTGCGGCGTTCTGGTGACCGATGGGACACGGCTGTTGCTCGGCCACGCCACACGTTCGCCGCGATGGGACATTCCGAAGGGGCTGGCGGAAGCTGGCGAGGATCCGGCGTTCGCGGCGGTTCGTGAACTGCGCGAGGAAACCGGCCTGGCGGCTGCTCCGGCCGCACTCGTTCCGCTCGGTATCCACAGGTATCTGCCGCGAAAGGACCTGGCGCTGTTCGAATGGCATCCGCCTTCGATGCCCGACCCCACAACCCTCCGGTGCACGAGCTGTTTCACTGTCGGTAAGGCGTTGCTCCCGGAATTCGATCGCTTCGGGGTTTTTGACTGGCAGGATGCCTTGTTGCGGGTTGGCCGCAGCATGGCACGCGTTCTGGCTTCCATCCGGCCGGGAAACGGTGCCGGCGACGGATGAGGATCAAGCGCCGACGCCAGCGTGGTTCGAGCACATGCGACGATCCGGCGCAACGCCACGCTACTTCCGCAGCCTGGGCACGGATCAGACTTACGGCGCCACACGGCATTACCGGCCATAAGACGTCCCCAGCCCGATGGCGACAGCGTACTCTTGAAAGCTGATATAGTTGTTTTCCAGATTTCGGCTGATCTCCTCGAGGTCGCCCAGGGTGTAGGTAAGCTTGTCCCGGTCATCCTCGATGAACTCCTTTCCGTTCTCGGCGATCCCGTGCAACGGTTTGACCGCGGCCGACGGCCCATGCGAAAGCCACACCGGCCAGATCGAGTTCTGCGGCCGTCCCTCCATCCATATCGAGTGTGTGATATCCATATACAACGCGGTGAACGTGCTAAGCATTTGGAGCCAGTTCTGGATCTGCTCGATCTGATCGAGCGGCACCGCACGATGACGAAGCAGATTGAACAGGACATCCCGCTTTTCGGCAAGGCTGAGGTGAGCCGTCAGGAACTTGATGGAAGCGACGTCCGCGCCGCTGGCATGCGCCATGATCTCCTGCATGACGACCTCATGCCGGGCGAACGATTGTACGATCGTTCCGAACAGAACGAGATGCCGCTCCGTAAGCGCGCCCATGCTCATGCTGCAAACCTTTCATTGCGCAAGCCCGAAATGCCTGCGCGCATTGCCGTGGCCGTATCGAACATCTCCCGATGCACCTCTTTCCGCAAGAGACTCCGGTCGTTAAAGGCTCGAACCGTGGACGCGCGCCGGCATTGATCCAGATCAGTCATTCCGGCCGGATGCACGCCTGCGACGAGGCCGGATCCTGTCCAAACGATCGAACCGACTTGCTGCCCCCGCGTCAATCGAGCGACTTGCGGAAGCGTAGGACGCTCAGCGTCAACATGCCGACGCCAAGCAAGCCCATAGCGCCAAGTTGTGGCCATAGCACGCCGACGCCCACCCCTTTGAGGAAAACCGCTCGGATCACGACCAGGAAGTAGCGTAACGGATTGATCAGGGTGAACCATTGCAGGACCCTTGGCATCGCAGCGATCGGGAAGGCAAAGCCCGACAGAATGAACAACGGATTGATCAGAAAGAAATTCAGCGCAAACGCCTGTTGCTGGGTGCGCGAGATGGTCGACAGCAGCAAACCCAGCCCGAGCGCAGCGAGCAGAAACAGCGATGCCCCGAGCAGCATGATCAGCAGACTGCCGACGAATGGAATACGAAACCAGACGACACCGACAAACGTGATAAGACCCACGTCGCCCAGTCCGATCAGGAAGAACGGCACCGTCTTGCCGAGAATGAACTCGACCGGTCGGATCGGACTGACCATGATCTGCTCGAGCGTGCCCATCTCGCGCTCACGCACGATGGCGAAGGCCGTGAGGCTGACCACCTGCATCAGGGTCAGCGTTCCGATTACGCCCGGAATGAAGAACCAGCGGTCCTCCAGCCCCTCATTGAACCAAGGCCGTTCCTGCAATGACACAGCGACCGTGCCGGGGGCCGCACCGGCACGCACCGGCCAATCCTCACTCATTCGACCGGCCTGGAACTGGGCCACGATCTGATTGACATAACCCATCGCGATCAGTGCCGTATTCGAATTCGTGCCGTCCACGATCACCATCAGCGGTGCGGTCTGCCCGTTGTCCAGGTACTGCGCGAAACCTGCGTGCACCACGATCGCGGCCGTCGCCCGTCCCGTGTCAATGTCGCGGGTGACCTCGGCCTGCGTCGCGGCGACGTCGACGATGTCGAAACGTCCCGTCGCAACGAAGTGGGAGATCAGGCTGCGGCTTGCCTGACTTTCATCGAGATCGAGCACGGCGGTGGCCACATGGTTGACGGTGAACGTGGCGGCATAGCCGTAGACGATGACCTGCAGGATCAGCGGGACGACGAGCCGGAACATGGCCCATCGGTCGCGCCGGAGTTCCAGGAATTCCTTCATCAGCATGACCCGGAGGCGATCGAACATCGCCTAGTCCAGCCGCTTGCGAAATGAGCGGGCAGCGATCCAGACGATGACGGCTGCATAGAACACCAGGGCCAGCACCGGCGCGGCCAGATCCTGGAGGGAGCTGCCCTTGAGGAAGACCGCGCGCAGGATCGTCACGTAGTAACGAGAATAGACGAGGTAGGTGACGGCTCTGATCGGCGCGGGCATCTGATCGATGGGGAACGTATAGCCCGAGAGCATGGTGGTGGGCAGCATGGTGAGCGTGAGCGCGATCTGACTGGCACCGAGCTGACTGTGGATGCGAACCGACAGCAGATACCCGATGCCCATGACTACCAGCGCAAAGAGTGCCGTGGTGAGCACAACGGTGACGATACTGCCGCGGAACGGGACACCGAACCAGAAAGCGGCGCCGCACAGGCAGAATGCGGCGTCGAACAGCCCGATTACGAAATACGGCGCGAGCTTCCCCAACATGAGCTCGAGGGCGGTCACCGGGGTAGAAACAAGCTGCTCCATCGTACCCCGCTCCCACTCACGCGAAACGGTGAGCGAGGTCAGTTGCGCGCCCACCAGAGCCAGGATCACCGCAACCACGCCCGGAATGATGAAATTCGCGCTGGCCAGCCCCTCGTTGAACCAGACCCGAGGCTGCAGATCGACGCCGCCGACCGAACGCAGCCGCAAGCCGTGCGACGCCGCCCAACGGGTTTCAAAATCGGTGGTCGTCTGCGCGATGATCCCCTGGGCGTAGCCGATCGCGATATTGGTCGTGTTGGCATCGGTCGCATCGAACACTGTCTGCACGGACACCCGCCCCGTCGTGGTGAAAACCCGGGAGAAGTCGATCGGTATGACGACCGCACCAATGCATGTGCCACGGTCCATGGCCTCCCGGATCGCACGGTCGTTGCCGAGCCTGGCGGTGGTGGCGAACCAGCCCGATGCAACGAAGCGCTCGACCAGTTCGCGGCTCAATTGACTGCGCTCCTGATCGTAGACGCACAGCGGCACCCGCTTGATGTCGAGACTGACCCCATAGCCGAGCAGGACCATCTGCAGCAGCGGCATGAGCAAGGCGATCGCAAGGCTGCGCGGATCCCGCCAGATCTGCAACGTTTCCTTGTATGCGATCGCGAGCAGCCGTCGAGGATTCATGGACGGCCGCTTTCACCGTGTGGATGCGAGACGAGTTGGACGAACACGTCCTCCAGGCTCGGCACGATGGCGTGGGGCGGGCTGCTCTTGATGCCCTTGCGTTCGAGTTCGGCCTGCAGAGCGCCGGCCCCCGCGGCACCGCTGCGCACCAGGACGTGCAGTTTGTCACCAAAGATTGCCGCCTCGGCGACACCGGGCGCCTGGCGCAAGACCGCAAGTCCGGCACCGAGCGCGCTGCATTCGATCTCAAACAGTTCGCCGCCAAGCTCATGACGGCGCAGTTCGCCCGGACTGCCGATCGCCACCAGCTGGCCCGCATCGATGAGGGCGATGCGATTGCAATACTCTGCCTCGTCCATGTAGTGGGTCGAGACCAGTATGGTGACGCCGTCGGCCGCGAGATTGTGGATCAGGTCCCAGAAGCGGCGCCGCGCTTCGGGCTCCACGCCCGACGTCGGCTCGTCGAGGAACAGGACCGGCGGGCGGTGAAGAATGGCGCAACCAAGTGCGAGGCGCTGTTTCCAGCCGCCGGCCAAGGTGCGCACCAGCGTGTCCTCCCGTCCTTCCAGCCCCGCCATGGCAATCGCGACCCGGGTGCGCTCCTGAATGTCCCGCCGCGGCACCCGGTAGATCCCGCCGAAAAAACGCAGGTTCTCCCGCACGGTCAGGTCGCCGTACAGCGAAAACTTCTGCGACATGTAGCCGATGTGCGCGCGGACGGCCTCGGGCTGCTGTCCGACGTCGAAGCCAGCCACCTGAGCCGACCCCTCGGTCGGACGCAACAACCCGCACAGCATGCGGATGGTGGTCGACTTCCCGGCGCCGTTGGGACCGATGAAGCCGACGACCTCGCCCGTGGCGATGCTCAGATCGAGATGATCGACCGCGGTGAAGGCCCCGAACCGCTTGGTGAGACCCTGGGCGACGACGGCAGGCGGCACGTCGGTCACGCCGCTGTTCCGCTACCCAGCAGGGCGACGAACACGTCCTCGATGCTTGGCTCGACACGAGCCATCTCGGCATGGCTGATGCTGCGGGTCGCGAGGATGGCGTCCAGTTCCGGCCGGCGGCGGTCGGCATCATCGACCCGCACGTTGACCCGGTCGCCCATAAGCAGCAGGCCGAGCACGCCAGGGGCCCCGGTCAGGGCCGTGGCCACAGCACGCGGATCGGCGGCCGCAACCGCCAGCAGTACCCCAGGCATCGCCTGCTTGAGCCGCGCGGGCGTGTCACAATGGTGGATCTCACCGGCACTCACGAGGGCAAGCCGCGAGCAGCGTTCGGCCTCATCCATGTAGGCAGTTGACAGCAGGATGGTGACGCCGCTCTCCCGCAGGTCATACAGGATCGCCCAGAAATCCCGTCGCGACACCGGATCGACGCCGGTGGTCGGCTCATCCAGCAACAGCACTCTCGGCGTGTGGATCAAGGCGCAGACAAGGCCGAGCTTTTGCTTCATGCCACCCGAGAGCCGGCCGGCGAGACGGCTGCCAAACGGACCCAGGCCCGCGGCTTCAAGCAGCTCCCGGCTCCTGGCGCGGCGAACCTTGGCCGGGATCGAAAACAGTTCGGCATAGAAAAAAATATTCTCGGTGACCGTGAGATCCTCATACAGGCCGAAGCGCTGCGGCATGTAGCTGAGCCGGGACTTGGCGCTCTCCGGGTCTGCCACGACGTCGATGCCGTCGATACGGATGTCGCCCGAATCTGGACGCAGGACGCCGGCCAGCATGCGCATGATCGTGGTCTTGCCGGCCCCGTCCGGACCTACGAGGCCAAAAATCTCGCCGCGCGCGACCGCGAAATCAACGCCGTGCACCGCATGAATCGGACCGAAATGACGGAATACCTGCTTTACCGATACCGCGGCCTCGGCAGTGGCCGGCATCATGTTCCAGGTGCCACAGTTGCGATGCTGGCGTCGGCCGGCATGCCGGGCAGCAGTTCATGCGTCGTGTTGTCGATATCGATACGAACCCGGTAGACCAGCGTCACGCGCTCGGCATGCGTTTCGACGGTCTTCGGCGTGAACTCCGCCTGCGGGGAGATGAAGCTGATGCGGCCATGATAGATCTTGCCGGGGTAAGTGTCGGTCGTTACATCGACGGCTTCGCCCAGGCGGACCTTGCCGAAGTCCGTCTCGTTCACATAGGCGCGCAGCCAGATGTGGTCGAGGTCATCAAGCGTGAAGATAGCGACACCGGGCCCGGCGAGCTGCCCCAGTTCGGCCTCGCGCACCGAAATAACCCCGGTGAACGGCGCTCTCAGCGTGCTGTATGTGAGGGTGACCTGATCGAGCGCGAGCTTTGCCGCGGCCGCTGCAACGTTCGCGTTTGCGAGCCCGATGTTGGCCTGCGCCACCTGGACCATGGCCTTGTCATGACCGAGCGTGGCAGCAGACTGTTGCATGGCTGTAAGGGCAAGATCGCGCGTCTGGCGGGAGCCGGCGCCGGTCTTCGCGAGCGTTTCCGCCCGGTCGTAATCGCGCTGTTTCTCGGTCAGATCGTACTCATCGCTGGCGACGACGCTCTGCGCCGCGGCGAGACTGCTCTCGTTTACCGTGACTTGCGCCGTGGCCACCTGCACGTTGGTGCGATCGATTTCGACCTGCTGCCGATAGAGCCGATCATCAATCTCGGCCAGCACCGTGCCGCGTGTGACAGTCGCGCCCTCATCGAAGGGCAGACTGACGATCGGCGCCTGAACCTCGGTAAAGCTGAGGACGCTTTGGTGTGCCTCGAAATTGCCGGAGAGCATGACGCGGTTGGCGGTGGCTGACGGACCCAGCAGCTCCTGCCATACGGACGGCCATCGCCAGGCCGCGTAGCCGCCGGCTGCGACAACCAGAAGCCCAACACCGACCAGCACGCCGGCCTTGCGCACGCCGGCAGGGGGCCGGCGGACGGACGCGCGCGCCACGACATCGGGGGCCGACATGGCGGGTCGTTGCAAGGCGCTGCCGCTCACCGCGTCGCCAAGCCTCGATTTGAACTGAGTGCCGTCTGAAACCCATGCGCACATCGGGAAGTACCCCCTCCGCATCCGGATAGCCGGGCTGCGCGGGCGGTGCGTTGACCTGCATCAACAGGCAGGCGTGGTTGGGCAGCGTCACGGCAATTGTTTCTTGCGGCCGCCCGACCTGTCGACGCCGCAGTGTATTCATGACGGAACGAGACGCGGCAGGCCGTCAACGAGGGGCGCGGCCGCTGGTCGGCAAGTCCCCCGGCCGTCGGCATTGCAACGGCGGTGAGGACGCCCTGCCGACAGCGTCACCGGCGATCGAATGCATCCGCTGCTCTCAACGCGGAGAGGCCAGCGGCTTCAGGCGGGATGCCGCCGCCCGTTCAGCCCCCCGCTGCCCGGCCGCCCGAATTAGAGCCGACGGGTTCGCCGGCCCGGGCCTCTGCACGGAACGACGAACCCCGGGCGAAACGCGGGTTTGGAAACTATGAGTGCGAAGAACCCGGGGCAACGTCATGTCCGATCTGATGCCTCGGGCTCCGGCACATCGTTGCGATCAACCTTTCTTATGGCCGTGGCGTCCGCTGTGGGCGAGGAAGACCGCATCCGCATTCTTCTTCTGATCGTCCGACAGGGAGCCATAAAGCGTCTCGAAGGCAGCCGCGAGCTTCTGCATGCCCTGGGCGTGCTGTTGGGCGAGCTGCGCGTAGGACTGCATGTCCTGGACAGCATTCATCGAGGCAAATGCGGCGTTCCGTTGCTCCAACGCCTGGTCCATGTCCTTGGCGTTGTCACGCATGACCTGAGCGAACTGATCCCATTGGGCCTGTTGCGCGGGTGTGATGCGCAGCTGGCTATGAAGCTGGGTGATGTGTTCCTCAACACGATCGGCGGCGGATACGTGCTTTGACGCGGCGCCCTTCGAGCCGTGCATCGCGGAATGATTGCCCGCAGGTGCCTGGGCCGCACCGGGCGCGGGTGTCTGAGCGGGAGCGGGAGCCGGATCAGCGGCGGGTGTCTGGTTCTGCGCGAACGCGTCGAGAGGCAACGCCACCCCTGTCAGCAGGCTGGTCAGCAGCGTGGCGGCGTGCAAGGTCGACTTCAACGTCATGGGTAGTCTCCGTAGAAGAGAAGGTTCGCGGGTGAGCCCGTCAGGTGGTCTGATCAGTAGCCGTAATAAACCGGCGGCGGCGGCGCGTAATAAGCCGGCGGCGGAGCATAGTACACCGGGGGCGGCGCGGCATAGGCGGGGGCCTGAGCCCCGGCGATCGCGCCGCCGAGCAGAGCCCCGACTCCGAGGCCTAACAAGGCACCGCCGACCACGGCGCCACCATTGCCGCCGCCGCGGTGATAGTCGCGGCCGCCACCGCGATCGAAATGGCCGCCACGATCGTCATGGCCACCCCGGCCGTGGCCAGGTTGCGCCGACGCCGGGACGGCGATGGGGATCGCCAGACTGAAGGCGAGCGCCAGAGCGCCAATAGACCGTTTCATATCAAGTCTCCTCGTAGGGCGACCAAGGAACAACAGAATTAAATCAGGATTATGGCATGTTGCGATCTGTTCGATGCAGAGCCGTTCTCGATTATCGCGCATTGATCGAGATCAACCCCGATGCAGGGCAGCCCATTATTACGGAGCATTAACCGAACATCCATCACCAGTACAAAGGTTACCGAGAGAAAACACCCCCGACCGGATCTCACTCGGCAATTCATTGCCGCCATTGCTCAATAGGCCGCCGCCATCCATGCGAAGCCATCGGACCTGATCCGTACGACACCGCGGAATGCCGATAGCGAGGTCGCGACAGAATGCCAAACGTCTCGGGTTCGCCGGCACCACCCTGTTCGACCTTGGTCGGCGGTTGACCCCCCCGGCCCGACCGGCAGTTGAGCCCACGGGCGATCGGCGAATCACGCCAGTTTTCTGGCGTGCGCTTCGAAGCGCCGTGCCATCAGACGGGATACGCCGGCGGCTCCCGAAGCCTGCAGGCGGCGACGTTCAAAGCCGACGTCGATGTCGTACGCACCATCGCGCCGCGATCTAGCCACGCAAGCTGCGGGCAAACCACCCGAGCTGCGGCGCTGGTTTCGGCGCAGGCCGCGAGCGCGATTGACGCAGGTCAACGCGCCGGTCGCTTGATCGGAGCATTGCAGGCGGCACTGGCGACGCCCGTCTGCAGCCGATCGCGTTCGACGCTTGCGGCAGGACCGGCTGCGGGATCACAACGAGGACGACCTCATGGAAAACTTCACGTATTGCGCACCGACCAGGATTCTGTTCGGCAAAGGGCAGATCGCGAATATCCGCCAGGAGGTCCCGGAGAATGCACGCATACTCATGACCTATGGCGGTGGCAGCATCCGGCGCAACGGCGTCTACGAGCAGGTGCGCAGCGCACTCGACGGCTTCACCGTGGTCGAGTTCGGCGGCATTGAATCCAACCCGGCCTATGAGACCCTGATCAAGGGCGTCGATGTGGGGCGCGACAATAACGTCGACTTCCTCCTGGCCGTCGGCGGCGGGTCGGTTATCGACGGGACAAAATTTATCGCCGCGGCACTGCGTTTCGATGGCGACCCCTGGGAGATCCTGACCCAACGCCTGCCGCAGGCGGCGCTGTCCAGCGCGGTGCCCCTCGGCTGCGTTCAGACATTGCCGGCGACAGGATCGGAGATGAACGGCGGCGCGGTGATCAGCCGCCATGCCACCGGCGATAAGCTCGCCTTCGGTTCGCCGCTGGTGATCCCGCGGTTCGCGGTCCTCGACCCGCTGACCACCTACAGCCTGCCGCCGCGCCAGATCGCGAATGGAGCGGTTGACGCTTTCGTCCACGTCATCGAGCAGTATCTGACCTACCCGGTCGAAGCCATGGTTCAGGACCGCTTCGCCGAGGGGTTGTTGCGGACGCTGATCGAGATCGGTCCGCGGGCACTCGCCGAACCGAGGAATTACGCGGTCCGCGCCAATCTGATGTGGGCGGCGACGATGGCCCTGAACGGCCTGATCAGCGTCGGCGTGCCGCAGGACTGGGCCACCCATATGATCGGCCACGAACTGACGGCGAAGTATGGCATCGATCACGGGCGTACCCTGGCCGTCGTCCTGCCCGCCATGCTCACGCTGCGGCGCGAGGAGAAGCGTGCCAAGTTGCTGCAATATGCGGCGCGGGTCTGGGACATCACCGAGGGCGATGAAGACGCCCGCATCGATGCAGCCATCGCGGCCACCCGGGCATTCTTCGAGGGGATGCACGTGCCGACCCATTTATCGGCCTATGTGTCGGGAACGGACGCGATCCCGGCGATCATCGGCAAACTCAGGGAGCACGGGATGACCGCTCTCGGCGAACATCAGACGGTGACGCTGGAGACCAGCCGCAGGGTGCTTGAACTCGCAGCCTAGCGGAGCGCATGATCCCGACAGGC
>DASWON010000325.1:0-8294 GCA_036398735.1 Rhodopila sp.
CGCGATCCGCAGGTCCGTGAGAAATGCGGGCTAGGCTGCACCATATTGCCCTGCGCCGTGGTTCCCCCGACTTTCCAGTGGGCCGATCATCCAACGCTCGCTAATTCCACGGCATTGGATGATCGGCCCATCAAATCAAAGGCTGGCGGGCAAATCTGACGGTTCTTTCCATCAGATTTCAAGCTTGTCTCTGCCCAGCCGGGTACGAATACACGCATAAGTTGCAATTTTATGCAGAATGAACGATCTTCTGTCCGGCGAACCCGCAGTCTGCAAAATCGCGGATTATGTCGCGGAAAATATGTTCGAAGCATCGCAGCCACAATCGCCTGTTACCCGATCTGCAGAACAGTATGCCATTTTGATTGACAAGGATCGAGTCATGCTTGATCGGAAACATGTTGAAAAAGTCGCTGCAAGTGGAATCTACAAAGTCAATCTGCTGACGACCGATCCATTCCGCTACCTGGTACGCTCCATTCTCGCCGGGATGTATCTCTCCATCGTCGTATGCGTTTACTGGTCCCTGATGAACAATCTTCAGGGCAGCGCCTTCGGCAAGGTGCTTGCGTCCGGTTTCTTCGGTGTTGGTCTGAGCATGATCGTGCTTACGAACACTGAACTGTTCACCAGCAACAACCTCTATCTCGCCATTTCATCATTTGAGCGCATTACCACCTGGGGGCAGACCGTGCGGCTGTGGGCGGTCTGCTACCTGGGCAATCTGGCCGGCGCGGTCATCGTCGCGTTGCTGTTGTATTGCGCCGGCATCATTGATGAACTGCCGCCCGATCATGCGCTATATGTCGGTGCGGAGCACAAGGTGCACGAGGCGGCGTATGCGATCTTCGCGCGCGGCATCCTCGCCAACTGGATCGTCTGCCTGGCGGTACGCATCGCACTGCGCTGTCAGGAAGAAGTGGCCAAGATCATGATTCTGGTGTTCGTGGTTTTCATCTTCCTGTATCTCGGCGGCGAACACTCGATCGCCAACATGGGCACGTTCTCGGTGGCTTTGATGGGTCACAGCACGATCGGCCTGGGGCAGGCGGCGGGCAACGTACTGCTCGCCACGGGCGGCAACATCATTGGAGGCGTGCTGCTCATGGGCCTGCCCTTCGTTTACATCAATCCGCGTGAGGTGCCGGAACTGCGGGATATTGGCGCTGGCTGATCGGCGGAGGCTGGCGCGACAGCGGGCTATCCGGTCACCACCTGGATCGGTCCCGGCGCGTCGCTGACCCAGAGAGGCGCGCAACCGGCGCTGTCGCCGTCGGTCTGTGCCGGCACCGCCTCATTCTGCAGGAAGTCGATCCGGCGCGCGCGAATGTGGCGCACGCCTGGCGCATGGCTGAGCAGATTGAGTGGCAGCGCGGCGCCATACATCATCGCGGCGGGCGGGCCGGATCTGTCGAACAGCACCACTGAGAAGCCGGGCTCGCCCGGCGCCGCCTCGGGGGCCAGGGAGAAGCGCCCGCCATACAAACGTCCCTTGCTGATGATGATGCTCGCGGTCTCGGTCTCGACGTCGTCAATGCGCACGAGGATCGCCGGAAACCTGTAGCGAACGAGTTCGCGCATCGACTGCATCACGTAGGCACCCTTGCCGAACACCTTCTTCAGCGGGAAGGGAAGATTATGCACCACGTGCGCGTCGAACCCGACGCCCAGCATCTGCACGAACAGCCTGGCGCCGTCGCGCCCGTTCGCCTGGCCTGGCCACAGGGTGCGGGTGCGTCCGAACGCCAGGGCCGCGGCGACCGACTTGGGCGCGAACGGCAGTTCAAGCTCATGGGCCAGGACATTGGCGGTACCGAGCGGGATGACGCCGAGACGGACGCCGGAGCCCATGAGACCGTTGGCGACCTCGGCGATCGTGCCGTCGCCGCCGGCGGCGACAACCATCCGCTCCCCGCGCCGCACCGCGTCGCGCGCCAGCGCCTCGGCGTGGCCGGCGCGATGGGTCTCGGCCAGATCCAGCCTGACGCCATTGGCGATGAGCACATCGAGCACCCGCCACAGCAGATGCGCGCGGCGGCGTCCGGCAACGGGGTTGAAAACGATGACCATGAGCGAATCGAGGCTCACCCTGACATAAAGGAGCCTGCGTGCCATTTAATCATGTCATTTCAATGACAAACAAGTGACGGTCTGAATATCTTTAATAAAACCGATAAACATAGCTTGCGTCATCGAATCTTAACTTCTTCTGCGTGAGAAGAACAGTATCTGGTGCGCACGAACGAAAGCCGGGATTAAACCCTCGAAATGCAGGCCCCGAAATGAATGCTCGCAGATGAACGCGATGTCCAATATCGGACTTCCTCCGACATACCGGACTATCTTCATTTCGGACATACACCTGGGCACGCGGGGCTGCCGAAGTGAATTCCTCGCAGATTTTCTTGAGAAGTCCAGCTGCCATCAACTGTTCCTGGTCGGCGACATCATCGACGGCTGGCGACTGCGAAAATCCTGGTACTGGGACGCCAGCCACGACAATGTTCTGAAGCAGATCGTGCGTTATGCCCGCACTGGCACGGACGTCACTTATATTCCTGGCAACCACGACGAAATGTTTCGCAACTGGCTGCCGATCGGTCTGGAAATCTGCGGCATCAAGATGCGCCGGGAATCCGAACATACCACAGCGGACGGCAAACGACTGCTCGTGATGCACGGCGATGAATTCGACAGTGTGGTGCGCTACGCCAAGTTTCTCGCGCTGCTGGGCGACTGGGCCTACACCACCGCCCTGGTCGTCAACCGCTGGTTCAATGCGATCCGCCGCCGCCTTGGCTACCCCTACTGGTCGCTGTCCGCCTGGCTGAAGCGGCAGGTGAAGGAGGCGGTCAAGGCCATCGACCGCTTCGAATCCGCGCTGGCTTCCGAGGCACGCCGTCGCGGCTTCGACGGCGTGGTCTGCGGCCATATCCACCACGCGGAGATGCGAGAGGTGAATGGCGTCCTGTATCTGAACGATGGCGATTGGGTGGAAAGTTGCACGGCACTGGTGGAGCATCACGACGGGCGGCTGGAACTCATCGACTGGGCGGCGCTCAACCGTCTGTCGTTCTTCACGCCCCGTCCGGCCCGGGTCGCGGCAACTGCCTGATTCTCTTCCCCTTGCGGATTTAGTTGGCGTCGACGACATGCTGCCGCCAGCGCCCTCCCACCGCATTCTGATCGTCACCGACGCCTGGAAGCCCCAGGTGAACGGGGTCGTTCGCACGCTGACAACCGTCGTGCAGGAACTCGAGGCCATGGGCCATGTAGTGGAGGTGATCGGACCGGACCGGTTCTGCACCTTCCCTTGCCCAACCTATCCCGACATCGCGCTCTCGCTGCTGCCGCGGCGGCGGCTGATCCGGATGATCAAGGCGTTCAACCCGGATGCCTTGCACATCGCCACGGAAGGACCGCTCGGTCTTGCCGCTCGAAGCTGGGCAAAGCGCACCGGGTTTGCCTTCACGACGGCGTTCCATACCCGCTTCGCGGAGTATGTGCAGGCCCGGATCGGACTGCCGGTGCGGCCGATCTATGCCTGGATGCGGCGCTTCCATGGCGCGGGGCAGGGCACCATGGTCGCAACCCAGTCGTTGCGGGATGAGCTTTCGGCACGCGGGTTCCGCAACATCCGCTCCTGGTCGCGCGGGGTCGACCTGAACCTGTTCAAGCCGTATTCGCGCGACGAATTCGCCGATCTGCCCAAGCCGATCTTCATCTATGTCGGCCGCGTGGCGGTGGAGAAGAACATCGGCACCTTCCTCGATCTGGATCTTCCCGGATCCAAGGTGGTGGTTGGCGGCGGCCCGCAACTGGCGTCGCTGCAACGGGCGTATCCCAATGTCACATTCACCGGGCCGCGCTACGGCGAGGCTCTGGCCCGAGCCTACTCGGGAGCCGATGTATTCGTGTTTCCCAGCCGGACCGACACCTTCGGCCTGGTGATCCTGGAGGCTCTGGCCTGTGGCACGCCGGTGGCGGCGTTTCCGGTGACCGGCCCCAAGGATGTGCTGACCAATGCCGATGGCAAGATCGGATCGGTCAATGAGGATCTTCGGGCCGCCGCACTGGATGCGCTGACGGCAGATCGGGCGGCGTGCCGGGTGCATGCCGAACGCTATTCATGGCGAGCCTGCGCGGAGATCTTCCTGTCGCATCTCGTCCCGTTGATGGGACCGCGGTAGCCCGCCCCCGGAATCACCCTGGCGGTGGCGCTCCTCGGGAGCCGGCCTGTCGGGGAACCGGCGGTCTGAGCGAGTACGGTTGGCAGGGGCGCAGCAGGGGATCCACGGATTCGAATCCTGCCCCAGCCATGGATACGCGCACGCCCCGGGCCGCGCTGAACGATCGGTCGTCCACTGAATCCGTCATTCACGTTAATTTGATCGTCCTGTAGCCGAACCGCTCCCTCTCAACTTTGCGACCGACCGACTAACTATGTCACGCTAACCAAACCAACCACGGTCGGGTGAATGCACTGCCGTGTCGGGGCCAGAGCATTCAGCCGGAAACACACGGGGGAGTGGGTTCATGGCAACCGCGATCAGAGGCGGGCGGACGCTGTCGGCGACCCTTTGTGAGGTCGAGCGCGGCGTTTTCTATGCGACCTATCCAGGTTGCGACTCAACGTCCGACGCGGATGAACTGACAGCCTACGAAACCGGAACATGCGCCGCCGACGCCAAGCAAAGGCTGGAGCGGCGTGCCCATGCTCTCGGATATGACACGATTATCTGGACAGAAACGGTCGAAGTTCCGCTGTTTGCGCCTTCGGTTAAGACTGCGCTTCATGATGCCGCGCCGGGATTTCGCATGCCGCGGAGCATGAATACGGGAAGGTGATGAGCGATCAGGAATTCGCGCCGATCGAGAAAGGGCTTCCCGAAAGCGAGACGCGGTTCCGGGTGCTGCTGGACACGCTTCCGTTCATTGCATTTCTGATCGCCCCGGGCGGCCGCGCCCAGCACTACAACCAACGGTTCATCGACTATCACGGGTCAGTGCCAGGCGGCGACAGTACGCTCCGAACCAACCTGCTGCATCCCGACGATCAGGCGCGGCTGGTGTTGGCGCGTCGGACCGGCCTGGCCTCTCGCACCGAATATGTGGTGGAGGGCCGGCTGCGGCGACACGACGGCGCCTACCGCTGGCACAGAATTCACAACAAGCCCTTGATCCGGGCGAACGAACTTCTCGGATGGATCGGCACCGCGGTGGATATCCACGACGTTGTCCAGGCAAACCAGATCCTGGAGCAGAGTGTCATCGGCCGTACGGCGGAACTGGAAATCGTCAATCAGCGGCTCAGCGCGGAGATCATCCAGCGTCAGCGCATCGAGGAAGGCCTCCGGACCAGCGAGGCCCGTTACCGCCTGCTGTACAACCGCACGCCAATGGCACTGCAGTCGGTCGATGCGGATGCGCGACTGATCGATGTCAACGACACCTGGCTGGCGATGTTCGACTACGCCAGGGATGACGTCCTCGGGCGGTCGCCCACGGATTTCATGACCCCGGATTCGGCGGCGCGATATCGCGAGAAAGCTTGGCCCGAGATGATGTCGAGCCACGGTCAGCTCCGTGTCATGGACTATCAGTTTTTGACGCGGTCCGGTCGCGTGTTCGATGGCCGGCTGGCGGCCTCGGGCGAGTTTGATGATGCGGGCCGGTTTATCCGCAGCTGGTCGGCGATTGCCGACGTCACCGCCGAGAAGCGCGCCGACCGTGAGTTGCGACAGGCGCAGCGCATGGATGCGCTCGGACAGTTGACTGCCGGAATAGCCCACGACTTCAACAATCTGCTGACGGCGATCCTGGGAAATCTAGAATTGCTATCCAAGCGGCCGCCACGGGATCAGGCTCGTGCCGACCGGCTGATCGCCGGAGCGCGGAACGCGGCCGAACGTGGCGCGAAGCTGACAGCGCAGCTGCTCTCGTTCTCGCGGCAGCAGAGGATCGCCGCTCAACCGGTCGACCTGAACCAGGTGATCCAGGCGATGGTGCCGCTGCTGCGGAGCACGATTGGAGGCAACATCGGGATCGTGGTTCAATCGGACGGTGCTCTTCCGGCGGCGCTGGCCGACCCCACTCAAGTGGAGCTGGCGATCTTGAACCTCGCTATCAACGCGCGCGACGCGATGCCCCTCGGGGGTGCGATCACCATCGAAACCGCGACCGTTGGTCTTGGGGATCCGGTCTGGCCGGAGGAGCCCGCGGCCGGGAATTATGTTGCGGTGCGTGTCTCCGACACCGGATCGGGGATTCCGGATGCCGTCCGCGAACGGATCTTTGAACCCTTCTTTACCACCAAGGATGCGGGGAAAGGCTCGGGCCTCGGCCTGCCGCAGGTCTTGGGTGTCGTGAAGCAGCTAGGCGGCGGTCTAGCCGTCCGGTCTGTCCCGGGCGAGGGGACCTGCATCACTCTTTTCCTGCCACCGGCGGATGCGGCGGCGCCAGTCGAGACGGTGGTGACGCATTCGGACGCCCCGACCACGCCAGGCCTGTGTCCTCGTATCCTGCTGGTGGATGACGATGAGGACGTCCGATGGGTCACCGCCTCGATGCTGTCCGATGCCGGGTATGAGGTCGTTGAGGCCCCGACCGGGGCCGCAGCGCTGGATATGCTGGAGCGAGCCGACGTCGCCACCGATCTGGTGTTGGCGGACGTGGCGATGCCCGGCGTCAACGGCGTGGAGTTTGCGACGATCGTACGGCGGACCTGGCCCGCGGTGGCGGTGCTGTTGATGACGGGATATGCGGACACCGCTCTGCTGCCGGTCAACGGGGGTGAAGACGTGCTGAGGAAGCCATTCATGGCGTCTGACCTCGTGATGAAAGTGCGGCAGGCGATCGCGCAGAACCGCGCCAGGACCGGCTGAGAGCCGCGGCCGTAGGGCGCGACGGGTACGGCCAGAATTGATCGGCTGCGCGCACAATCAGCTGAACAGCAGCGTTGCACCATTTTATGCCAGTTCAATGGGGTGCTGGCAGGGCACACGGGCGGCCGCCGCTGTGGTGGTTCTAACGCGCGCGATGCCGCGATTCGACGTCGAAGCGGACCTCAGGACCATGAACCACACCAGCAATCAGTGCATTGCCGGCGTTCTCTGCGATCCGGGATTTTCGTCAGGCGTTGCTCCAAGGCACGACGCACGGTTGGATCAGGACACTGGCGGAAGAGCGGGATCACGAGCTCGCTGTATCGGGGTGCCCCACTTCCGTAACATCACTGCCACGTGCTACCGGGCGCGGCGATGAAGTCCCTGCTGCGCACACCCCGAGCTCAGGCGATGCTGGCGGCCCTTGTAGGGGCCTATCTGGCGCTCGCCCTGCGTACGACGCGTTGGACCCTGGATGGGCAGGAGCATTTTCGCCCGTTTGCGGCGGGTTCGCCGGGGGTTTTTGCGTTCTGGCATGAATTCCTGCCGCTGATACCGGCTTTGCCGCTGATCGCGCGGAGGCTGCCATTCTATCGACCGGTGCCGATTCATACGTTGGTCAGCGAGCATCGCGACGGCCGTTTTATTGCTGCCGTGGTACGGCGTTTCGGGATTCTACCTATCCTGGGGTCTTCGACGCGGGGTGGCGCGCGTGGCCTGCGCAATCTGTTGGCGGTTTTGCGCCAAGGCGAGGTGATTGGTATCACACCGGACGGCCCTCGTGGGCCAAGGCGCCAGGCCGCTTTCGGCGTTGCCCAACTCGCAGCACTGTCCGGCGTGCCGGTTATTCCCCTGGCGGCTCGAAGCAGCCTGCGCATCACGCTGAACACCTGGGACCGCATGCCGGTGCCGCTGCCGTTTGGCCGCGGTGTCATGGTGTGCGGTCCTGCCATCAATGTGGCTCGGCATGGCTGGCAGGAGGCGGTTCCGATTATCAGTGAGGCCCTGAACAGGGTGGCCGACCGGGCGGAGGCCCTGTGCCCGACATGACCGCCAGTGGTATCGCCGGAAACATCGATAATGACCCAATCGGTGGAGCCGCTTTTGCGGCTGCCGTCGTTCCGGATGAACCTGTCGGCCACCCTGTCACAGGGAATGACCGCGAAACCGTCACTGGCACCGGTGCCGAGCAGCCTGATGCAGCTGCCGGCCCTCGGACGGTCAACGGGCGCGGCCGCGGGCCGAGCGACAGAGTTCCCATTGTCGCCGCCAGCGGGGCGGAGGGGGCGGGCAGCGCAGGCGAAGGCCCGACGGCTGGTGTTGCTGGAGATGGACCGCCCTGCGGTGTGGACCGTGCCCCTGTGCAAGGACCGGTCGCCGCGGCGGACCGTCTTCCGACGCGGGCCGCTG
>DASWON010000326.1:0-10712 GCA_036398735.1 Rhodopila sp.
CGACGCCGGTGGCCGAACCGAAGCTGGTACGGGTGAACGCCGCGCTCGCGGAGCAACTGGGGATCGACGCCGGCGTGTTGGCGACGCCGGATGGTGTCGCTGTCCTGGCGGGTAATCAGGTGCCCCAGGGGGCGGAGCCGATGGCGCTCGCGTACGCCGGGCATCAGTTCGGTCACTTCGTCCCGCAACTCGGCGACGGCCGCGCCAATCTGCTGGGTGAGATCGTCGGGCGTGACGGCATGCGTCGTGACATCCAGCTGAAAGGGTCCGGGCCGACACCCTACTCTCGCAACGGCGACGGCCGCGCGGCGCTTGGCCCGGTGTTGCGCGAGTACCTGATCAGCGAGGCAATGGCCGCCCTCGGTGTCCCGACCACGCGGACACTCGCCGCGGTAACGACGGGCGAGACGGTGTGGCGCGAGCGGATGCTGCCTGGTGCCGTGCTGACCCGCGTGGCTGCCAGCCACATCCGCGTCGGCACGTTCCAGTATTTCGCGACACGCGGTGATGAGGAGGGCGTCCGGCTGCTGGCCGACCATGCGATCGCCCGGCACTATCCGGACGCCGCGCATGCGCAGAACCCGTACCGCGCCTTTCTGGATGGCGTCGTCCAGCGGCAGGCGGACCTGCTGGCGCGCTGGCTGCTGGTCGGCTTCATCCACGGGGTGATGAATACCGACAACTGTTCTATTGCGGGCGAAACGATCGACTACGGCCCCTGCGCGTTTCTTGACGCCTACGATCCGGCGACCGTGTTCAGCTCGATCGACCACCATGGCCGTTACGCTTACGGCAACCAGCCTCGCATCGCGCTGTGGAATCTCACGCGGCTGGCCGAGTGCCTGTTGCCCTTGTTGGGTCCCGGCGAGGAAGCCGCGAAAGAGGCGCTGGCGGCGTTCGCGCCACGGTTCCAGGCGGCCTGGTTCGGTGGCCTGCGCCGCAAGCTTGGCCTGCTAACGGCGCAGGAGGGCGACGACAACCTGGCACAGGATCTGCTAAAGCTCATGGCGACGGATGGCGCCGATTACACGCTGACGTTTCGCACTCTGTGTGGCGCGGCAGAGGGACCGGCCGGCGATGCGGCGGTTCGTACGCTGTTCAGGGATGCCGGGGCCTACGACGACTGGGCGCAGAAATGGCGCGCCAGGTTGACGCAGGAGGCGGCTCCGGCGGGGGCGTTGGCAGGGTCCCGGGCGGCGGCGATGCGCGCAGTCAATCCGGCAGTTATCCCGCGCAACCATCTGGTGGAGGCGGCGCTGACCGCGGCCGTCGAGCGCGCGGACTATCAACCGTTCGAGACGCTGCTGCGCGTCGTGTCTGAACCATACCGGGACGATCCCGCGCTCGAGCCTTTCACGCTGCCGCCGAAGGAGAATGAGCGGGTGCTGCAAACGTTCTGCGGCACCTGAGCCGGGGAGGCCGCTGACGGGGTGGGCGTCCGGCAGCGGCCGCGATGGCCATAACGGGTTCGGAAGGGCGATGATCGTCCGGGCTGACCTCGCCCCGCCCTTGCTCACGCGGCCGGCGCGGGTCGAAGACAGGGGGCGAGGTCCGGAGGGCTGGTACGAGCACTATGCTCGATGAATACTTCGGGCTCCGGTGAATTCAACGCGGCATCGGGCAGCCGGCACGAGAGTTGGCGCTGGCCACGTATCGATGAGATCAAGTAACGGTATTGCGGCCCGCTGGTTGCCTATCCATCGCGCCCCGGCACCCGATGCTGTCAAGGTTTGGCGGGCGTATCGGAGCCGATCCTGTCGCAGCGGCGAGGAACCCCAGGCACGCCCGACGGTCGGTTGGGGAGGCGAGATCATCGGCGGGTCGGAAGGCCCGTGCCTTGGCGGATGTTATTGCCGATATTGCAACGACCGCGACGGTGACGGTCGTCCGGAGATGTCGGGATCTGCGCCAGCGTGCAGGTGGGCGATGTGGCGCCAGGGGACTCTCCAAATATCGATGGCATTTCATTGTGGGCCCGGCCAGGCCCACGGTGGCATTCCGGCTCATGGGGACGGCAAGATCAGATGTCTTCGCCGGATGGCGTCATCCACCCGATTATCCGGATGCAGGTTGTGCGGGCCTTGCCCGCATCGATTTCACTGGTGGAGCCGAGGGGAATCGAACCCCTGACCTCCTGAATGCCATTCAGGCGCTCTCCCAACTGAGCTACGGCCCCGACCGGTGAGGCAGGGGGTATAGCCACGTCGTTCCATGGGATCAAGGGCAAGGAACCGACGATTTTCATTTTAAGGCGGGATACGGCGATTATGGCTGGCACCGTGCTGTCCCGTTCCGGGGGCCCCAGCCAACCGGCCTAACGGGATAAGCCCGCAAGGCGCGCAATCCCCCGGACACTGTGGCGCGACAGCCGTGACGATGGGGCCGCAAACCCTGACCCGTGCCATCCGGTCCTCACAGAGCGACACGGGCCCATGACGCCCGCGCCGAACGGCCTCATTGTCCAGCGCGCTCGGGCACCAGGCCACTGGCACGCGGCAGATCTTCGCCCACCGGGCTTTCGCGCCGGCGGAACGTCCAGTACAGCGGTTGACGGCCAGCGCGCAGGGCCTTGGCTTCGTAGCGCGTCGGCGGCCAACCGTCCGGGCGCGTCGTCGCCGGTGGCACGATCTCGAACAGCGTCTGCGTCGCCATCACGTCACGCACCCAGGCCTGATAGGTGGGGTCATCGCTCGCGACCCGCCATTCGGCACCAAGCCGCATGACCCGGGCCAGCAGGGGCAGCATGGCGGGATGCACGAAGCGGCGCTTGGCGTGCCGGGCTTTCGGCCAAGGGTCGGGGAACAGCAGGAACAGCCGGTCAAGGCTGGCATCGGGCAGCCGGCGCAGCAGCACCCGCGCGTCATCTGTCCACAGCCGCAGGTTCGGCGGCAGCGGCGCGCTGGCCTCGTCGCCTTCCGGCACCAGCGCGGACAGCAACGAGCAAATGCCGTTCTCGAACACTTCGCAGGCGATCAGCGTCGCTTCCGGATGGGCACGCACCTGTGCCAGCGCGTGCTCACCGCCGCCGAAGCCGACCTCGAGCCACAGCGGGCCCGCCAGCAACGAGCCCTCCAACGCCGCACCGGAGCGCACCGCGGTGGAGCGCACCGGACTGGACAGCGGCGAGCTTGGCAGTGGCGAACCGCGCAGTGGGGAACTGGGCAGTGGCGGCTCGGACAGTGGCGAATCGGGCCGCACCACCCCAACCGACGGTGAATCGGCCGACAGCGGGCCGCCCGGCAGCGTTGCGGTCAGCAACGTCTCGGGCAGCGCCAGCCGAGGCAGCGTCACATCCAGCAGGCGCTCCTGGCGTGGCCGCAGCTTGTGGCCGCGGGCTCGCCCATAGAGCCGGTCCGGTGGCGGCTTTAGCGTCGTCGGCCTTACCGGCCGAACGCTGCCTTCAACGCCGGCACCAGGTCCGTCTTTTCCCACGTGAAAGTGCCCTTCGCCTCGTCTGGCTCACGTCCGAAATGCCCATAGGCCGAAGTCGGCGCGTAGATCGGGCGGTTCAGGTGCAGATGCTCGCGGATGCCGCGCGGCGACAGGTTCATCACCTCACGCAGGGTCTTCTCCAGCCGCGTCTCATCCACATCCTTGCCGGTGCCCTGCAGGTCGACATAGACCGACAGAGGCCGCGCCACGCCGATGGCGTAGCTGATCTGCAAGGTGCAGCGATCCGCGAGGCCTGCCGCGACGACGTTCTTCGCGAGATAGCGGCAGGCGTACGCGGCGGAGCGGTCTACCTTCGTCGGATCTTTGCCGCTGAACGCGCCGCCGCCATGCGGGGACGCGCCGCCGTACGTGTCGACGATGATCTTCCGTCCGGTCAGGCCGCAATCCCCATCGGGACCGCCGATCACGAAGTTGCCGGTCGGATTGACCATGAACTCTTCTTCGGAGCACATCCAACCCTTTGGCAGGATGCTTTCGACCAGCGGCCATAGCATGCGCTTGATCTCGGCCTGCTCCATCCCGGCCTGATGCTGGGTCGAAACCACCACGGACGTTGCACCCACCGGCTTGCCGTCGACATAGCGCAGCGTGACCTGGCTCTTGGCGTCCGGCAACAGCCCCTTGACGCCGATGTCACCGGACTTCCGCAGATCACGGATCGTGCGGAGAATCTCGTGCGCATAATACAAGGGCGCAGGCATCAGCGTTTCGGTTTCGCGGCATGCGTAGCCGAACATGATGCCCTGGTCGCCGGCACCCTCGTCCTTGTTGCCGGCACTGTCGACGCCCTGGGCGATGTCGGAGGACTGCGAATGCAGATGCACTGCGACATCCGCGTTCGCCCAATGAAAACCATCCTGCTCGTAGCCGATATCGCGGATGGCCATCCGGGTCAGATGGGTCAGCAACTCCGGCGTGACCGTCTCCGGCCCGCGGGTTTCACCGGCCAGTACGACCCGGTTGGTCGTGACAAGTGTCTCACAGGCGACGCGGGCGTACGGATCGGCCGCGAGGAAGGCGTCGAGAACGGTGTCACTGATCCGGTCGGCGACCTTGTCGGGATGTCCTTCAGAAACCGACTCCGAGGTAAACAGATATTCGCCTGTGTCCCGCATAGATGATTTCTCGCGTCGCGATAGTTGCGCCTGCCAAATGGAGGCTTCTGGCAGGATGCCAAGATCGCTGAGGTGTGAAGGAAACCGCCGTCAGGGTCAAGGCGATCGCACGTCGTTCACTGTATGCCGAGGACGTCCATCATCGAATAGAGGCCAGGCGGCTGCGACATCGCCCACAGCCCCGCGCGGACGGCGCCGGTCGCGAATGTACGGCGGTCGAAGGCTCGGTGGGTCAGCACGATATGCTCGCTGGCGGCGGCGAAAATGAGGCTGTGCTCCCCCACCACCTGTCCCCCGCGCAGGGCGGCAAAGCCGATCGCGCCAGTCTTGCGTGCGCCGGTATGTCCATGGCGGCCGCTCTCCATGACGTCGTCGAGGCGAACGCCGCGGCCCTTGGCGACCGCGCGGCCTATGCCGATCGCGGTGCCGGACGGAGCATCGACCTTCTGCCGGTGATGCATCTCGGCGATTTCAGCGTCGTAGGCGTCGGCGGGCAGGGCGGCCCCCATGCGTTCGGCCAGCGCCAGCACGAGATTGACCCCGGCGGAAAAGTTGGACGCATAGACCACCGGAATGCGTGCGGCTGCCTGCTCCACGGCGGCTTCGTCCGCAGCGGACAGTCCGGAGCTGCCAAGGATCCAGGCTTTGCCGGATGCCGCCATGACCGTGGCGGTGGCCTGCGCAGTCGCCGCGTTGGTGAAGTCGATGACGACGTCGGACGCGGCGGCGAGGGCAGCGACATCCGGGAACGCGGTCACCCCCGGCGAGGCGCCGCCGCCGCGGCTGACCCCGCCGGCCAGCACCGCATCGGCGGCACGCACCTCCTCGACCAGCAGTTTGCCCATGCGGCCGGTGATGCCGGCGATGCCGATGCGTGTAGTCACGGATTTAGCCTCCCTTCGGATACCGCGCGGAATCTGCGAGCCGGGATGCCCCGTGTCCAGCGGCCTGATGCGAGCCGGCGGAAGCACCGGTGTCCTGATCCGACGTTCGTCGTGCCGGCGACCAGCGCCTGTTCGACGGTCCGTCGTGTGGGCGACCAGCGCCTGCCGCACCTCCGAATAGACAGCGATTACAGGCGGACCGTTGTGTTCCGGTGTGGTTCACGATCCTGAAGTAGTTCACGATCCTGAAGTCAACGCCTGAGGGGCCACAGCCTTGCCGCGGACATCGGCTGCACCACACCCGCGAAATGGCCTTTCGCCCGTTCGCGGTTCGTCGTCGCGCCCGCCCGCGGGTGGTTCGTCGTAATACGGCGCAGACGCAGGCGACCGGCATCATCGTTCGTCGTTGCGCAACCCCGCGCACGGTTCGTCGTTGCGCAACCCCGCGCACGGTTCGTCGTCGCGCCCGCCCGCGCGCGCGCGGTTCGTCGTCGTGCCAGCCCGTCCACCATGGGCCGTTGCCGCGACGCCAATGCCAGGCGGGCGCCCCTCGGGACCGTGCCGGGGCTAGCCGCGACCGCCCTCGAAGAAGGCCGCGACCTTGGCGAAAAACCCCTCGTGATCGGGGCTGCCCTTGGTGCCCTTCGTTGCCTCGGCCTCGAAAGCCTCCAGCAATTCTCGCTGCTTGGGCGACAGGTTCTGTGGTGTCTCGACCGCGACCTGGATGAACATGTCGCCGCGCGCGGCACTGCGCAGGACCGAGAACCCCTTGCCGCGCAGGCGGAACTGATCCCCGGTCTGCGTCCCGGCCGGGATCTTCACCTTGGCTCGAGAGCCGTCGATCACGGGTACCTCGATCTCGTCGCCGAGCGCCGCCTGGGTCATCCGCAGCGGCACGCGCATCAGGATATTGGCCTGGTCGCGCTGGAAGAATTCGTGCGGTCGGATCGACACATGCACATACAGATCGCCATTCTGCGCGCCTGGGCCGCCGGCCTCGCCCTCACCGGAGAGCCGGATGCGCGTGCCATCCTCCACACCGGCCGGGATCGCCACCGACAGGCTACGCTCCCGTTGCACGGTGCCGGCGCCCTGGCAGACCCGGCACGGATTGCGGACCACCCGGCCCTGGCCGCCGCAGGTCTGGCAGGTCCGCTCGATCAGGAAGAACCCCTGCTGCATGCGCACCTTCCCTGCGCCTTGGCAGGTCGGGCAGGTTTCAGCCGCCCGGCCCTTGTCCTGCGACCCGGTGCCTTCACAGGCTTCGCACTTCACCCGCGTCGGCACGCGCAGGTTGACCTTTGTGCCGGTGAACGCCTCGACCAGGTCGATCTCAACGCCTTGCCGCAGATCGGCGCCGGTGCGGGCGCGCTGACCGCCACGCCGGCCCATGCCGAACATCTGGTCGAAGATATCACCGAGGTCGCCGCTTGCCGAGAAATCGAACCCGCCCATCCCGGCGCCGGCACCACCGCCTTGCTCGAACGCCGCGTGGCCGAAGCGGTCATACGCGCTGCGCTTCTGGTCGTCCTTGAGGATGTCGTATGCCTCGTTGACTTCCTTGAACCGCGCTTCGGCCTGCTTGTCGCCGGGATTGCGGTCGGGGTGGTATTGCATCGCGAGCTTGCGGTATGCCTTTTTCAGGTCGTCCGCGCTCGCATTCTTTGCCACACCCAGCGTGGCGTAAAAATCCTGCTTGGCCATTTCAGCCCTTCATAGTGTGGCGCGCTCCTGACGCACCCGCGAAGATCCCACCACCCGGAACGGAGATCGCGCCCGCCTTCGATGAAGCGCGGGCGCGATCCGTCATACCAGCCAGCCCGACAGATCAGGCCGACTTTTTCTTCTTGTCGTCGACTTCCTCGAACTCGGCGTCCACGACCTTGTCATCGGCCGCGTCCTGCGGACCCGCGCCGCCACCCGGAGGCGGCTGCTGGCCGCCCGCCTCGGCCTTGTACATCGCCTCGCCGATCTTCATCGCCGCCTGGCTCAGCCGCTCCCCGGCCTGCTTGAGTGCCTCGGCGTCGGTGCCCTCCAGCGCCGACTTGGCGGCAGCCACGGCGGCTTCGGCCTCACCCTTTTCCTGCGAACCGAGCTTGTCGCCATGCTCCTTCAGGTTCTTCTCGACCTGGTGGACCAGGCTCTCAGTGTGATTCCGAGCCTCGATCGTCTCACGCCGCTTCTTGTCGGCTTCGGCGTTTGCCTCGGCTTCCTTGACCATGCGCTGGATGTCGGCCTCGGACAACCCGCCGCTGGCCTGGATGCGGATCTGCTGCTCCTTGCCGGTCGCCTTGTCTTTGGCCTGCACCGAGACGATGCCGTTGGCGTCGATGTCGAACGTCACCTCGATCTGTGGCACACCGCGCGGGGCCGGCGGGATGCCCGTCAGGTCGAAGTTGCCCAGCAGCTTGTTGTCGGCCGCCATCTCGCGTTCGCCCTGGTAGACCTTGATGGTCACCGCCTGCTGGTTGTCATCCGCGGTCGAGAATGTCTGGCTCTTCTTGGTCGGGATCGTCGTGTTGCGGTCGATCAGCCGGGTGAACACGCCGCCCAGGGTCTCAATCCCCAGCGAGAGCGGGGTCACATCCAGCAGCAGCACGTCCTTGACGTCGCCCTTCAGCACGCCGCCCTGGACAGCGGCACCGATCGCCACGACCTCGTCGGGGTTGACGTTCCGCGCGGGCTCCTTGCCGAAGAAGGACTTCACGGTCTCGATGACCTTGGGCATGCGGGTCATGCCGCCGACCAGGATCACTTCCTGGATCTCGTTCGCGGTGACCCCGGCATCCTTCAGCGCGGCCTTGCACGGTTCCAGCGTCCGGCTGATCAGGTCATCGACCAGAGACTCCAGCTTGGCGCGGGACAGCTTCATCACCAGGTGCTTCGGCCCGGAGGCGTCGGCGGTGATGAACGGCAGGTTGACTTCCGTCTCCTTGGACGACGACAGCTCGATCTTGGCCTTCTCGGCAGCTTCCTTCAGCCGCTGCAGCGCCAGCTTGTCCTTGCGCAGGTCGATGCCCTGCTCCTTGCGGAACTCATCGGCCAGGTAGTCGATGATGCGCAGGTCGAAGTCCTCGCCACCCAGGAAGGTGTCGCCGTTGGTGGACTTCACCTCGAACACGCCGTCGCCGATTTCCAGGACGGAGATGTCGAACGTGCCGCCGCCGAGGTCGTACACCGCGATCGTGCCGGCGGACTTCTTGTCCATGCCGTAGGCGAGCGCGGCTGCCGTCGGCTCATTGATGATGCGCAGAACTTCGAGGCCGGCGATGCGCCCGGCGTCCTTGGTCGCCTGGCGCTGGCTGTCATTGAAGTAGGCCGGGACGGTGATGACCGCCTGCGACACGGGCTCACCGAGATAAGCCTCAGCCGTCTCCTTCATCTTGCCGAGGATGAAGGCGCTGATCTGGCTTGGGGAGTATTTCTCTTTCTTGACCTCGACACCCGCGTCGCCGTTGTCCATGCGGACGATGCTGTAGGGCACCATCCCCTTGTCCTTGGCGACCAGCGGATCGTCATAGCGGCGGCCGATCAAGCGCTTGATGGCATACAGCGTGTTGGACGGGTTGGTGACCGCCTGACGCTTGGCCGCCTGACCGACCAGGCGTTCCCCGCTGTCGGTGAAGGCCACCATGCTGGGGGTGGTGCGCGCGCCTTCCGCGTTCTCGATCACGCGGACGTCCTTGCCTTCAAGAATGGCGACGCAGGAATTGGTGGTACCGAGATCGATACCGATCACTTTGCTCATGTAAACAGGCTCCCTTTCAGCGGACAGAACCGGCCCGAAGCACCAATGCTGTCCCTACGGTGAATGTCCAAGATGTATGGGACGGACTTGGCCAGGACAAGGGTTATAGCCAATTTTTCCGTTCCGTTCTGTCACAATTGCCCTACCCGGCCGTTCAGTCAGCGGCTGTTCAGCAAGCCGTCCGGCAAAGCCTTCATGCGCCCGCCTCCATGCGTCACGCCGATTTGGCTCACCGGGCGATGGCGGCAGGCCAGCGGACGCCGACACACCGGACGTGGCAGGTCGCGGATCCTGCGCCTGGCCTTGGGCGTATGCGGCAAGTCGGACCGTGACGCTGCTGACGGCGGCCCATTGCCGGACGTCCAGGCCCATGCTCGGGGGGCCAGGATCTAGCGTTTCCCCGGCCCGGCCAGTTCTTCGGTCGGGGCCTTGGCGACGACGACCATCGCCGGACGCAGCAGGCGGCCGTTCAGGGTCCACGCCTTGGACCATGCCTGAATGACGGTGCCCGGCGCGTGCAGATCACTTTCCTGCTCCGCCATCGCCTGGTGCAGGTTCGGGTCGAATGGCTGGCCGACCGGATCGTCGCGCTTGATCCCGTTGCGCTCCAGCGTGCTGACGAAGCTCCGCTCCATACCTTCCAGGCCCTCGCGGACCTTGGCCAGTATGGCCGGCTGATCAGGCGTTGCGGGAGGCAGGCTGTCGATGCCGCGCTTGAGGTTCTCGGCCGCCTCCACAATGTCCGTGGCGAACTTCTGCACCGCATACTGGCGCGTGTCGTCCACATCTTTGCGGGCGCGGGCCCGGACGTTGGCGTTCTCCGCCTCCGCGCGCATCCAGCGCTCTTTCATCTCCGCCAGTTCGGCTTCCAGCGCAGCGATACGCTCGTTGGCTGCCTGCACGGCCTGCTCGGGCGTCAACGGGTCGGTCGGTGGAATACTGTTCGCGGCGTCAGAGCCAGCCGCGGATTGTTCTGACATGGGATCCTGATTCTGCTGATGATCAGTGGTCATTATGCGCCTCGATTTGGGGGCGCGCATCAGTTAGGGAAGGCGGCGGCGAAGAACAACCTGTTTCGCGTCGTTTGTTGCCGCTTCCGGCGGTTTCCCTGGCCACGCCACATGTTACCTTATCATGTCCGCCCTGGCGCGCCGCAACGCCGCCCCGCCCCGCCGCAACGCGGTCCAGCCGCAGCTTCGCCCCCGCCGCTGCTTCGTCCTTCCGCAACTCCGCCCGCAACGCCGCCCCGCCACAACACAGGCAATGCCGCGTGCAGATTCACGTCGTGCGGCTGGCCCGCCGTCAAGGCGCGGATCAGCCCAGCAGCTGTCCGATCACCCGGGCGGTGTAATCCACGACCGGGATGATCCGGCCGTAGTTGATCCGGGTCGGGCCAATCACGCCGATCGCGCCGACGATCCGCCCGCTGTCGTTGCGGGCCGGTGCCACGACCATGGACACGCCGGAGGTGTTGAACACCCCACTCTCGGCGCCGATGAAGATCCGCACGCC
>DASWON010000327.1:0-12278 GCA_036398735.1 Rhodopila sp.
ACGCGCTGGTCGATCGGGTCAGCCAGATAATTCGGCCGGATGGCCGGTGCGGCCAGCGGATCATTCGACTTCGCGTGGATCGAGCCCTTCGATTCCGGGCGGCACTGGTAGACGGTCAGTGTCATTCCGGGTTCGGTCTCCAGGTCGCGCTTCTGCGCATCGCCATAGCTGGCGTGGGCGAAGTGGAACTGGACATCGGGCTCTTCCAGTTCCGGCCGCGTCTTGACGAAGCCGAACGCGATGCCCGCGGTGAAGGTCAGGATGCCGCGGCGCTGCGTGTAGTACTTGATTACTTCCTTAGCCAACGCGAACCCGCGGCTGCGCTCGTTCAGCGTCACCGGCAGCTTCACCCGCCAGTTCATCCGGGGGGCGTAGTGATCGCGATAGTTCTCCCCCACGCCCGGCAGGGCATGCTGCACCGGGATGCCCAGCGAGGCCAGCAAGTCGGGGTTGCCGATGCCGGAGAGTTCCAGGATGTGCGGCGACTTCACCGCACCGGCCGACACGATCACCTCGCGGTTGGCGCGCGCTTCCTTTGCCACGCCGCCCTGGGTGTAGGCGACGCCCACCGCCCGCTTGCCTTCCAGCAGCACCTTCGTGGTAAGCGCCTCGGTCTCGATCTTCAGATTGGGGCGGTTGCGGATCGGATCGAGGTAGCCGCGCGCGCACGACCAGCGCTCGCCGTTCTTCTGGGTCACCTGGAAATAGCCGAAGCCCTCTTGGCGGCCGTTATTGTAGTCCTTGTTGCGCGGGTAGCCCTGGTCCACCGCGGCGTCGATAAAGGCGTCCAGCAGTTCCGCGCGCTCGCGCATATGCTCCACGTTCAGTGGTCCGCCGCGGCCGCGCGAATCGTCGCCGCCCGGCGCGAAATGTTCGGCCTTGCGGAAGTAGGGCAGCACCGAGTCGTAGCCCCAACCGCGGTTTCCGAACTGTGACCACGTGTTGTAGTCGAGCGGATTGCCGCGCACATACAGCATCCCGTTGATCGAACTGGAGCCGCCCAGCGTGCGTCCGCGGGGGATCGGAATCCGGCGGTTCGCGAGGTTCGGCTCCGGCTCGCTTTCGAAATTCCAGTTGTAGCGCGGATTGTTCAGCAGCTTGGTGAAGCCCGCCGGGATGTTGATCCACATCGAGCTGTCCTTCGGACCGGCCTCCAGCAGCAGCACCGTGCAGCGTGCGTCTTCGCTGAGGCGGTTTGCCAGTACGCAGCCGGCGGAACCGGCACCCACGATGATGTAGTCGAACTCAGCCATCGTCTCATCCCCCGTTTGTGACGATCCTATAGCCAAATCGGCGCCGAACCGGAAGGCTCGCGGCTTTGCCTGGGACAGGGGGTGTGGCAAGGATGCCGCCCGATGGGGGATTCTTCGACATTTTCCTTTCTGTCCCTGCTTCGGCACGGGGCGGGAAAGGCCTGGGACAGGCAGTGGCGGGATGCTCAGCCCAAGGCCTCGTACGACGTCGTGATCGTGGGTGGCGGCGGTCACGGCCTGGCGACGGCCTACTATCTGGCGAAGGAGTTCGGCATCCGCGACATAGCCGTCCTGGAGCAGGGCTGGCTGGGGGGCGGCAATACCGGCCGCAACACGACGATCATCCGGTCGAACTACCTCCGGCCCGAGAGCGCCGCGCTCTACGAGCATGCGCTGACGCTGTGGCAGGATCTGGCCCAAACGCTGAACTATAATGTGATGTACTCGCCCCGCGGGGTCCTGATGCTGGCGCACACCCATCACGACGTTCAGGTGTTCAAGCGTCATGTGCATGCCAACCGGCTGCAGGGGATCGACAACGAATGGCTCAGTCCCGCCGAGGCGAAAGCATTCTGCCCGCCGTTGGAGATCGGGACTGACGTTCGGTATCCGGTCCTGGGCGCCGCGTTGCAGCGCCGTGGCGGTGTCGCCAGGCATGACGCGGTGGCGTGGGGCTATGCGCGGGCGGCGTCTGCCATGGGCGTCGATATCATCCAGAACTGTGCCGTGACCGGTCTTGTGCGTGATCGGGCGGGTGCGATCGCCGGTGTTGAAACCGCCAAGGGGCCGGTTGCAACCCGCCGTCTGGGCGTCGCCGTGGCCGGTCACACCAGCGTGGTGATGGCGATGGCCGGCGTGCGCATGCCGCTCGAATCGTTTCCGCTGCAAGCATTGGTCAGTGAGCCGGTCAAGCCGGCGCTGCCATGTGTGGTCATGTCGAACACCGTCCATGCCTACATCTCGCAGTCCGACAAGGGAGAGCTGGTGATCGGCGGCGCGACAGACGTCTATACATCCTACAGCCAGGCGGGCGCGCTGCACGTCGGTTGCGAGACCCTCGCCGCGGTCTGCGAATTGTTTCCATCGTTCCGACGGCTGCGCATGCTGCGCAACTGGGGGGGCATTGTTGATACGACCCCGGATCGCTCACCCATCATCGGCCTGACTCCGGTCCCGGGTCTGTTCGTCGATTGTGGCTGGGGAACTGGCGGATTCAAGGCGACGCCCGGCTCAGGGCAGGTCTTCGCGGCGACTATCGCCCGCGGTGAACCGCATCCGCTCGCCGCTCCGTTCAGTCTGGAGCGTTTTCGGGGCGGTCGCCTGATCGACGAGGCGGCGGCAGCGGCTGTGGCTCACTGATGCTGCTGATCCCTTGCCCCTGGTGCGGACCCCGGCCCGAAATCGAGTTTCGTTACGGCGGGCAGGCCGGCGTGGCGCGGCCCGCCGATCCGTCAGCGGTCGGCGACGAAGCATGGGCGGCCTATCTGTATCTGCGCGACAATCCGAAGGGCCGCCACGCTGAGCGGTGGCGGCATCTGCACGGATGCGGGCGGTGGTTCAACTGCGTGCGCGACACCGTCAGCGACCGGATCGCCGCGACCTACAAGCTCAACGAGGCCGCGCCATGACGCTGCTTCGGTGCACCGAAGCCTCGGCTGCCCTTGGCTTCCGGGGGGACCGCCGCGAAGGCTCCGCGGTCGGCGTCTCGCTGTCATGACACAGCCGTTTCGTGTGGTGGAGGGTGGCAGGATCGATCGCGCCCGGCCGATCCACTTCAGTTTCGACGGCCGGATGTATGAAGGGTTCGCCGGCGACACGCTGGCCTCCGCACTGCTGGCGAACGACGTTACGCTGGTCGGACGGTCGTTCAAGTATCATCGCCCGCGCGGCATACTGTCGGCCGGGTCCGAGGAGCCGAACGCGCTCGTCACCGTCGATCGAGGGCCGGGACGCGTCACGCCGAACCTGCGGGCGACGCAGGTCGAACTTTACGAAGGTCTGACGGCGCGCAGCCAGAACCGTTTTCCGTCGCTTGGTTTTGACCTTGGCGCGTTGGCCGGACTGGCTGCCCCGCTGCTGCCTGCCGGGTTCTACTACAAGAGCTTCATGTGGCCGCGGTCGTTTTGGGACCATGTGTATGAGCCGGCGATCCGCCGGGCCGCTGGCCTGGGACGGGCGCCGAAACAGGCGGATCCGGATCGATATACCCATCGCTATGGGCACTGTGACGTGCTCATCATCGGCGGCGGCGCGGCGGGCCTCGCGGCGGCGCTGGGCGCCTCGGCCACCGGTGCGCGGGTGATCCTCTGTGATGAACAGGCGGAAATCGGGGGCTCGCTGCTGCACCAGCCGAACGTAACGATCGATGGATGGCCGGCACCAGACTGGGTGCGAGAGGCAATCGCGGCCCTGCGCGGATCCGTGACGATCCTGCCTCGCACCACCGCTTTCGGCTGGTATCCGAACAACATGATCGGGCTGTTGGAGCGGGTGACGGATCACCTCGCCCAGCCGCCGAGCGGACTGCCGCGGGAGCGTCTGTGGCAGGTGCGCGCCGGGCGTGTCGTGCTGGCGAGCGGAGCGATCGAGCGGCCTTTGATTTTCCCCGGGAATGACCGTCCCGGCGTCATGCTCGCAGGCGCCGCTCGTGTGTACCTGCATCGGTACGGCGTGAAAGTCGGGCAGCGTGTCGTTGTCGCAACCGCCGATGACGCCGCCTATCGTGTCGCCACCGACCTGCACGCCGCGGGCGTGGCGATCGCCGGCATCGTCGATCAACGGTCCGACCCGGCCAGCGAGGCAGTGGATGCGGCGCGCGCCCGCGGCATCCGGATTCATGGCGGCATGACGATCGCCAGTACCGAAGGGCGCAGCCGGGTCCATTCCGCCAAGCTGGCGAACGGTACCGACATCATTCCATGTGATACGATCCTGATGTCCGGCGGCTGGACGCCCGCCGTGCATCTGTTCAGCCAGTCACGGGGCAAACTGGTGTTTGACGCGGCTTCCGGCTGCTGGCTCGCGTCCGGGGGTGGGGTCGGAGCCTGCGCCGGCGTGTTCGATCTTGCCGCATGCCTGCGTGACGGCACCGCGGCGGGCGGCAGCGAGCCGCGATCGTTCGCGGTTGCCGGCGTGCCGGCGATGGCGCCGCCGGGGCCGCCGATCCCGGTTCGGCCACATCGTTCCGCTTTCGTCGATTTTCAGAATGATGTGACGACGAAGGACCTGGCGACCGCGACCGCGGAGGGGTTCGTTTCGATCGAGCATGTCAAGCGCTACACCACGACCGGGATGGCGACCGACCAGGGCAAGACGTCCAACCTGAACGCGGCCGCAGCGGTGGCGGCACTGACCGAACAGGGACTCGAAACCGTCGGTATGACCACCTTCCGGCCACCCTATACGCCGGTGACCTTCGGTGCCCTCGCTGGCCCGTTCCGTGGTTCACTGTTCGCACCCGTGCGACTGCCCCCGATTGCCGTCCAGGGTGCCGTGCTGGAAGACGTCGGCACGTGGAGGCGGGCCCGCTGCTTTCCGCGGGACGGCGAGACGATCGATGCGGCCGTGGCACGCGAATGCCTGGCCGTTCGCAGCGGCGCCGGCATGCTCGATGCCAGCAGCCTCGGAAAGATCGAGGTCGTGGGGCCGGACGCGGCAGCGTTTCTCACCCGGATCTACACCGGCGACTTCACCCGCCTGCCAACGGGGCGTTGCCGATACGCGGTCCTGCTGGGCGAGGACGGTTTCATTCGTGACGACGGCGTCATCGCCCGCCTTGCCCCCGGTCGTTTCCATGTCACCACCACGACGCTTGGCGCGGCCTTCGTGCTGCACCATATGGAAGACTATCTTCAGACCGAATTCTCCGACATGCGTGTCTGGCTGACCTCGGTGACCGAACAGTGGGCGGTCATCTCGGTTCAGGGGCCGCGATCGGCGCAGGCGCTGGCACCGTTCATTGCCGACATCGATCTGGGAGCGATGCCCCATATGAGCGTCTCTACGGGTCATATCGGCGACGTCCCGATCCGGTTGTTTCGTGTCAGCTTCACCGGTGAGACCGGCTTCGAGGTCAACCTGCCGCCGGCCCAGGCGCAGCGTGTGTGGGACGCATTGCGTGAGCACGAGGTAACGCCCTACGGCACGGATGCGATGCACGTGCTACGTGCCGAGAAGGGATACATCGTCGTCGGTCAGGAGACGGACGGAACCACGGTTCCGGATGACGTCGGCCTCGGCTGGACGATCGGAGGGGCGGATTTCGTCGGCAGGCGGTCCCTGGCCCTGGCGGACCTGAAGCGTGAGCGCCGCAGGCAGCTTGTCGGGCTGCTGCCGACGGATCCGACGGTCGTGCTGGAGGAAGGGGCGCAGTTGACTGCTGCGCAAGGGGAGGGTGCCACCAGGCGGTCAGGGCCAAACGAGCCGGGCGGCGCGGCCATCGGGCACGTCACCTCGTCTTGCCACAGCCCCGCGCTGGGCCGCTCGATGGCGCTTGCCCTGGTCGCCGCCGGCCGCTCGCGGATCGGCGCGACGCTGTACGTGCCGATGCCCGGACGCACGATCGAGGTCACGATCGTGGCTCCTGTCTTCATCGACAAGACCGGGGAGCGGCTGCGCCCGCAACCGCTGCTCAGGAGCGCTCAGCAACCGCTGCCGCCCGGACGGGATGAGCCGGCGCCGGTCGCGCGGCCGAGTGCGTCAGTGCAACTGACGGCGCTTGCGTCCACCACGCGGCTGTCGGTCCGCGCCGGTTCGGCTGCCGCCACCGCGATCGGGCTGGCGCTCGGTGTGCTGCTGCCGACGGTGCCCTGTCGCTCTATCATTTCGCGCGACCGAGCCGCGCTGTGGCTCGGGCCAGACGAATGGCTGATCATTGCACCTGAAACGGCAGCGGATCTTGCGGGTCGGGCTATCAAAGCGGCCGGCGATCATCCTGCCAGTATCGTGGACGTCTCGCACAGGTCGCGGACTCTCGAGATCACCGGCGTCCGGGCGGCGTGGTGTCTGAACGCGTTCTGCGCGCTGGACCTCGACTTGCATGCTTTTCCGGTTGGCATGTGCACCCGCACGTTGCTGGGCAAGGCCGACATCGTGCTGTGGCGGATCGCGCCGGAGGTTTTCCACATTGATGTCGCTCGGTCTCTGGTGCCCTACGTCTGGACATGCCTGGAGGAGGCGCGCCTGGAATTCACCGATCCGCCGGTTGGCGATCCAGCGAATTTGCCAAGCCGCTAAAAAAAGCCTGTCTTAATGTGTGCCGCTCATGTATGAAGATCGAACGGCTGAACTTTTCAGCCGGGGCAAGATCCCTATTTCGCTCCGCTCTGCATCGATAGATGGCACCGCGGCGCGCCGTTCTCTCCCCAATTGAAAAGTAAGATGTCCCACACGTGCGTGGGATTTGGCCAGTTGCGGAGACTTCACGTGGCTTCAGGCACTGTAAAATGGTTTAACCCCCAGAAGGGTTTCGGTTTCATCCAGCCGTCCGACGGCTCCAAGGACGTTTTCGTCCATATTTCGGCGGTCGAGCGGGCTGGTCTCAAGACCCTCAACGAGGGTCAAACGGTCAGCTTCGAACTGGAGCGTGGGCAGCAGGGTAAGACATCGGCCGTCAATCTTCAGGCGAGCTGACATGCCGGGCGGCGCTTCAGGCGCCGCCCTTAATGTTTTTGCCGGAGGGATACCATTGGTCCAATACAAGTTCGCGGCCGGCGACAAGGTCGCTCTGATGGCGAACAGCTCAAATGTGAATGTTCGACCAGGTATCTATACGATCGTCCGCCGTATGCCGGTGACCCAGATCGGCTGCCAGTATCGCGCGAAGTGCGCGCTGGATAACCATGAGCGAGTCGTTGACGAGGCGCAGCTTCGGCGCGCCTGACAGACGCCGCCCCGCCTGACCTCCCGCATCCTGCCTCGTCTCCGGACCGATGACGAGCGCCCGGCGGGCCCGTTCGGCGGTAATTAAGGTGCCAATCAGCAAAATACGCCAGTGAACCACTGAGCGCCAATGAATCGCTATGCGCCGGTGAGAGCGCATAGCGAACAGCGTTTGTCGCTTTGCGTCACCGGCAGGCCGCCTCGCGGGCGCATGCATCGCTGACTCGTGGATCGAAGACATGTCGCCGTCCCCGCACCAGGCGGGGATCGTCCTGGCATAAACCAATCATGCGCCCCTTCGCCGGCCGGCTCTGACAGTCAGCCACGCGCAAAACCCAGGGGCGCCGCCGCCCGTCACATTCCCGTCCGTTGCCAAATGGTCTAGTCTTTCTCGTAACACCAACAAGGAAGCGAGGAAGCGATGGATTTCGACGGCAAGGTTGCCCTCATCACCGGCGCCGGCAACGGCATAGGACGTGCTGCCGCGCTGGGTTTCGTCAGCCGCGGCGCCAAGGTGGTGGTCGTTGACCGCGATCAGGCGGCCGGTGAGGCAACCGCAGGGATCCTGCGTCAGCAGGGCGGTGAGGCATTTTTCGTGCCCGCCGACGTCACCCAGTCCGCGGACGTTCAGAACTATGTCAAGCTGACGCTCGAAAAATACGGTGCAATCGATTGTTTTTATAACAATGCTGGCATCGAGGGTAGCGTCGCACCCACCCACCAGTACGACGAGGATATGTTCGACCGCGTCATGGCGGTGAACGTCAAAGGCGTGTTCCTCGGGCTGCGTCATGTGCTGCCCGTCATGATCAGGCAGGGCAAGGGGGCTGTGGTGAACACCGCCTCCGTCGCGGGCTTGGTCGCGTCACCGGGTATGCCCGCCTACGTCGCCTCCAAGCATGCCGTCATTGGCCTGACCAAGACCGCGGCGGGTGAGGTTGCCCGGGCCGGCGTGCGGGTCAACTGCGTATGTCCCGGTCCGATCGACACGCGCATGATCCACTCTCTCGAGTCGATGCTCGATCCCGGCGATCCGAACAGCGTCGGCAGCCGCTACCAGTCCAACATCCCCATCGGGCGCTACGGTACCGCCGAGGAGGTGGCGAACCTGGTGATTTTCCTGTCGTCGGATCTCGCGTCAAACATCACCGGCGCCCAGTATGTCGTTGACGGTGGCCGGACCGCTACGGGTGGCGCGGTGACCAACAACCTGGTGCGCTGAGATGTTGCTGGAGGGGAAACTGGCGGTCATTACCGGCGCCGGTTCCGGCATTGGCGAGGGCATCGCGCTCGCCATGGCCGAGAACGGCGCGCGGGTCATCGTGGCCGACGTCAACGCCGAAGCGGCTGCGCGGGTCGCGGCTGCGATCGGCGATGCGGCGCGGGCTTTCAAACTCGATGTCGCGGACCGGGGCGCATGCGATGAACTGGCCACCGAGGTCGAGCGCAATATCGGCCTGGTCTCGATCCTGGTGAACAACGCCGGGATCATTCGTCGCGGCAAGCTGGAGGCCGGCACCGCGCGCGCCGACTGGGATGCGACGATGGCGGTCAATCTCAACGGGCCGTACAACATGGTGACCGCATTCCTCGGCCAGCTGAAGGCGACCAGGGGAACAATCATCAACATCGGCTCGATCCAGTCGTTCGTCGCCTTGCCGAATTCCGCAGCCTACACGACGTCGAAAGGCGGCGTTCGCGCTCTGACCAAGGCCCTCGCCATCGAACTGTCGCCGCAGGGTGTGCGCGTAAATGCCATCGGACCCGGCATGATCGCCACGCCGCTGAACGAGGACGCCCGCCGGAACCCCGACTACATGACGAATTTCGCTCAGCGCATCCCGTTGGGACGCCTCGGCGAGCCGGCGGACATCGCCGGTCCGGCGGTGTTCCTGGCGTCCGACCTCGCCCGCTATATCACCGGTATCACGTTGCCGGTGGACGGCGGCTTTCTGGCGTACTGACCATGCCCATCGTTCGCACCCCCGTTTTGCAGATCGCTTATCAGCAATTTGGCCCGCCCGATGGGCGCGCCGTCATTCTGCTGCACGGCTGGCCGTCGGATGTGCACGATTACGACGATGTCGCGCCTCCGTTGGCCGCGGCCGGCTTCCGGGTACTCGTGCCGTGGCTGCGCGGCTTCGGCCCGACACGGTTTCTCGATGCCGCGACGCCGCGCAGCGGGCAACAGGCGGCGCTGGGTGCGGACGTGCGCGATTTCATGGACGCGCTGTCGATTACGTCCGCGATCCTGGTCGGCTACGACTGGGGCGGCAGGGGTGCCTGCGTCGCCGCCGCGTTATGGCCCCAGCGGGTCGCCGCCCTCGTCGCCATCACCGGATACGGCATCCAGAACATCGCGGCCGCCGCTCAGCCGGCCCCGGCCGAACAGGAATTCCGCTACTGGTATCAATGGTATTTTCACACCGAACGCGGCCGCGCCGGCCTGACGGCCAACCGCTCGGAGATTGCCCGGCTGCTGTGGCGGCTGTGGTCGCCGAACTGGCTGTTCGATGACGCGACGTTCCAGGCGACGGCTGGCAGTTTCGAAAATCCGGACTTCGTCGAGGTGACGATCCAGTCCTATCGGCATCGCTATGGCAACGCCGCCGGCGATCCGGCCTACGATGTTCTTGAGGCCGCTTTGTCGGGGCAGCCGGCGATCACCGTACCGACGATCGTGCTGCACGGCGAGGCAGACGGCGTCGGCGCACCTGCTACGTCGATCCCGCGTGACCGGCTGTTCACCGGACGCATGGAACGGCGTCTGATCCCCCGTGCCGGGCATTTTCTCTCACGCGAAAGTCCTGAAGAGGTCGTGGCCGCGGTTGTCCAACTCACCGCGCCAACGGCATAATGACACCGTCACGAACGGCGACCACCGTGGATGTGCGGGTGTGCCTGGTGTACGATGGTGTGTATGCACGCGCGTGTGGGCTGGCGTTGAAACTCTGAGAATGCTGCGGCTCGGTCCCGCCTGGTGAGGATCCGGCGGCTCTCGTGACCGTTGTGGCAGCAGGGAATGTAGCTTCGCCGGATGCGATGCGGCTTGAGGAGACGGAACATGGAAATCATACCGAGCGGCCAGACTCTCGGTGCGCAGGTCCAGGACATCGATCTGGCCGAGCCGCTGTCGGACACGGAATTCCGTACGCTGCTGCGGGCGCTGGGTGAGCACGGGGTTCTGTGCTTCCCGAACCAGACGTTGGAGACGCCGGCGTTCGCTGCATTCGCCAGGCGGTTCGGCGATCTTGAGGTCAATGTCGCCAACCTTTTCCATGAGCCGGACTTCCCCGAGATCATGATCCTGTCCAATCAGCTGCGGCCGGATGGCAAGCCGGTTGGATTGAACGATGCCGGCCAGGGCTGGCACACCGACATGTCGTACAGCAAGGACATCGCGCTGGCGAACGTGTTGCACGCTCAGGCGGTGCCGACACGCAACGGCAAGTCGGTTGGGGAGACCCAGTTCCGTAACATGCACGCCGCCTATGACGAGCTGCCCGACGTGATCAAACACCAGATCGAAGGCCGGACTGCGACACATGACTTCGAGAAATTCTGGGAGGTGATGCGCCTGCGGCCCGGTTCTCGCCGTGCCAGGCTGACCGAGGAGCAGAAGCGCAGGAAGCCTCCGGTGTCGCAGCCGCTGGTACGCATCCATCCGCTGACCGGCCGCAAGGTGCTGTACGCCAATCCCGGGTACACGATGTGGATCGACGGGATGGACCGGCTCGAAAGCGACTCGATCCTGGATTATCTGTTCCGCCATCAGGAGCGGGCGGATTTTCTGTATTCCCACCGCTGGGCGGTCGGCGACGTGCTGATGTGGGATAACATCGGCACCGTGCACAATGCCGTCGCCGACTACATGGCTGATGAGCCGCGATACATGCGGCGGGCGCAGGTGATGGCAACGCTCGATTACCCTGCGCTGGTGGCCTGAGTGCCGTCGACCTTTACCGGCAAGCGCATCATCGTCACCGGTGGGGCGGGCGGCATCGGCCTCGAGACGGTGCGCGGGTTCATGGACCACGGTGGCCACGTCATCATGGCCGACATCGACGAGGCGGCTTTGGGCCGGGCCCACGAAATACTCGGCCGGGTGCGCCTGGCGACTTTTCGGACGGCCATGGATACGCCAGCCGAATGCGCGCGCGTTATCGAGGCGGCTGGCGCGCCACCTTACGCGCTGATCCATCTGGCCGGGGTGTTCGAGCGGGATGAGCTTGATCCGGACGACCATGGCGTGTGGAACCGGGCAATCGCTGCGAACCTGACCAATGCCTACGACATGGCTGTGGCATTCTCGAAGTGGTTCGACCGGCGGGAACCGGCGCGCATCGTCCTGACGAGTTCGATCGCCTATCGGCGCGGCAGCGCCGACAGGGTGCCCTATGCGGCGGCAAAAGGCGGCATCGTCGGGCTCACACGAGCATTGTCGCGGAAACTGGCACCCGACATTCTGGTCAATGCCATCGCGCCCGGCGTGATCGAGACGAAGATGGCGGATCCGATCATCGCCGAACGGGGTGAGGCCTACAGGCGGGAGATCCCGCTGAAACGCTTCGGCAAACCGAGCGAGATCGCCTCGGTGATCCGGTTTCTGTGCTCTCCGGACGCGTCCTACATCACCGGCCAGACCATCACGGTCGACGGCGGAATCACCAACGCCTGACGGTCAGGCAGCTGTGTTCGGCCGGCACCGGACCGGCCAGCGCCGCACTGCCGTCCCGGCGATCGCTTATCCGGCGGTGCCTATCCGAACCACGGAACGTCCCGGATTGCCTTTGGAACCCGACCAGTCGCGGAGGCCCGGGCCGCCCTCCCGGGCATGCCACCCAAGAGGCGAGCAGCACGATTCCTGGCACCGCGCAACTGCGCCAACGCCGGTTCGGGCCCGGTTCGGGCGATACGCTCCCGCGTCTCATCCGACAGGGTTACGACCCGCAATTCAAATGAATCGGTTCTACTAGCCCGAACTTTGCCGTGTTTTCCGGTCAACTGACTGACAGGAAACGAAACTAGGCGATAATGTAGTCAAGCGCCTGGCGAGAAATCTGTTGACGGAGGCCGAATAGGTTTGATTCGATGCCTCATGCACATCGCCAAGGTCCCCAACCGCAACGCCCGGCCCTCCTTCCT
>DASWON010000328.1:0-2141 GCA_036398735.1 Rhodopila sp.
GCACCGGGCCGTGGGCGAGAAGGTCGCCGAGAGTCTGCTCGCCAGGGGCCACCGGCGCTTTGCCTTGATCACCGCCGGCGACGAACGCGCTCTCATGCGGCGCAACGGGTTTGTCGATACGGTTGTCGCGGCGGGCGCCAAGCCGCCTGATTGCATCATCACGCCGTCTCCGACCAATCTCCCGATGGGACGGGAGGCGCTCGGCCGCCTCGTCGATCAGGGCTTTCGCGGCGCGATCTTCTGCAGTTCCGATGCCCTGGCACTCGGTGTGATGACCGAGGCCCATGCACGCGGGCTGGCTATCCCCGGCGAGATCGCGGTGATGGGATTCGGCGATTTCGACTATGCCGCCCACACGTCGCCGCCGTTGTCATCGGTCCTCGTTGACCGGCAGCAAGTCGGTCATCTGGTCGCCGATGCACTCTTGGCACGCCTGGACGGAAAAAAGGTGACGCCGAAGGTAACCGATGTCGGCTTTGAAGTCGTCGACCGCGGATCAACCTGAGATCGCTGCGTCCGCCATGCCGTTTGTTCGTCATGACGAGGAGCGAGGCGATGCGGCAAGCCAGAAGGCCGCACTAAGACTGCATTGCCTCGTCGCAATGACGAGGAGAATGCGAAGCTCCGTAACCTATGCCCTAACCAGCGACCTTCACCAGGATTTCCGCGACGAACGCATCGAGATCACCGCCAGCGAACAGATAGCCGGGCAGTTTCGCCGCTGCAGCGGCTTCGAGGTCGGTATCGCGGTCGCCAATCACAAAACTGCCATCGCGCTGCACCGGCCAGTGCTGCATGAGATCGAGGATCATGCCGGGGCTCGGCTTGCGCCAGTGGTGGTCTTCAAGATAGCCGGCGACTGATCCCTGCGGATGATGTGGGCAATAGCGGATATCGTCGATGCGGGCACCCTGCGCCAGCAATTCGGCGCGCATCCAGGCGAACAGCACCGCGAGTTCATCTTCGGTGAACAAGCCGCGGGCGACGCCGGACTGGTTGGAAAATAGGAAGACGTGATAGCCGGCCTCGTTGAGTCTCCGGATCGCCTTGGCGGCATTCGGCATCCAGCGGATCCGCTCCGACGTACCGATGTAGCCGTCGTCGTAATTGACGACGCCGTCGCGGTCGAGGAAGGCGGCGGGTTTGGCCGGGCCGGTCATTGCTGCCCCATGCCGTCCGGAAATTCGGCTAGCGCGCGCACGGTGACGTCGGCGACGTCGGTCGCCGGGATGTCGCGCATGCAAGCGTGGTTATTGGCGGTGCAGACCGGGCGATGGCAGGGCTGGCACGGCACGAAGGTCTTGGTCTGGATGGTGGCAGCCAACGGGTTCAGCGGCCCCCAGAGTTGCGGCGAGGTGGGTCCGAAAATGCCAATGGTCGGGGTGCCGAGCGCGGCCGCGATATGCATCAGGCCGGAATCATTGGTGACGGCGACGCCCGCGGCAGCCATTGCCACCACGCCGTTGCGCAGGTCCGTGCCAGTGAGGTCGCGCGCCGTGGGGGCAGCCTTGACGATCTCGTCGGCCAACCCCTTCTCGCCGGGGCCGCCGATTACCCAGACCTCAAGCCCGTGCGCGGCCAGCAGTCTTGCGGCCTCCGCATAATAGCTCCAACGCTTGGACGGACCGACCGAACCCGGCCCCAGTGCCACCGCGGCGCCGCTGCCCAGTCCATGAACCTGCCGCCAGCGGCTGATTTCCTCGGCGGGCACTCGCAGTTGTGGCACCGGCCATTCCGGCGGCAGCCTGGTGCCTGCGGGCAGCGCCAGCGCGCATTTCTTGTCGATCATCCGCGGCAGCTTCTTCTCGCCCCAGCGCCACTGGTTGATCAGGCCGAAGCGGACCTCGCCGACGAAGCCGACCCGCTCGGGAATCCCCGCCAGCGCGGGCGCCAGCGCCGATTTCCAGGTCCGTGGCATCACCAGCACGGTGCCGTAATTCTGCTCGCGGAGCTTTGCAGCCAGTTCCCACTGTTTGGCCAGTGCCAGACGCCGTCGCGGCAGGTCCCACAATATGCCTTTGCGGACGCCGGGCATGTAGTCGACCAGCGAGACCACCTGCTTGTTGACCAGAATGTCGACCGGCCGGTTCGGCCAGCGCTCTTTCAGCACCCGCACCACGGTATGGCCGCGCACGAAATCG
>DASWON010000329.1:0-3935 GCA_036398735.1 Rhodopila sp.
CGTACGGTTCGTTCACGATAAGAAGGCGGTAGCATCGTGGCGCTCGCCCGGGACACGGTCCTGGAAACATCCGGGGCGGTAGACGCCTCAACGACGCAGGCCTCCCGGCGGCGCGACAGGCGGCGCCCCTGGCGGCACGACCTGTCGCTACGGTCCAGGCTGTTGCTGCTCGTCATCGCCAGCGTCGTACCGCTGGTCGGCATGGGCGTGGTTCGCGAATATCTCGACTACAGTGACGAACAGCACCGCGCCTACGATTCGCTGCTGACGATTGCACGCGGTATGGCTGTGTCCGTCGAACGCGATCTTCAGCTCCGTGTATCAGCGCTGGAGACCCTCGCGCTGTCCCCCGCGTTGCAGGACGGCGATCTGAGCCAGTTCGACAAACAGGCGGAGGCCTTTCTGGCTCGCCAGCCGTCCGGCTCGGTGATCGGCCTCGCAGCTCCGGATATGCTGCGCCTGCGAACCTACGGCCTGCCGCCGAATGTCGTCGACTCGGCACAGTTTCGCGAATCATTCGCCGCCGGCATCCAGGTGTTCGACTCGGCCCGGCCCATTGTGACCAACATGCATGTCGGTCGCGTCACCGGCCTGAGCGGCTTCAGTGTCGATGTCCCGGTCTTCCGTGATGGCCGTGTCGTGTATGACCTTTACATCCGGCTGCTGCCCCGCGCCATGGCGGATCTGATTGCACGCCAGGATATGCCGTTGGGCGCAACACTGACGGTCGTCGATGCGTCCGGCACCGTCGTCGCATCGACGCCGGGCCAGGGGCGCTCGGTCGGCACGACCATTTCCCCGGCGCTGTCCGGATCCGTCAGCGAGGCCGCATACGGACTGACGACGGCATCGGCCGGCGACGATGGTGCGGTCGTCAGCGCCTATGCCCGCGTCACGCCCTTCGGCTGGACGGTGATCGTCGGCGCGCCCCAGGCGATCGTCTTCGGGCCCTTGCGCGCTGCCATCCTGCGGGTGGCCGTGCTGGGCGCGATCGTCCTGGCAGCCGGCGTCATTCTGGCGTTGTTTGCCTCCCGCGGGATCATACGCCCAATCGCCCAGCTTCGCCGGCTGGCAGCCCATGACAATGCAATCGACCCGGCCGCCTCCGCCGCCACGGGCCTGCCGGAAACCGACACGGTGGCCCGCGCACTGCTGAACGCGGCAACTGAACGTCGGAAGGTCAGCGCCGAACTGGCGGACAGCGAGCAGCGGTTCCGTGCCCTGTTCGAGCGGTCGCCCGGCGGGACGGTGCTGCTCGATCCCGACACAACCGAGATCATCGACTGCAACGCGGTCGCCGCCGGCTACGTCGGCTACACCGTCGAGGAACTGCGCGGCCGCCCGGTTACCAGCCTCGACCTCGGGCTCAGCCACGCGCGCCTGCGGGAGATGTGCCGCGCGGTGGACAGCGGGCAGAGCCTCACCTACGAAACCCGCCTGAAGGGCCGGCGGGGAGCACGCGATCTGCTGAATGCCATAGCACCGGTCCAGGTGTCCGGCCGTACCCTTGTGTTGATCAATCAGACGGACGTCACCGACCTGCGGCAAGCGGAAGCCGGCGTTCGCGTCAATGAGGAGCGGCTGGAACTGGCGCGGGAGGGCGCCAACCTCGGCATCTGGGACTGGGATATCATCAACGACACGCTGACGTGGAGCGAGCAGCAGTGGCAACTGCACGGGTTGCCGCCCACGGAACATGGGCCAAGCCCGGAACTCTGGCGGCACGCGGTGCATCCCGCCGATCTCCTCCGCACACAAGCGGAGTTGGTGACCAGCCTCAAGTCGCCCGACCGCCCCTTCGCTACCGAATACAGCGTGATCATGCCCGACGGTTCGATCCGCCGGCTGCTCGGACGCGGCCAGGCCATTCGTGGTCCCGACGGGCGCGCGCTGCGGATGGTTGGCATCAACATGGACGTGACGGCCCGGTACGAGGCGGAGGTGGCGCGCGACCGCCTGATCTGGATGCTGGATACCGAGCGCAACCGGCTGGCCGAAATCATCGAGGCAATGCCGGTCGCCGTGGGTATCGTCGACGCCAGCGGACGGGTCGTGCTGGGTAACGCGATGATGCATCGCCTCACCGGACCCGTCATCTACTCCATGACCGCGACGCCGCGCGGCGAGTGGATCGCCCATGACGAGCATGGCAATCGCCTGGCGCCCGAGAACTTCCCGGTCCGGCGCGCGTTGCGGCTGGGTGAGGCCATCCTCCCGGGCGTCGAGTTCCTGTTCCGCGATGTCGATGGCAGCGAGAACTGGTTCAGGGTCGGGGCCGTGCCGGTACGCGCGGCAAGCGGCGAGGTCAAGGAAGCGCTCGGCATCATCCTTGATATCGACGCCGAGAAGCGGCTGCGCGACATCCAGCGGCGGATCAACGCCGATCTGGAACAGCGGGTGCGCGAGGAAATGGCGGCGCGCGAGGCAGCTCAGCGGCGCGCCGCCCACGCCGAACGGATGCACGCGCTAGGCCAGATCGCCGGCGGCATCGCACACGACTTCAACAACGTGCTGCAGGCGGTGTCGGGCGGCGCGGCCTTGATCGAGCGCCGGCCCGGCGATCCGGAGCGAGTTCTTCGCAATGCCCGCATGGTGCTCGATGCGGCCAAGCGCGGCGCGGCGATCACCAGCAGGTTGCTCGCGTTCTCCCGCCGCGGGGACCTGCGCGCGGAGAACGTCGACGCCACCGCGTTGCTGACCGATATGGCCGAGGTACTGACCCACACCCTTGGCGGATCGGTTGTTTGCAAGGTCAACGCACCGATCGGACTGCCGCCGCTGTTCGCGGATCGCGGCCAGTTGGAGACGGTGCTCGTCAACCTGGCCACCAATGCGCGCGATGCCATGCCGTCCGGCGGGACGCTGAGCTTTGCCGCGGACGTCGAGATGGTCTCTACCGGGCTGCCGCATCCGGCTGGCCTCACGCCCGGCCGCTATATCCGGATCGTGGTCAGCGACACCGGGACCGGGATGGACGCCTCTATCCTCGCGCGGGTGACCGAACCCTTCTTCACCACCAAGGAGGCGGGCAAGGGAACCGGTCTCGGACTGGCGATGGCGAAGGGCTTCGTCGAACAGAGCGGCGGCAGCCTGTCGATCGATAGCGTGGTGGATCAAGGCACGCGCATCATCCTCTGGCTGCCCAGCGTTACGGACGTTGCAGGTAGGCAGTCCGACCTGGACGCGACCCTGCGCCGGGAGGCAGCCAAGCCGCACGTGCTGCTGGTCGATGACGACGCGATTGTGCGTGACGTGCTGTCGCTGTCGCTGGAGGAGTCGGGTTATCGGGTCCATGCCGCGGAGAGTGGGGCGGCTGCCCTGGCTCTGCTGGAAGCAGGCGAACGGGTCGACATCATCGTGTCGGATCTGACGATGCCGTCGATGGACGGACTGATGCTGATCCGTTCGGCACAGGAGCGCCGGCGCGGTCTGCCGGCCGTACTACTGACCGGATACGCCGGGGACGGGGCGGCACTGGCGATCGGCGGCGCGATCAGCGGGGCGTTTTCCCTGCTGCGCAAGCCGGTTTCCGGTGCTCAGTTGATCGATCGTATCAGTGCCTTGCTGGCATCGCGTAAACAGGCCAGCAACGCCTGAACACGGCCCTCGATCGCGTATCGGCCGGGTCTCGGTGACGATCATCGTGCGTTGGGCAGCACAGCCGGGTTGCCGGCCTGGTCTTCGGCCGCCCGATGGTGGCCTTCCCATGCTGCCTGCTCGGGTCACGTCCGCCCATCTTATGCCAGTCAGCGGTGACGCCGAACGATACGCGCCAGGTTCGGCGTGGCGGCTGCGCGCGACTCGATGAGATACCAAGCGGCCGCCCGTCGCCGAGTTGTTCAAGTCTGACTAGACTCGTTTCACGCTGACTGGCGATAACCGGCGTGTCGGATGAAGTTGGCGCACTCATTTGAGGAGACCATGTCGGACACCAC